>DAORMO010000018.1:15425-26661 GCA_035440585.1 Terricaulis sp.
GCCATCACATAAGCGCCGGCGCCAAGCACCGCCGCAGCATCCGCTGAATGAAATACAATAGTTGATCGGCTTGAGTGCATGCCCCTCTCGCGTGGTTGGAGGGGCAAATGGCGTCAATCGACGATCGAATACGATCAAGCCGATTGCAAAATTGCGCCGATGCGGCGGAACGCCCCTAAATTTGTGCAATGCAATATAAGGAAATATTGCGAGAACATCAACCCTCAGCGCGAACAATTACGCGACCGCGCGATATTCGCGCGCGTCATATGGAACTTTGCGCGCGCGGTGAACCGCGCAAAATCTTGCAATCGCAACGCTGTGCGCCGCGAACGATGATGCGCACGCGGACTAAGCGCTCCGCACTTGCTCCTAATACGTGATACGCACGGTGACAGTTTCCGAATAATCACCGGGCCGCAGCGTTGGCGTTGGCGTAAAGCGCGCAAAAATATCTGCATGCGTGGACCAGCCAGCAATTGTGAGCAGCGGCCCAGGCAAAGTGACGCCCTGCGCGCCCTGCCCCCACACCTGCCCGCCTTGCGTGTAAAATCTATAGTGCAGCACTTGCCCGCCGGGCCCGAGCATCTGGCGCACGCCGCCGCTTGTGCTCGGCGCATTGAGGATTTCCACCGTCACGCTTGAGCCGATGCCGAGCGTGCCAGTGCACGAGATATCGACAACGCCGATCGCTTCCTGCTGCGTGGCGGTGAGCGGATTAAATGGCGCGAAGGTGATGTCTGAAACGGACGCCTCGCAGCTGCATGGTCCAAGCAGCGAAATGCAGATCAACGCCTCAGCCCGCGGCGCGAACGCAAGCGCGGAAAAGAGCGCCGCGAGAAAGGCGATGAGAAACCGCATCACGCCGAACCCGCGCATGAGAGCACAAGCCCCGCCGCCGCAGCCGCAGGATCACCCGGCGCCGCGCAACGCGTGTCGCTTTCCAAGCGCAGCACATCGCCCGCAGCTGCGCCCCGCAGCACCACGCGCCCCTCACTGCCGATCGGAAAGCGCGCGCCGTCTCGCGCGCGGATCAGCACGCCGCCGCGCGGGGCGATGAGGCCATCGGCAAAGTGCGCGCGTGTTTCGAGGATCGCAAGCGCAGCGTCGCGGAAGCGCAGAACAACACCGGCGCCTTCGCCTGGCGCAACGACGCCCGCCGTTAAGCTTGGCGCGCGATCCAGCGGCAGATCTTCCGCGTCAATGGTGATGAGGTTTGAGTCGTAAGGGCGCAGATCGGCGGCGATGAAGCGCCCGCCCAGATTGGTTTCGCCAAGGCGCAACCGATCGCGCGCCACCCCGACGCCGGCTTCGCCGACGTCCACAAGCGCAAAGGCGCCGCGCACTTGCCGGCTGACGAAGCTGTATTCGTCCAGCCAATCGCGCCGGTGAGTTGAAGGCGCAGGCCCGCGCCCGCTTCGCTCCAAGCCGCGCGCACCGCCGCTTCCTGCTGTGCGCCGCGATAATTCAAGCCAGCATCGAGCCGCGCAAAATCACCGCCGGTTGCGCGCACGCGCCAACCGAGCCCGCCTTCGGCGGGAGCGCCGCTTTGCGCCGCCGCGCGATAGAGCGCCGCGCCCGCGCGCGTCCATTCGCCATCGAGCGTCGCGGTGACATCATTCTGCAGCGGCATGCTGAGCCCTAGGCCCAGCGCGAGGGTGCTGCGCGTATGCTCAGCGTAGGCAAGGCGCAGGTGCACATTGACGTAAGCGAGATCTGGCGTGTAGCCGATCGCGTAGGTGCGAACATCAGGCGCGGCCTCTGCCTCCGTTCCGGCGGCGGTGAACGACACATCGCCATATGCGCCGAGCCGGACATTCAGATTGAACGCCGCGCTGGTGCGCGCGCCAGAGGATTGGCCGAGCGCGGCGAACGCATCGTCCTGGGTTTCCAACTGCGCGCCCAAAGACCAAGCGCGCGCATCGCGCAGCCAGCTAAAGGACGCCGCCTCACCTTCTCCCGCCTGCGCGTAGCGCGCGCTGAATTGGCCAAGCATCGGATGGGCGAGCACAGCGCCAATATGGCCGGCGGCGCTTGCATCGCGCCAAGCGCCGCCGGCCTCCAGCGTCAGAAAATCTGCGACGCCGCGCCGGTAGTAAAAGGCGGCGAAGCGCTCGCCATAGGCGAGGCTCTCTTGCCCAAAATGCTCACGCAAGGCGCCGGCGGCGAAAGACCAGTCCGAAAGCCCAGGCCGCAACAAGGCGGTGCTGACAAAGAACGGCCGGCTGACAACGTGCTGGCGGCCTAGCACGTCCGTCACCACCAGATGCGCTTGGCCCGCGCCTGCGAAGAACGGCGCATCCGCCATTTCAAATGGCCCCGCCTCCACCTCCTCGCGCGCGCGCAGCACGCCATCGATGTAGAGCTCGACCGTGGAGGCGCCATCGGCTTCGCTGGCGAGCATGGGCGTTGGATGATTGATGGCGCGCGGCGCGAGCGGGAAATGCCGCCCCACCTGCACGCCGCCGAAGCGGATAAACCCGCCCCCCAGCGCGGGCGCGGTTGAATCGCCAAAGCGCATGCGCACGCGGCGGGCTGGATCATCGAGCGTCCAACGCGTTTCGAGACGCGTGAGCCCTGCGCCCTCGCGCGCAAACCAGGAGGCTTCGCCCCGGCCATGCGGGCCAAACACATTGGCCTCGAACACGCCGCCCAAATGCGTTGCTTCGCCTTCGCGCCAATCGGCGGAGAGATCGTAGTTGATATAACCGCCCCAAGATTGCGCCTCCATGCGCGGGGCGGCCTCAGCCGCGCCAATGCGGCGGCTTGGATAGCAGGCGGCTGTGCAGGTGATGACAATCGCCGCAGCGCTTTCGAGCTCGACATAAGCAAGCCCGGCGACATCGCCCAAATGCACGCGCGCGCCGGGCGGCGCCGAAATCCCTAAGCGCGCTAGCGCCGCGCCTTCGACGCTCACGCCGCGGCCATCGCGCCACGCGAACGCATCAACGCTGGCGTTGCGGGCGGGCAGGCGCAATTGCGTCACGAAGGCCTCTTCGGCCCATGCCGGCTGCGCGATGAGCGCGCTAGCGCAGATCAAGGCGCTGAGGCGGGCGGCCGACATGAACAATACGCTCGATCTCGACGCCGCCGATATCGGCGCTAAGCAGCCGGATCGTGCGCGCATTGGGCGGCAAGGGAATCTGCACCTCCGCGCCCGCAAGCAGATAGCGCGGCGCGCGGACCCCGCCCGCTTCGGCGGTCTCGATGGAGATGAGGCGCACATGCGTGTGGCCCGTATTGGCGAGCGTCAGCAAGGGGCCCCAAGCGCTGGGCTCCGCGTGCGCTTGCAAGCTGCCGCGCGCCTCCACCGGCGCGATGAAGACGGGCAAGGAAAGCTCCAATGTGAAGCCAAGCACCGCGCCGCCTTCGCGCTGACTTGGCAGTTCACGCAGCAGGATGCGGAAGGCGCGCTCCTGGCGCGCGCTGGCCGCCAACACGCCAAGACGCACCACCTGCTCGCTCTCGCTCGAAATCTCAAACACGCCGGGCGCGACCAAAAGATCAGTCGATGGCGTGAGCACGTCGCGCCCGCCTTCTTGGCGCCACTCGTACACCTCCACCTCGAACGCCACCGGGCGATCGCGCCCATTGCGCACGCGCAGAGAGGCGATGTTGCGCTCAGTCGACATCGCGATCATGACGGGGGAAACTTGGATGCCGCCCGCCTCACGCGCGCTGGCCGCATCCATCGCCATGATCGGCGCGGCGACGAGGAAAAGAAAAAGCGCGCGCCTCACCATGTCACGGTCACCGTGATTGTATCGGTGTAATCGCCGGCAGGCGCAGCTTGCTGCATGGGAATGCGGCCATAGACGTCAATCGTGACGGGCGCGCCCGTGCCGGTGCCTGAAAGCGTATCGACCGTGTTGTTCTGCCCCCAAAGGATTGTGCGCGCGGGATCTTGGTAAAGCACGTAGGCAAGCTGCTCTGCGCCATCATACATGATGCGCGCGGCGGTGCTCTCGCCGCCGCCGACGCTCATCGCCAGCTCGTAATCTGTGCCGTTGGTGCAAGCGAGACTGAGGGTTGTGGCCGCATCAAGCGCGGTTGGCGCGAGCGGATCGTAGTCGCCAAACTCAAGATCGCCGGCGCTGACCTCGCAGGTGGCGAGCACGGTGGCGGTGACGACCATGGTGTCGCTATCTGTGCCGGCGAAGGCCGGCTGGGCGGAGGCCAGGCAGAGCCAGAGGGCCAATAGTGAACGGCGCACGCTTTTCTTAGGTATGTTTGCACTCGACATGTCACGCCACCAAAGCTGCGGCGCCGCAGCGCACGCCGTTCACTCTTACGTCGGCTTCGCCCAGGCGCAGGCCGAGCAAATCCGTCAATCCGTTCACAAGCCCATCCAGCGGCGCCGCCAATGCGGTCAGCACGCCTTCGAGGGATTTCGTCACCGCATCGAGATTGAGGCCAAGGCCAAGCAGGCGCACCGTCAGGCTGGTTTGCCCGAGCAAGCTCGACACCGTCGCTTGCGCGGCGTCGCGGGTCGAAACTGTTTTCACCACGCCGCGTGCGATCTCATCATTGCTGAAGCGCACGCTTTGCCATTGCCGCCCGCCAAGCTCGATCCGCGCCTCCGCTTCGGCGCGGATCAGCGGCGTGCGCAGCAGCGTGGCGCGCGAGGGGCGCAGCGCAGTGCGAAAATTGTTGAGCCGGCTTTTATCAATCTCACCGAGCGTGAGCGAACCAATCGACGGTGAAACATCAAGCGTCACAGCGCGCTGCGCGCCGCTGAAACCGCAGCTGACATCGCTCAGACGCGCCTCGGCCGCGGCGAGCTCAACCAGCACCGGCACGCGCACCTGCGCCAAGCCAAGGGCGCCGCCAGGGGCGAGGTTAGCTTCGATATAAAGGCGCGTCTGCGCGGTGCGGATGATGACTTCGCGGTCGGCGGTGACGGCAAGCCAGGGCGAATTGTTCGGCCGCTCGCCAATGGCGAGCCACACATTGGTTTCGGCAATGCCAGGCACGCCAGCCCCAAGCGCCAATTGCACCTGGCGCTCGCCGTTCGCCAGCTGCAGCACGGCGGTGGCGAGATCCATCGCGTTCGCGCGCACTTGGGCGCCGCCATCGATGATCACGTCCTGGGCGCCGTATGGGCCAAGATCGATGATCGTCCCCAGCTTGACGGTTTGGCCAACAGCGCTGGCCGCGCTCGCAATCTCACGCACCGCGCGCTTGGCGGCGGGATTGGTGATCACGTCCGCCAGCGCCTCGATGGCGACGGGGCCGCTGACGCGCGTGCCCAACGTGCTGTCGAAACTGCCTGCGTCCAGATCCATCCGCGTGCGCAGCGCGCCGATATAGGCGAAAAGATCGACATCGGCTGACGCCAGCGCACTATAATCCATCACCGAAAGCTCAACGCGCGAGCCTGTGAGCGCGCTCAGCATCTGATTGGCGATGCCGCCGCGCAACGCCAAAAGCCGTGAGCCGATCTGGAATGAGGCAAAGCGCGCTTGCGCCGCTGTGGCCTCCCTGGTGATCGTCATGCGGCCTTCGGGAATGAAGATGCGCGCGAAATAAAGCGGCGCGCTGGAGGAAACGCGCACGCGCACGGCGTTGGCTTCATCCGCCTCTGGGTCAAAGCGTTCGTGCGCTGGGATTGTGCGATCCGCAGCGTAGGCGCCTGGGGTGATGGCGACTTGAGTGTCTTGCGGCCAGCCATTGGCGCGCACGGTTTCTTCGGCCATCGCTTGCGCCCGCGCCGGCTCTTGCATGGCGGCGAGCGCGGCGAGATCGGCCGAGCCCTGCAAACGGCGGGATTCGAGATAGACAGCGCCCACATCCGTCGCCAAGCCGGCAAAGCCGATCAGCGCCACGCTAGACAGCGCCGTGATGATCGAGGCCGCGCCTTTGCGCTCGCTGATGAAGGCGCGCATTAGAACCCTCCCAGCCGGATGGTCGCCGTGCGCGTGATCTGCGGCGACGGCGTCGGCAGCAAGGCTTGGAACGCCCAGTACATATCTTCGCTGGCGTCATAGACGAGGCCAACAGAGAGCGTCGCGCCATCGCGGGAAATTTGAACTTGCGCGAGATCGCCGCGCATGAAGGCTTGCGCGCGCAAGCCCGCTTCAGCCGCCCCACGCGCGAGCGCTGCGCGCTCTTCGTCGTCAAGCCCGGCAATGGCGGCGCGCGCGGCGTCATTGGTGATCTGCTGGACGGTGTGCGCGGTGAGGAAATAGCCGCCATAGGTGAAGATGCCCGCCAGCAAGACGATCAGCACGGGGCCGATGATGGCGAACTCCACCGCCGCGCCTGCGTCGCGCGATCGCCAAAACGGCTTGCGGCGGCGCCAATCACCGCGCCGCGCGACAAAATGCCGAGACAATCTAAGCGCGAACCCCACGGGACGCCTCCTCATCCTTGGAGGCGACAGCATGAGACCGAAGCTTTGTTTTTTCGCCGATACAAAATCTTCGATCTATTCAAAATATCGGATTTATCGAGGCTTTTGATCTGACCGCCGGCGGCGCGCGAGATGCCCGCGGACCCGCGCCTTGGCAGGCCCCGCGGCACACGTTTAGGTTGTGTTTATGATTCGAGCATCACCAATAGTTCGCATGTCATGAGGAGCGCCGTTTCATGAGCACACGCCTCGCTGTCAGTTCAGCAGACTTCATTCGCAATATTGGCCATTGGCAAAGCGAAGCGATGCGCCAGCCGATCTCGATCACCCATCACGGGCGGACGCGGCTCGTCCTCGCTGCGGCCGAGCAATTCGCCGCCGAGGCCACGCCCGGCGCCGGCGCTGGGGAAGCGCTCACGGCGCTGCGCGCGGCGTATGCCGCCATTGTTGAAAACATGGATGAGGGATTCCTTGGCCTTGACGGGCAGGCGCGCATCACCGCCGCAAACGCCATGGCGGAAGCTTTCATTGGCGAGCCGCGCGAGACGCTCATCGGGCGCACGCTGTTTGATGCGCTGCCTGATCCGATGGCGGCGATGCTGGCGGACAGGCTGACGCGGGTATTGCGCGCGCGGCGGCCAGAATCGTTTGAATGCGGCGCCTTTGACGGGCGCCACGCTTCAATCCGGGTGTTCCCCATGCCTGAGGGCGCGGGCGCGCTTTTGCAGAACATTACTGAGCAATATGCGCTGCGCCGCGAACGTGAGATCAATCAGGCGCTCGATAGCGCGGTGCGGACGCACGTGGATGTGTCGCTCATCCGGCTTGACGCGCATGGGCGGATCGAGGCGGTGGATGCGGCCTTCCAAAGCTGGAGCGGCTTTAGCGCGGCGGAACTCACCGGGCATCGCTTCGCCGATCTGATCGCCGCCGGCGGACGACGCGAGATGATGGGCGCCTTCGAGCGCGCGTTGCGCGAAGGCGCGCCATCGCACGCTGAGTTCACCCTGCTTGGCAAACGCGGCGAAGAAATTTTCGGGCGCGCGTCGATTGCGCCGGTGCTTTCGGACTTTGCGGCGCGCGGTGCGGCGCTCGTGTGGGCGCGCGCGGCCGCCCGCGAATTGGCGCGCGCTGCGGGTTAATGGGCCGGAACCGGCTGCCGCGCCCGGCGTTTCCTCCTCGAAGCCGAAACGGGCTGAAGGAGTTTATCATGTCTAAGTCAATTTCTCCCCTCATCGCGCTCGCGGCGCTTGCGGGCGTTCTGACGCTTGGCGCGTGCAACACAGTGCGGGGCGCCGGCGAAGATCTGCAACAGGCCGGCGAACATGTTGAAGAGCGCGCCGAAGACCTGAACGACGGCAATCCGCGCACGCCGTAATATTTCCCGCGTTGACGGACGCCGCGCATCGGCGCCATAGCGCTAAGCATGCGTATGATCATCATGGCTTGCTTGACGACTTTGGCCGCCGCGTGCGGCGCGCCGCCTGCTGCGCCTACGGCCACGCCTGCAACGGCGACCGCCCCGATCGAGATCGTGGAAGCATGGGCTGCGGCGACGCCGGAAGCCGTCACAATTTCTGCCGGCTATATGACGATCAGCAACTCCCAAGCCGCGCCCGATACGCTGACGGCCTTGGAGAGCCCGCGCGCTGGCCGGGCCGAAGTGCACGAAATGGAGATGAGCGAGGGCGTCATGCGCATGCGGCGCATGGAGAGCCTTTTAATCGAACCCGGGCAGAGCGTTGAGCTGGCGCCAGGCGGCGCGCACTTGATGTTTTACGACCTGACAACGCCGTTTGTTGAGGGCGAGGAAATTCCTGTCACACTCCACTTCGCGCAAGCTGGCGCCGTGACGGTTGACTTGCCAGTGCGGGCGCGCGGCGGCGGTGCGCACCGCGGGCACTGAGGCTACAGCGCATCGAGCGGAAGCGCCGTCGTATCCTTCAGATGCTCCAGCACGATTGAGCTTTCCAAATGCGCGATCGCCGCGCAACGCAGCAATTTCTGCTGCACGATCTCCTGAAAATGCGGCAGATCGCGCGCGATCACCTTGATGAGATAATCGGCCTCGCCGGTGAGGGCGACGCAGAGCGTGGCTTCGTTCATCCCCGCCACAAGATCACGAAACGCGCGCACATTGGCGGCGCTGTGATCGCGCAGGCGAACGCGGATCATCGCCGCACAGGTGAGTCCGACGCGCTGGGCGTCCACGAGACCCACAACCGCGCGCAATGCCCCCGCCTCCTTCAGCCGCGCCAAACGGCGCGAAACCAAGCTCGGCGACACGCCGGCGGCTTCCGCGAGCACGGTCTGCGAGGCGGAGGCATCCTGCTGCAGCGCGCGCAAAAGCCGCAAATCTGCGTCGTCAATGGCCAGGGCTTCTTGTTTCATGCGACTATCGTACATTTTCTGCATGTTTCATGCAACATTGAGACAAAACACGCTTTATTTCGCACAGACTTTGCACGCGGGCGGGCGCAATCTGCGCCGATGAGCGCCACAGCCAAGCCCGCCGCCGTCCAGCCTGAAAGCTCCCAGCCGGCAACCGATTGGCCTGCCGCCGCGCGCCTTGTTCATTGCTCCCGCGCCATGGATGCGATCGAGGAGCGCGAGCTCGTCCCGGGCAAGAAGATCTTCTACCAGTTCAGCGCGCGCGGGCATGATATGGCGCAGGTGCTGCTGGGGCTTCAGCTCACGCATCCGAAGGACGCGGTGTGCGGCTATTATCGCTCACGGCCGATGCTGCTAGCGCTGGGGGTTGCGCTGGAAGATGCGCTTGGCTCGGCGATGGGGCGCGCAGGCGGCTATTCAGACGGGCGCGACATCGGCGTTGTGTTCAACTACCCGAACCCGAACGGCGCCTCGGCGCTGCCGATGTGCGGCGGCGTTGGCGCGCAATACACGCCAACCGCAGGCTACGCGCAGGCGATTGAATATTGCAAAACCGTGCTGGGCGATCGCGCCTATGATGGCGCGATTTCGGTTGTGCTTGGGGGCGACGCTTCTGTCGCCACCAACGGCTTCTGGGCCGCGCTGACGATGGCGACGACGCTGAAACTGCCGATGCTGTTTTACATCGAAGACAATGGCTACGGCATCTCCACGCCCGGCTGGCTGCAAACGCCGGGATGCAATATCGCCAAAAACCTCGGCAGCTTTGAAGGGCTGACGATTTTTGATGGCGATGGCACAGAGCCCGCGCAAGCCGCTGCGCTGATTAGCCAAGCGGTGGCGCATGTGCGCGCCGGCGATGGCCCGGCGCTGCTGCACCTGAACGTGCCGCGCCTGCAGGGGCATTCGTTTCAAGACACGCAAGCTTATAAAAGCGAAGATGTGAAAGCCGCCGAATGGGCGCGCGATCCGCTGCCGAAGCTCAAAGCCCATTGCGTACCGGCGCTGCTGAGCCAAGCGGATTGGGACAAGATGGAGCGCGAGGCCGAAGATAAAGTTCGCCGCGCTGCGCAAATCGCTGATCAGCGGCCGGTTTCCCACCCAGCGGATGTGACGCGCCACGTTTTTAGCGAAGCTGGCGCGCTGCAGGACGAAGGCGGGCTTTGGCGCACGGGCTATCTTGCGCCGCAAACGCGCGAGACGCCCAAACCCGAAGGCGCGCGCATCAATATGATCACTGCAATCCGCCGCACGCTCGATCACGAATTGGCGGCCAATCCGCGTGTGCTGGTTTTTGGCGAAGATGTCGGCCCCAAAGGCGGCGTGCATGGCGTGACGCTGGGTTTGCAGGAAAAGTATGGCGCGGCACGGGTTTTTGACACCTCGCTCTCGGAAGAAGGCATTATCGGCCGCGCGGTGGGCATGGCGATCGCCGGGCTGATGCCCGTGCCGGAAATCCAATTCCGCAAATACGCCGATCCCGCCACCGAGCAGATCAATGATTGCGGCACGATGCGCTGGCGCACGGCCAACCACTTCGCCGCGCCGATGGTGGTGCGCATGCCCGTGGGCTTTTTCAAATGCGGCGATCCTTGGCACTCACAGACCAACGAGGTGCAATTCGTGCACAGCCCCGGCTGGCGCGTGGCCTGCCCATCAAATGCGGAGGACGCCGTTGGCCTGCTGCGCACGGCGCTGCGCGGCAACGACCCGGTGATGTTTCTTGAGCATCGCAATATGCTCGATGCAGCGAGCGCGCGGCGGCCTTATCCTGGCGATGATTTCGCGCTGCCGTTCGGCGCCGCCAAGCGCGTGCGCGAGGGCGGCGACATTTCCGTGATTACCTGGGGCGCGATGGTGGAGCGCTGCGAGGCGGCGGCGGATGAGGCGGGCGTTTCCGCTGACATTATAGATCTGCGCACGCTGGCGCCGTGGGACGCTGAGGCGGTGCTGGCTTCGGTGAAACGCACGCATCGCTGCCTGATCGTGCATGAGGATATCCTCACCGGCGGCTTTGGCGCCGAGATCGCCGCGCGCGTGGCCGATGAAGCGTTCCTTGATCTTGATGCGCCGGTGACGCGCCTCACCATGCCGGATATTCCCTCGCCGCATCATCCTGAGCTTATGGAATGGGCGCTGCCTTCGGTGGCGCGCATCGCCGCAAAAATGCAAGCGCTGGTGGCGTTCTGATGGCTGAGTCGCAAAACATCCTGATGCCGATGGAGCAGGAAGGCTCCAAATCGGTGGTGCGCGCATGGCTGAAGCAGATCGGCGATACCGTGCAGGCCGATGAGCCGATCGTTGAATTGGAAACCGATAAGGTCGCCGTTGAAGTGCCGGCGCCGGCGGATGGGGTGCTCAGCGCGATCACGCTCGACGCGGGCGCGGACGCGCCGCCCGGCGCGGTGCTGGGCGTGCTGACGCTTGGCGTTGCGGCCGTATCTGGACCGCCGGCGCCCTCGCCGGCTAGTATGGTAGCTGCCGGCGAGGGCG
>DAORMO010000019.1:0-3395 GCA_035440585.1 Terricaulis sp.
TTGATCACGATCGCCTTAACGCGCTCAAAAACTTCCGACATGCACGCCTCGCCAGTGCTGAGAAAATAGATCTTTGCTCACCCGACCCCGGTTTCCGTAACGGTTCCCTTGGGGGCGGTGGTATGAGCGGGGTTTTGGACAGCCTCACGGCCACACGCAAGCTTTTTTCGCTCTGAGGGGCGCCCATAAGGCAGCACGCCCCCAACCTTTCGGCCTTTAGATCATAACCATGCCGCCGTTCACGTGCAGGGTTTGGCCGGTCATGTAGCCACTCTCCTCTGAGGCGAGATAGACCGCCGCCGCCGCGATGTCGCCCGGCTCGCCCAAGCGCCCAGCGGGGATGCGGGCCAGGGTTGCGCTTCTTTGCTGCTCGTTGAGCACGTCCGTCATGGGCGAAGAGATAAAGCCCGGCGCGATGCAATTGGCCGTCACGTTGCGGATGGCCACTTCTTGGGCCAGCGCCTTGGTGAAGCCGATCATGCCAGCCTTGGAGGCGGCGTAGTTCGCCTGCCCCGGATTGCCCATCACGCCCGAGATCGAGGTGATGCCGATGATGCGGCCCCAGCGGTTTTTCATCATGTTGCGCAAGGCCGCGCGCGAAAGCCGGAAATAGCTTTCCAGATTGATTTCTATGACGTTCTGAAAATCCTCATCCTTCATGCGCAGCAGCAATCCATCCTTGGTGATGCCCGCATTGGCGACAAGAATATCAAGCCGCCCACCCAGCGCCACTTCCGCTTGGCCCACCAATGCATCCACCGCCGCGCTATCTGAGAGATTGCACGGCAGGATCTGGTGATCGGCGCCGGCAAGCTCAGCGCGCACCGCCTCAAGCGCTTCAACGCGCGTGCCGGAGAGCGCCACTTTCGCGCCCTGCGCGGCCAGAGCCTTGGCGATGCCGCCGCCAATGCCGCCTGACGCGCCCGTCACGAGCGCGGTTTTGCCTGTGAGATCGAACATCGCTGGTCCCTCTGAAATTTTGGCCCCGCTTAGTCCGGGCGGGCCGCGCCCGCAAGTTTTGCCGGCTAGTCGGTCACGGTGTAGCGCGTGCCGCCGCCGGCGGGGATGTGCATCCGCTCTGTCGCGGCGGCGTATTCGCTTTGCGAAATACCCCAGCCTGCTTTCACGTCCCAGCACCCGGCCGAAACCGTGAAATCATAATATCGCCCGCGCGGGACAGTGACGCCCTCGGGCAAGCGATTGAGCCCGTAGGTGGAGGCGCTGCAATCGGAAATCAGGATCACGGTGATAATCTGGCTTGAGCCGTTCTCAACGCGGATCAGCCCCGTCGGCTCGCCCTCGCGGATCAGCGGCCCGCCCGTGACCAAGCTGGCGCAGGCCGAAACGGCCAAGAGCGCCATCAACATCGCCGCACGCGCCAATCCGCCCATCATCTCCGCCCCCTGCTTGCTCAATCGCCTCTATGCTGCGCCAAGCGCGCCCGCAAGCGGCGTTCTGGCGGCGCGCTGGCGGATTTGATGCAACCGTTTATTGTAGCGCGCACCGGAGGGGTTGATGCGCGCGCTGCAATGCATGTTCTTGATCCTGGCGCTTGGCGCCTGCCGCACCACCCAGACGCCGCCCTACACGCCGCATGCGGTTCAAGCGCCGCAGGGGCAAGCGTACATCCACGTCAACAGCGGCATGGTTTTCCCAGTCGGGGTTGGCCCATTCACGCGCGCAGGCGTCACCCGCTATTCGGAGAACGCCTACGACGAGAGCGTTGGCTATAACGCCCACGCTATGGCGCCAGGCTCTGAAATCGCGGCCACGGTCTATGTCTATCCCGCGCCGCCACTGCGCAGCTACGGCTCCCCGCCTGAGGTGATCGCCAGTGCGCGCCGGCAATTGTGCGCGTACAATTTCAGCAACGCGCGCCTTGATATCGAACGCGCCAACCCAGACGCGACGTTGATCAGCAGCGCTGAAGCGGTGCTTCACAATGGCGGTGCGATGCACCACGGCTTTCAAGCGCATTACAACTTCACCGCACGCCGCTTCGCCATGCGCGACGCCGTACCTGTGCGCTCAGAGCTTTATGTGTTTTGCGCAAGCGAGCGGTGGCTGGTGAAATATCGCTTCACCTACCCGGCCGAGTATGACGCCTCACCGCACATTGACGCTTTTCTGCGCGGCCTGCTCTGGACCATTCCTTCGGCGTTCAACTAAGTTTTAGAGCGTCTTTGCAAACGCTTCCAAATCCGCCGGCTCATTCAGCGCGAAGGTGTCCTTGCCGACGCCGCGTTTCACCATGCCGGAAAGCTGCTTGCCCGCGCCAACTTCGATGAAACGCTCAACGCCGCCTTCGCCGGCCATCCATTCCACGCTCTCACGCCAGCGCACGCGGCCGGTGACTTGCTCCACCAGCAGCTTGCGCACGCTGGCCGGCTCCGAAACCGGGCGCGCGGTGACGTTGGCGATCAGCGCGGGCGCAAATGGCGCGATGCTCGCGCCCGCCAGCGCTTCGGCCATCGCATCGGCGGCAGGCTGCATCAGCGGCGAATGGAATGGGGCGGAGACGTTCAGCGCGATCGCGCGCACGCCTTTTTCTTTCGCGTAAGCCAACGCCGCATCAATGCCTGCCTTGGCGCCTGAGATCACCACGTTGCCCACATTGTTATCGTTGGCGACGACGACGACGCCGGCGCTTGCGCCGGCCTTCGCCACCTCTTCCGCCATCGCGCCTTCGCCAACCGGCACGGCCGCCTGCATCGCGTTGCCGCGAATGCGCAAGAGCTTGGCTGCATCGCTGAGGGAGAGCGCGCCCGCCGCCGCAAGCGCGGAATATTCGCCCAGCGAATGGCCGGCGACGAACGCGGCTTTGCCCGGGGCGATCCCGAATTCGCGCTCAAGCGCCCGTATGGCCGCAAGGCTCACCGCCATCAGCGCGGGCTGGGCGTTGGCGGTGAGGGTGAGTTCATCCTCAGGCCCCTCAAAAATGAGGCGCGAAAGTTTCTCGCCCAGCGCCTCGTCCACCTCCTCAAACACCTCGCGCGCGGCGGCGAAGGCTTGAGAGAGCGAGAGGCCCATGCCGGGGGTTTGGCTGCCCTGACCAGGGAAGAGGAAAGCCAGCTTGCCGGGTTTGGGGCCTCGCGGCCGCCCGCCCCCGGCAAGCCCAGGCGGCGTTTCGCGCCTGAGGCGAATTTTCAGCATGCGCTACGCCCCGCCGCTGGGGAAACGCTTCGCCAACCTTTGCACCCTATGATTGCATCATGCACGCAGGGGCTCTGGCGGGGATCCCCCTTTGATGAAGGAAGGGGAACATCGATGAAAACAATCGTTAAATCTCTCACTGCGGCGTTCGCCGTGACGATGGCGATGACCACCCACGCGTCGGCGGCTTGCTTGCTCGGCATCATCTGCCTTGGCGGCGGCGGCAGTAGCGGCGGTGGCGG
>DAORMO010000019.1:3460-4376 GCA_035440585.1 Terricaulis sp.
GGCCCAGGGCTTTGCGGCCGCGGCCATTCTGATCTGTGCGGCGCTTTTCCTGCGCGAACGCTTCCTGCGTCGCCATTGAGCCGAACAGGCCGGAGGCGGGTCGCATGACGAGCTCCCCCCTGACAGCGCCCGTCTCCGGCGCTTGGCGCGGCTTTGCCCGCGCCGGCGCGATCCTCACGCTTGTGCTGCTGCAATGCGCGGCGCTGGATCGAAATTATTCTTTTGTGCACGCGGTCTCCGGCCCGGATGCGGCCTTGTGGGCCGAGGCCAATACGTTGCTTAAATGGTTCGTGTACGGCGCGGTGTTTGGCGGCGTGGCGTTTGCGTTGAGCGCGCTGGCCAGCGGGCGCAATTACCTCAAGCTCTGGCGCGACCGCGTTGAACATCACCTTTGGGGCCGATGGCTCGCGGCGGAGGCTGCGTGCTTTGCCGCGCTTTACGCCATGCTGCCGCTGTTTCAGCGCGGCGCGGAGAGCCCGCCTTGGCTCGCGTTTGCGCTGCTGCTTGCGCTGGGCGTTGCGATGTTTGCATGCGCGGCCCTGGCGCTGGCGCCGCTGCGCTTTTGGCGCGCGTTCGCAACCCAGCGGGCGAGCGCCTATTGGGTTTCGGCCGGCATCGGGCTTTTGACGTTTGCGGCGCTGCCGCTTTCACAAAATTCGTGGACGGCGCTTTCCTCGGCCACACTGCATCTTTCCTATTGGTTTTTGCAGCTTTATGAGCCCGCCGCGCGCATGGAAGCGGATCGCTTCCTGCTTGGCGCGGGCGATTTCGCGGTGCTGGTGCGGGCCGCATGCTCTGGCTATGAGGGCATCGCGCTCGTGCTCGGCATGATGGGCGCTTATATCTATGCGTTCCGAGCGCATTTGCGCTTTCCGCATGTGTTGCTGCTGCTGCCGATCGGCGTCCTCTCGCTGCT
>DAORMO010000019.1:4386-4750 GCA_035440585.1 Terricaulis sp.
GGATTTTCAACGCGCTGCGCATTGCGCTGCTTGTCAGCATTGGCGCGCGTATTTCACCGCAATTGGCGCTGGATGGGTTTCACGCGCAGGCCGGCTGGGTGCTTTTCCTGGCGGTGACGATTTCGCTGATGGCTGTCGCGCATCAGGTGCGCTTTTTCCGCAGCGATGCGCCGGCGCGCGACGCGGCGCCCGATCCCGCGCTGAAGCGCGCTGCAGCGCTGCTGGCGCCGTTTGCGGCGCTGATGGCCGCGCGCATCGGCGGGGCGATCACGCAGGATTTGTGGATCGGCGCGATGCTGATCGTGCTGCCTGTGCTGGCGATCTTTCTTTACCGCGCCGAGATCAAGCGCGAACTCGGCCGCAT
>DAORMO010000019.1:4819-17018 GCA_035440585.1 Terricaulis sp.
CGCTCCAGCCGCTCGCCGCGCAGCCGGCGGGCGCGGACATCGCCTGGCTGGCCCTGCGCCTGCTTGGCTTTGTGCTGATCGTGCCGATCGCGGAGGAATTGCTGTTTCGCGGCTATCTGCACCGGGCGCTGATCAGCCGCCGGTTTGAGACGGTGGCGCCGGGCGCGTTCGGCTGGGCGGCGTTTTTGGTCACCACGCTGATTTTCGGCGCCATGCACGGCCGCTGGCTAGCCGGCGCGCTGGCCGGCGCGGCCTTCGCGTTCACGCTTTACCGCAGCAACACCCTGGCGGGCCCGATCGCGGCGCATGGGGCCGCCAACGGGCTGATCGCAGCTTGGGCGGTTTGGAGCGAAAGCTGGGAGCTGATCTAGGGTTCCAGCTCGAACCGGATTGGCAAACGGATACGCCGGCCTGCGCTCCGGTCGCCGCTTTCTGTTTCAGGGGCCATGCGAAATCCTGCGGCGATGCGCAGGGCGGCTTCTCCATAACCTCGCCCCTCGGGCTTCTCTGAAATGACGTTGCAGGCCAGCCGACCGCTTGAGGCGACCAGGCAATCCAATGTCACCTCAGCAGGTTCCGGGTGCAGTATCCTCGGCGGAGACCTAACGATATCTCTATCGCCCGGACGCTCGAGCCAAACTGGGTCTGTAATGAAATCCTGTCGTGGCGGGTTTGGCGGGGGCTCAATCAGGACCGGGATGCCTTGCGCGCCGGCCTCCAGCGAAATCAGAAGCAAAATCGCCAGGGCCAAGGCTGTATGATTGGCGTTCTTAAAACCCATCCCCAGCCCCCAATTAACCCTTGGAAGTATAGCTTGGCAGCGACGGAGCGCCACTAGCCCTTGCTTCCGCACCGGAAATGACGTTTATGCCCCGCTTCGTGGCCGGCGGCCCTGGGGCAATTCTTGCGCCTGGGGTCCATCGTTTTGCGGGTTCTTCCCCCACGAGGCGCCGCCGGTCCGCCAGGAAGAGGAAAACATGGCATTTTACGAACACGTGCTGATTGCGCGGCCTGAGATCTCGCCGCAGCAAGTCGAAACCCTGATCGAAGACATCAAGAAAACGATCCAGGACCAAGGCGGGGTCGTGGGCAAGACCGAATATTGGGGCTTGCGCAACCTCACCTATCGCATCCGCAAGAACCGCAAGGGCCACTACGCGCTCGTCAATATCGACGCGCCGGCCGCCGCCGTTCACGAGCTTGAGCGCCTGCTCAAGATCAATGAAGACGTGATGCGCTACAAAACCATCCGCGTCGAAGAGCTTGACGAGGAGCCCTCCCCGATCCTGGCCCGCCGGGACCGTGAAGAGCGCCGCCGCGCGCGCCGTGAAGGCGGCCGTGACGGTGAGGATGGCGGTGATTTTGAAGGCGGGGAGGACTAAGCCATGGCTGCCAAAGGCGCTCCCAAATTCAATATTTCCAACATTCCGGCCCGCCGCCCGTTCGGGCGCCGGCGCAAGGTGTGCCCGTTCTCCGGCTCTGCTGCGCCGAAGATCGATTACAAGGACGTGAAGCTGCTCCAGCGCTACATCAGCGAAAAGGGCAAGATCGTCCCGGCGCGCATCACCGCCGTTTCCGCCAAAAAGCAACGCGAACTCGCGCGCGCCATTAAACTGGCCCGTGAACTCGCGCTGCTGCCGTTCGCCGTTCAGTAAGGGAGACTGGTCACATGCAAGTCATCCTGCTTGAGCGCGTCGAAAATCTCGGCGTCATTGGCGATGAAGTGAAGGTGCGCGACGGTTTCGCCCGCAACTTCCTGCTGCCGCAAAAGAAGGCGCTGCGCGCCACCGAAGCGAACCGCAAAGCGTTCGAGGCGCGCCGCGCCGAGATCGAAGCGAAAAACGCTGAAGCCAAGGCCGCCGCCGCGAAAGCCGGCGGCAAGATTGACGGCACCTCCTACGTGCTGATCCGTCAAGCCGGCGAAGCGGGCCAGCTTTATGGTTCGGTTTCCTCGCGCGATATCGCCGATGAAGTCGTCAAGGCTGGCGCCAAGATCGAACGCGGCGCCGTGGTGCTGGATAAGCCGATCAAGACGATCGGCGTCTATGACGTGCGCGTGCGCCTGCACGCGGAAGTCTCCGCCACCATCAAGGTCAACGTGGCCCGCTCGACTGATGAAGCCGAGCGCCAAGCGAAAGGCGAAAACGTGATCACTTCGGCCGCCGAAGCTGATCGCGCGGAAGCTGAGGCGCAAGCCGCCGAACTCGCCGCCGCTTCGATCACCAACGATCCGAGCGCGCGCGCCGAATAAGCGCCTGCGATTATGGTTCAAGGCAAGCCGTCGCCCGCAAGGGCGGCGGCTTTGTCGTTTACGGCCCGCGCTAATGGCGATACACGCGCTAAAGCTCGTTGCATGTGAGGGACGATGACATTCCGCGCCATCATCGCTGGCCTTGGCGCTTTGGCGCTCTCCGCGTGCAGCACAACGGGCGCGCCCGCGCCGCAGCGCTACAGCGCCGCCGCATTCTTCGACACCACCGCCTACGGCATGAGCGCGGCGGCCGGGCTTGGCTTCTCGCCTGATGGCGGCAGCATCCTGATCGCCAATGATTCAAGCGGGGTGTTCAACGCTTACGCCCTGCCGCTCACGGGCGGGCCTGCGGCGCAACTCACCCAATCGGCCAATGACGCGACTTTCGCCGTCTCTTATTTCCCGAACGATGCGCGTGTGCTGGTGCGCGCCGATCAGGGCGGCAATGAGCTTGAACACGTCTATGTGCGCGAACTTGACGGCGCGCTGCGCGATTTAACCCCGGGCGAAAACGAGAAGGCGCAATTTCTGGCCTGGCGCGGCGATGGCGGCGCCTTCTGGATCACCTCCAACGCGCGCGATCCGCAGGTGTTTGATCTCTACGAATATGACGCTGCGACCTATGAGCGGCGGCTTGTTTATCAGAACCCCGGCATGGAGATCGCCGACATCACCAGCGACGGGCGCTTCCTTGCACTCGAGGCGCCGCGCACCAGCGCCGATAGCAACATCTATCTCGTCAATCTCCACGCGCGCGACATGCGCGAGCCGCGTTTGATCACCGAGCACACGGGCAATATCGCCCACGGCGTTTACACCTTCACGCCCGACAACGCGGCGCTGATCTACGCCACCAACGAACACGGCGAGTTCAACCAAGCTTGGCGCTACGACATCGCCACCGGCGCCAAGACCCCGCTGATCGCGGCGGCTTGGGATGTGATGTTCGTCAGCTATTCGCCGAGCGGGCGCTATCGCGTTTCGGCGATCAACGCCGATGCGTCCACGCACGTGACGATCCATGACGAAACAACCGGCCAAGACCTGCGCCTCACTGGCGCGCCGGCGGGCGATCTTGGCGCGGTGCGCTTTAATCGCGACGAAAGCGCGATCGCCTTCACCGTGATGTCCGACACCTCACCCACCGATGTGTTCACCGCCCCGCTCGCCACCGGCGCGGCCGTGCGGCTGACGCACGCGCTCAATCCCGCGATCAATGAAGCTGATCTCGTGGAATCCAGCGTTGTGCGCTATCGCAGCTTTGACGGGCTGGAGATCCCGGGGATCCTCTATCGCCCGCACGGCGCGAGCGCAGCCAATCCAGCGCCGGCTGTGGTGTTCGTGCATGGCGGCCCCGGCGGGCAGAGCCGGCGCGGCTATTCGGCGATGGTCCAACATCTGGTGAACCACGGCTATGCGGTGTTCGCCGCCAACAATCGCGGTTCATCGGGCTATGGCAAAACCTTCTTCCACCTGGATGATCGCCGCCATGGCGAGGATGATCTGCAGGATATCGTTTACGCCCGCCGCTATCTGGAGACGCTTGATTGGGTCGATGGCGAACGCGTCGGCGTGATGGGCGGCTCCTATGGCGGCTTCATGGTCGCTGCGGCGCTGGCGTTTGAGCCCGAAGCGTTCGATGTTGGAGTGAATATTTTCGGCGTGACCAATTGGGTGCGCACGCTCAATTCGATCCCGCCCTGGTGGGCGAGCTTCCGCGAAGCGCTGTTTGACGAAATGGGCGATCCGGCCACCGATGAAGAGCGGCACCGCCGCATCTCGCCGCTGTTCCACGCCGCGAACATCACCAAGCCGCTGCTTGTGGTGCAGGGCGCGAACGATCCGCGCGTGCTGCAGGTGGAGAGCGACGAATTGGTGGCCGCCGTGCGCGCCAACAATGTGCCGGTTGAGTACGTCCTGTTCCCCGATGAAGGGCACGGCTTCTTACGCAAGGAAAACCGGATCACCGCGCAGGAGGCGTATCTCAGCTTTCTCAACACCTATTTGCGCGGCGCGCCTTAAGCTGCGGCGCACGCGCCGACTCGTGATTTCGGGTCAACAACAAAATTGCGCGTGCGACTCGGGAAAAGCGGCGTCAAGGTTTCGGGCCGTCAACAATTCGCCCAGCGAATCGGCTCATCCTGGCGGGGATGAGCAATCAACCCGCCCTCCCCCTTGGCGCGCCCGCAGCCGCGCCGGCGCAGACCCCGCGCAGCGCGCCGCACAACCTCGAGGCCGAGCAAGCATTGCTCGGCGCGATCCTGTTCGACAACGAGACCTTCAACCGCATCACGCCGGATCTGCGCGATCATCATTTCTATGATCCGGTGCATGGCCGCATTTTCGCGGCCTGCGCTGACATGATCAATGCCGGCCAATTGGCCGATGGCCTCACGCTGAAAGAGCGCTTTGCGCGCGATGGCGGCATCAAGGAAATCGGCGGCGCGGTTTATCTGATGCAGCTGATGGATCGCGCCGCGCCGCTTTCGGCGCAGGCGCAAGCCTATGCGGGGCTCATCCTAGATCTGGCCATGCGGCGCCAGCTGATCCATGTGGGCTCGACCATCACCGAGCTTGCACAAAATCCGCCCGATGGCGCGCAAGCCAAAGAGATTATCGAAGAGGCCGAGCGTTCGCTCTTCAGCCTCGCCGAAAGCGGCTCGACCAATAAGGGCTTTCAGGATTTCAAAACCGCGATCACCGCTTCAATCGAAGTGGCCACCGCCGCGAAAAATCGCGGCTCTGACGTTTCAGGCATTTCCACCGGCTTCCGCGATGTGGATCACCTGCTCGGCGGGCTGCACGGCTCGGATCTCTTGATCCTCGCGGGCCGGCCTTCGATGGGCAAAACAGCGTTTGCGCTCAATTTGGCGATGAACGTGGCGCGGATTAAGCAAAAAGCGATCGAGGCCGATCCGAACGCGGAGCATTTCGGCGGCACGGTGGGCTTTTTTTCGCTCGAAATGTCGGGCGAGCAATTGGCGACGCGTATTCTTTCCGATTTCGCGGAAATTGAATCACACCGCATCCGCCAGGGCAAAATCAGCGGCGATGAGTATGCGCGCCTCGCTGACAGCGCCGCGATGCTGCACACGCTGCCGCTGCACGTCGATGAAACCGGCGGCATTTCCATCGGCATGCTGCACAACCGCGCGCGGCGATTGAAACGCACGCACGGGCTTGACCTCATCGTGGTGGATTACCTGCAGCTTGTGACCTCATCCTCCAAGCGCAGCGACGGGCGCGTGCAGGAAGTTTCGGAAGTCACTCAAGGGCTCAAGGCCATGGCCAAGGATCTGCAAGTGCCGGTGCTGGCGCTTTCGCAGCTCTCGCGCCAGGTGGAGAGCCGGGAAGATAAAAGGCCGCAGCTCTCGGATCTGCGTGAATCCGGCTCGATTGAGCAGGATGCCGACATTGTGATGTTCGTCTACCGCGAGGAATATTATCTTTCCCGCGCCGAGCCGGAAAAAGGCACGGAAGCGCACCTGACTTGGCAGGTGAAGAAAGACGCCGTTGCGAACCGGGCCGAGCTGATTATAGGCAAGAACCGTCACGGCCCCATCGAAACGGTGCACCTCAATTTCCACGGCCAATACACCCGCTTCTCCTCCATCGCGCGCTGAGCCCCGGCTCGCGCGGCTGACGGTCGATCTCGCCGCCATTCAGGAGAATTGGCGCTTCTTCAAACGCGCCGCACCGAACGCGGCCACCGCCGCTGTGGTGAAGGCCGAGGCTTACGGGCTCGGCGCCGCACGCGCCGCCACGGCGCTGGCGCAAGCGGGCGCGCGCGTGTTCTTCACGGCGACCTTGGGTGAAGCGCTCAACGCGCGCCAAGCGCTGGGCGATGGGCCGCAGATTTTGGTTTTGAATGGCCCGAGCGAACAGGATGTGGCGCTGTTCGCGCCCGCGCGGATTGCGCCGGTGCTCAATTCGCTGGCGCAGATCAAGCTCTGGGCCGGGCGCGGGCCGGCGGCGCTGCATATCGATACGGGCATGAACCGGCTCGGCATTGGCCCCGAAGAATTGGCGCAGGCTGCAAGCCTGCTGAAAGGTTCAAGCCTTGTATCGGTGATGAGCCACCTCGCCTGCGGCGGCGATCTTGGCCATGCCTTCAACGAAACCCAGCGCATGCGCTTTGTAGACGCCGCCAGCTTGTTTCCCAACGCGCCGCTCAGCCTCTCGGCCACCGCCGGCGCGCTGATGGGCCCTAACTTTCATTTCGATCTCATCCGCCCCGGCATCGGGCTTTACGGCTCGGGCGGGCTCGACGCCGGCAACCCAACGCTTGCGGCGGCGGCCAAGATCGAAGCGCCGATCCTGCAAGTGCGCGATGCGGCGGCGGGCGAGACATTCGGCTATGGCGCGAGCTTCACCGCGCCCAAGCCGATGCGGGCGGCCACCGTGGCGATTGGCTACGCGGACGGGTTCTTGCGCGCGCTTGGTGGGCGCGGCTATGGCTTCTTCGCGGGCGCGAAACGCCCGATCCTCGGGCGCATCTCCATGGATTTGACGATTGTGGACGTGACAGGCTGCGCTGAAGCGCAACCGGGCGCGATGGTGGAATTTCTCGGGCCGAACGCGCCGCTCGAGGAGGTGGCGCAATTGGCCGGCACTGCGCCGTATGAGATTCTGACCACGTTCGCCGGCGCGGTGCGGCGCGGAGGCGTGGCATGAACCCGCTTGCAGCAATCGGGCGCGGCACGCTTTCGCTGCTGGCCGAGGTCGGGCGCTTTGCGGCGTTCGCTGGCCGCGCCGCCGCCTCCTGCTTTGCGCCGCCGTTCTTCCTTGGGCAATTCCTGCGGCAATGCTTGCAGATCGGCTATTTTTCGCTGCCGGTGATCGGGCTCACCGCCGTGTTCATCGGGGCGGCGCTCGCGCTCAACATTTATGTGGGTGGCGCGCGCTTTAACGCTGAGCAATTTGTGCCCAACATCGTGGTGTTGGGCATCACGCGTGAGCTTGGGCCAGTGCTGGCCGGGCTCATGCTCGCGGGCCGCGTGAGCGCCGGCATCGCGGCCGAGATCGGCACCATGCGCGTAACAGAGCAGATCGATGCGATGTCAACGCTTTCCACCGATCCGTTCCGCTTCTTGATCGCGCCGCGCGTGCTCGCGGCCGTGCTGACACTGCCCGTGCTTGTGCTCGCCGCCGATATTATCGGCGTCATGGGCGGGTATCTTGTCGCCACCGGCAGCCTTGGCTTCAACGGCGTGGTTTACTTACGCAACACGTTTGAGTTCGTGGAAAGCCAAGACGTGATCCTCGGCCTTGTGAAAGCCGCCGTGTTTGGCTTCATCATCGCGGTGATGGGCGCCTATCAGGGGTACAATTCCTCAGGCGGGGCGCTTGGCGTGGGCCGCGCGGCCACCAATGCGGTGGTGGGCGCAATCGTTTTGATCCTGGCGGTGAACTACCTCATCACCGCATTCTTTGTGGAGTGAGGCGATGGGCGCGCACCTCCAACTTGTCGGCCTCAAGAAAAAACTGCGCGGGCGGTTTGTGCTTGATGGCGTTGATCTCGATATCCCGGCTGGCCGTTCGCTGGTACTGATCGGCGGCTCGGGCCAAGGCAAATCGGTCACGCTGAAATGCACGCTTGGCTTGATGCAGCCCGATGCGGGGCAAGTGCTGGTGGATGCAGAGGACATCACGGCGCTCAAGCGCAGCGCACGCGAAGCGGCGATGCGCAAGTTCGGCATGCTGTTCCAGGGCGGGGCGCTGTTTGACTCGCTCACCGTGTGGGAAAACATCGCTTTCCGCTTGATCTACGCCGATGGCGTGGCGCGCATAGACGCGCGAGAGCGGGCGATTGAGACGATGAAGCGCGTGCGCCTTGCGCCTGAGTTTGCCGACGTGCGCCCAGTTGAGCTTTCCGGCGGGATGCAAAAGCGCGCGGGCCTCGCGCGCGCCATCATCGCCAAGCCGGACATTTTGTTTTTCGACGAGCCCACCACCGGGCTCGATCCGATCACCGCCGATGCGATCAATGATCTGATCGTTGAGATGGTGAAGGAACTCGGCTGCACCGCGCTTTCCATCACCCACGACATGCCCAGCGCGCGCAAGATTTCCGATGAAATCGCCATGCTGCATCAAGGCAAAATCGTGTGGCGCGGCGCCACGGCAAGCCTCGACGCCAGCGGCAACGCGATGGTGGATCAGTTTGTGAACGGCCGCGCCGAGGGGCCGATCCAGGCGGTGGTGTGAGCCGCCCGCCTTCACGCCCCCCGCACTATATCGATGCGGAAACCTATGGCTGGAGCGCTGATCTCTGCGCCTGCAATCTGATCGATACTCTGGCTGGCTTCGCGCACACGGGGCTTGCGTTCAAGGGCGATGCGCGCGGGCGGATTTGGGCGGCGCAAAATGCGCGCACCGATGCGCAATTGGCGTTCACGAGCGATGCCGGCGACGGCGTGATTGAGCTCAGCGTCGATGAAAGCGGCTGGGTGCGGGCTGAGCTTTATCTCGGCGGCGCGTTTATGGTGCGCGCATGGATCGAGGAGCCTTTCGAGGAAAAAGAATTCTGGCCTGATGCGAGCGATGGCGCCATTCCGCCTAATAGCGATCCGCCGGGGCGAATTTCAAAGCGCGGACGCTGGCTGCAAATCCGCTGCGCGGCGTTTCCAGGCGTCGCCGATAAGGGCGATGGGTTTTGGGATGTGGAGGCGGCGGAGGCTTAAGCCCCTTCCTTCAGCCCCGCGCCGACGCGAAACATATGCCCATCGGGGTGGCGGAGAATGAAATTCGCGCACGCCCCACGGCTCGTCTGTTGGCGGATAGGTGATGGTGTAGCCAAGCGCGGACGCCGCAGAATGCATCGCATCCACCGCGGCGGGGTTCGCCAGCCACCAGCTCATCCACACGCCATCTGTGGCGTCGTCGCCGGGGAATTTCGGCATGACGCTTCCGCGCGAGCCTTGCGCGCCGCGACAGAGAAAAATCTGCGCCTCGCCCTCGTCACATACACTGCCGAAATCGGGCTCGGCATCACGATCAGGCCAGGTAAATCCGCACCGCCAGCCCAGCTTTTCAAACCAGGCGATGCTTGCAGCAACGCTTGAGACATTGAGGATCGGGGTGACAGCCTTAACGGGCATCGCGATGCTCCACGGCCACTAAAGGGCGCTCCGCCGATGGGTTTGGCAAGTGCGCGCCTACAACAATTCCAATGCGTCTTTAACAATCTGGTTGTGATCGAACGCCAGCTTCTGCGTGCGCCAATCCGCCACAAACGCGGCGCTGGCGGCGTCATCGCCGGCGTGCGGCGCGCCTTCGGTTTCGATCAGAAACGCCACCGCGACGGTATGCCCGCGCGGATCGCGGCTCGGATCTGAATAGACGCCAATCAGGCTAATCAGCCGGCCATCGAGGCCAGTTTCTTCCTTCAGCTCGCGCAGCGCCGCGGCTTCCACGGTTTCACCGACATCAACAAAGCCGCCGGGAAGCGCGTATTGGCCTTCAAACGGGGCGTGCCCGCGCTCGATCAGCAACAGCCTGCCCGCCTCGTCGAACACGACGCAATCGACGGTGAGCGCAGGGCCTGCGGGGCGGCTCACAGCAGCTTCTCGATGCGGCGCTTAAGCTTCTCTGGTTTAGCGAGCGGCGAGAACCGCGCGCGCACTTTGCCCTCGCGGTCGATCAGGAATTTGGTGAAATTCCATTCCACATCCTTGCCGCCGAGGAAGTTCGATTTCTGCGCCGTGAGATAGGCGTAGAGCGGGGCTTGGGCCTCGCCCTTTACGTCAATTTTGGCGAACAGCGGGAAGGTGACGTCATAGGTGAGCGAGCAGAAATTCTTGATCTCCGCCGCATCGCCCGGCTCCTGATTTTTGAACTGGTTGCACGGAAAGCCCAGCACCTCGACGCCGCGCGCGGCGTAATCCCGATGCAGCGCCTCAAGCCCCTCATATTGCCACGTGAAGCCGCACTTGCTGGCGACGTTCACGATCAGCAGCACCTTGCCGCGAAACGCGCCCAAGCTGCGCTCGCGCCCTTCAATGTCACGCACGGTGAAATCATAGATGCTGGCCATCGCGCCCTCCCTTGCGCAGCATGTAGCGCTGAGCCGCCGCCGCGCGCTAGGCTCACGCCCGGATTCGGAAGCAATCATGGCCAAAACGCAAAACGTGTTCACCTGCCAAGCCTGCGGCGCGATCTGGCCCAAATGGGCCGGAAAGTGCGAGGCGTGCGGGGAATGGAATACGCTGGTGGAGGAAAGCGCCCGCCCTGTCGTGCCCGGGGCGCTAGCGGCGCCCACCGGCAAGAAGGGCAAGGCGCTGGCGTTTGTGGAGCTGGCCGGAGACGCCGAGCCGCCGCAGCGGCTCGCCAGCGGCATTTCCGAATTTGACCGGGTGTGCGGCGGGGGGCTTGTGCCCGCCTCGGCCATCCTGATCGGCGGCGATCCGGGCGTCGGCAAATCCACGCTGCTGCTACAAGCGGCGGCGGCGCTGGCGCGGCGCGGCATGAGCGTGGCCTATGTGACGGGCGAAGAAGCCGAAGCCCAAGTGCAAGAGCGCGCGCGGCGGCTCGGCGCGGCGAGCGCGCCGGTGCAGCTCGCGGCGGAAACTGATCTGCGCAAAATTCTGGAAGGGCTCAAAGCGCTCAGGCCCGACGTGGTGATCGTGGATTCGATCCAAACGGTGTGGGCCGATGGCGTGGAGGCCGCGCCCGGCACGGTGGCGCAAGTGCGCGCCTGCGCGCATGAACTCGTGCGTTTCGCCAAGAAAAGCGGCGCGGTTCTGATCCTTGTCGGGCATGTGACCAAAGACGGCCAGATCGCCGGCCCGCGCGTGGTGGAGCACTTGGTAGATGCAGTGATCTATTTCGAGGGCGAGCGCGGCATGCCGTTTCGCATCCTGCGCGCGGTGAAAAATCGCTTCGGCCCCACCGATGAAATCGGCGTGTTTGAAATGGTGGAGCAAGGCTTGGTGGAAACCCCAAACCCCTCCGCGCTTTTCCTCGGTGAGAGCGGCGAGCGTGCGAGCGGGGCGGCTGTATTCGCCGGCGTAGAAGGCTCGCGGCCAGTGCTCGTGGAAATCCAAGCGCTGGCCGCGCAAAGCGCTTATGGCACGCCGCGCCGGGCTGTCGTCGGCTGGGATAGCGCGCGCCTCGCCATGATCCTCGCCGTGCTGGAAACGCGCTGCGGGCTGTCATTCGCGGGGCGGGATGTGTATCTCTCGGTCGCTGGCGGCTTGCGCATCACTGAGCCTGCGGCCGATCTCGCTGTCGCGGCGGCGCTGATCTCATCACTCACGGACACGCCCTTGCCCAAGGGCTGCGTGGCGTTTGGCGAGGTGGCGCTTTCGGGCGAGGTGCGCCCCGCGGGCCGGAGCGACCTTCGGTTGAAGGAAGCCGCCAAGCTCGGCTTTGAGAGCGCGTTTGCGCCGGCGCAGAAGAAGGGCGCGGCCAGCGGCGTGAAGGTTCGGGCGATTTCGCATATCAGCGCGCTGGCGGCGGCGCTGGGCGCAGGCGATTAGGCTTTTCAGCGGGCTGTGCTGCGTTTATCGATTGGCGCGGGTCTGACGCCCAGAATCGGGCGTACTTTTGGGGGAAGAGGCGATCATGGATCTTGGCCTGACCTGGTTCGATTTCGCGGCGTTCGCGGTGCTGGCGCTTTCGGGCGTGATGGCGTTCGCGCGGGGACTGATCCGAGAGGTGTTCTCCATCATCGCCTTTATCGGCGGCGTGCTGGCGGCGATCTTCTTCTACCCGATGCTGGCGCCGATCATTGAGCGCTTCACCCCGCTTTCGGGGCTGCTCGCCATGTTTGCGGCGGGGCTCGCGATTTTCCTTTGGGTTTTCATCATCATCACCGTGGCAGTCTCGACCCTGGCCAAATCGGTGCATCAATCCACCGAGATCGGCAGCTTTGACCGCGCCGGGGGCCTTGCCTTCGGGGTGCTGCGCGGGGTGATCGCTGTGGCGGTGTTCTTCGTGATGCCACTG
>DAORMO010000019.1:17042-26315 GCA_035440585.1 Terricaulis sp.
CGCCCCGATCCGATCCGCGAAGATATTCAAAACGCCCGCACCTACCCTATGTATGAGAGCGTGGCGAAGCTGCTTGAGGCGGTTCTGCCTGTAGCCCGGGAACGGGCCGGTGATTTATACCAAAGGCAGCGGGGCGAGTCGGCCCCTATCCCGCCGGCCGAGCCAGCGGAACCGGCGCCCGCAGCGCCAAACTGAGGCTAAAATGACCGCCGAGCGCCCCTCCCTCCGTTTTCTCCCGGCGCCGGCGGAGTCTCCAGATAAATGGGCGGATGATGACAAGCCCCGCGAAGAATGCGGGGTGTTTGGCGTGTTCGGCCAGGAGGACGCTTCAGTTCTCACCGCGCTTGGCCTGCATGGGCTCCAGCATCGCGGCCAGGAAGGCTGCGGCATCGTCTCGTATGACGGCGCGCGTTTTCACCATGAGCGGCACCTTGGCCTCGTCGGCGAAAATTTCTCCGACGCTGAGGTGCCCAAACGCCTGCCCGGCACAATGGCGATTGGGCACACCCGCTACGCCACCCAGGGCGGCACGATCCTGCGCAACGTGCAGCCGCTGTTCGCCGATCTGGCGCTCGGCGGCTTTGCGGTGGCGCACAATGGCAACCTCACCAATGCGCGGGATTTGCGCGAACGCCTCGTCGAAGACGGGGCGATTTTTCAATCTACCTCCGACACCGAATGCATCCTGCAACTGATCGCGCGCTCGCGCCGGGCCAAGGTGCTCGATCGCTTCGTGGAGGCGATCCAGGATATTGAGGGCGCGTATGCGCTGGTGTGCCTCACCAACAATATGATGATCGGCGCGCGCGATCCTGTCGGCATCCGCCCGCTTGTGCTGGGCGATCGCGATGGCGCGCCAATCCTCGCTTCTGAAACCTGCGCGCTCGACATGATCGGCGCGAAATTCGTGCGGACGATTGAGCCGGGCGAAGTGGTGCTCGTGACGCGCGAGAAGAATGGCGAGATCAAAATCGAGAGCCATTTCCCGTTCCCGCGCCAAAAGGCGCGGCCGTGCCTGTTTGAGTTCGTGTATTTCGCCCGGCCTGACAGCGTGGTGGATGGGCGCTCGGTCTATGAAATTCGCAAGCGCATGGGCATGCAGCTGGCGCGCGAAACCGCGGTTGAGGCGGATGTGATCATTCCAGTGCCGGATTCGGGCGTGCCGGCGGCGATGGGCTTTTCGCAGGAAAGCGGCATCCCGTATGAGCTCGGCATCATCCGCAGCCATTATGCGGGCCGCACCTTCATCCAGCCTAAGCAGGAAATCCGCGCCCTCGGCGTGCGCCTCAAGCACGCGGCCAATCGCGCCGTGATCAAAGGCAAGCGCGTGGTGCTGGTGGACGATTCCATCGTGCGCGGCACCACCTCGCAGAAGATCGTGCAGATGATGCTCGACGCCGGCGCGCGTGAAGTGCATTTCCGCAGCGCCTCGCCGCCGATCAAATTCCCCGATTTCTACGGCATCGACATGCCCTCGCTGGATCAGCTGATGGCCGCGCAAATGACGCTCGAAGAAATGCGCAAAACGCTGAGCGTGACGACGCTTGGCTTTCTCTCGGTCGAAGGGCTCTACAAGGCGATGGGCGAAGAACTGCGCGATGCGGCGCAGCCGCAATTCACCGACCATTGCTTCACTGGCGAATATCCGACCAAGCTCACCGACCTCGCCGCCGACCGCGCGGTGAAGGACTTCCAGCTCTCGCTGCTGGCGGAAGCTGCGGAATAGCGCTTAGCGCGGCGCCCTTACTTCCACCGCGAAATTCTTAGGCCGCTTTTTCCAGAGCACTTTGCGGGCGATGGCCTCCCGCGTGGCCGGTTCCTGCGTGGCCGACATCACCACATCGCCCACCGCGCTCAGCGCTTCAATAAACGCCCACGTCGCGTCCATCGTCGCGCGGCGCGAGCCGAAGAAGCCGGCGCTTTTGCGAATATCCTTCCAGAAGCTGCGCGGATGCAGCGAAAGGTGCACCGGCGCGCGGCGCGCTTTGGCGAAGCCCACCAGCGCCTCCATCACGCGATACTCGTGCCCTTCAATATCAACTTTGAGAATGGCGCGGCCATCGCCGGCGGCTTCCGAAAGCTGATCGAACGTCACGGTTTTGACCTTGATGGCTTCGCCCTGGCCGATCGATGAGGTTTCCGAATTGCCGAGCCCATCGCCCACATAGAGTGTGAGCTCCCCTGGCGCATTGTCGATCGCGGCGTTCCACACCTCCACGTTCGGCGCGTTGGCGGCGACGTTCGCGGTAAGCTCGCCATGCGCCACCGGATCAGGCTCAAGCGCGATCACCTTGGCCACCTTGGGCGAGGCATAAAGCGCCACCGGGCCGATCCAGGCGCCCACATCCACCAGCACCGCGCCCGGCTCGGCTGTTACGGCGTCAAGAAAGCGGAAGGTTTCATCCTCCCAGCGGCCATTGGCGGCGGCGGCCCAAAATGCCGCGCTCGAGGCCCGGGCGGCGGCGACGGTGTAGGCGCGGCCGGAAAGGCTGACGCGCATGCGGCCATCGGGGAGTTTTTCGGCGCTGTCGCTCATGCCGGGCTTAGAAGCACACTTTGCCACGCGCGGCGAGGCTTTAGGGCGGGGCCGGAAGCGGCTAGAAGCCGCCCATGGCTCAAGATAACCCCATCGCCCTTATCACCGGCGCCTCGCGCGGCATTGGCCGCGCCGTGGCGCTGGAGGCCGCACGGGCGGGCTTTCATGTGATCGCCGTGGCGCGGGCGCAGCGGGCGCTGGAAAAGCTGGATGACGAGATCAAGGCGCTGGGCGGAGCGGCGACGCTGATCCCGCTCGATCTGCGCGACGGCGCGGCGATCGATGCGCTGGGGCCGGCGCTCTATGAGCGCTTTGGGCGGCTGGACGCTCTGGCGGGCTGCGCGGGCGTGCTGGTGGCGCTGACACCGGCGCAGCAGGCCACGCCCTCGCTGATGGATGAGGTGATGATGGTGAACTTCGCCGCCAATCAGCGCTTGATCCGCACGCTGCATCCCTTGCTGCGCGCCAGCGAGGCGGGCCGCGCGGTGTTCCTCACCTCCGGCGCCTCGCGCAATCCCAAGGCCTATTGGGGGCCCTATGCGGCCTCCAAAGCCGCGCTCGATGCGTTCGTGACGAGCTACGCGGCGGAGCTGAACAACGTCACGCCCATGAAGGCCAACCTCTTCAACCCCGGCCCCACGCGCACGGCCATGCGCGCCAAAGCGTTTCCGGGTGAAGACCCGATGACGCTGCCGGCGCCCGAAGAGGTCGCGCCGCAGATCGTGGCGATGATGCGCGCTGACTATCAGGAGAATGGCGCGTGGGTGCAGTTTCAGCGCCCATAAGCTTTGACGCGATCGTCATCGGCGCTGGCGCGGCGGGGCTTTATGCGGCGCTGCATGCGGGCCGGCGCGGCCGCCGCGTGCTGGTGATCGAGCACAATGACGAGCCGGGCGCAAAAATCCTGATCAGCGGCGGCGGCCGCTGCAATTTCACCAATATCCATGGCGCCGATCCCGCGCGCTATCTCTGCGCCAACCCGCACTTTCCGCGCTCCGCGCTGACGCGGCATGGGCCCGATGCGTTTATCGCGCTGGTGCAAAAGCAGGGCATTGGCTTTTACGAAAAGACGCTGGGGCAGCTTTTCTGCGAAGGCGCGCGGGCCTCGCACAAAATCGTGCGCATGCTGCTGGAGGAGTGCGAAGCGGCGGGCGTCGCGCTCGAGCTGAATTGTCGCGTGAGCGCAGTGCGGCGCGGGGCGCGCTTTGCGGTGGAGACCAATCGCGGCGCATTTGAAAGCGAGACGCTGTGCGTGGCCACCGGCGGACTCCCCATTCCCAAACTGGGCGCGAGCGGCTTTGCGTTCGAGATCGCCAAGCAATTTTCCCTGGCCGTGACGCCGACGCGGCCAGGCCTTGTGCCGCTGACATTCAGCGAGGCGGATCTTTCATGGATGCGCACCCTCTCGGGTGTTTCAGCTGACGTGACAGCGCGCGCCGGCAAGGCCGCGTTTCGGGAAGCGGCGCTGTTCACCCATCGCGGCCTCTCTGGCCCAGCGATATTGCAAGCGTCCTCCTATTGGGCGCGCGGGCAAAGCATTGAGATCGATTGGCTGCCGGATGCGGCGGAGGATGCGCTGGCGCGGCGCAAGCGCGAGCGGCCCAAGGCGCAGTTAAAAACCGTACTCATGGAGTTGCTGCCGGAGCGGCTCGCCGCAGCGTTGCTTGCGCGCACGGCCGGCGAGGCGGCGGCGCTCCAGGAAATTGGTCAGCTGAAAGATGCAGCGCTGATCGAGATCACGCGCGCGCTGAAAGCCTTCGCGCTCACGCCAACGGGCGATGAGGGCTATGCAAAAGCCGAGGTGATGGTCGGCGGCGTCGATACCGACGCGCTCTCGCAAAAAACCATGGAAGCGCGCGCAACGCCTGGGCTGTTTTTCGCGGGCGAGGCGACGGACGTCACCGGCTGGCTTGGCGGCTATAATTTCCAATGGGCCTGGGCCAGCGGCTGGGCCGCCGGGCAAGCGCTGTAACGCCCGCCCGGCTCGCCCGATTAGCGGCTCAGCGCGATCACCATGTCATCGACCTTCACGCCGCCGCGTTCGACCACGAGGCGCTGATAATTGCGCTCCCCATCCATCGAGCGGGCGCCGATGTTTTGCTCGGAGGCAAAGCGCCGCCAGAGATAGGAGTGCAGCTCCCCAGCCGTGATGATGCCATCGCTGTTTTCATCCGCCTCACCGTGCAGGCCCGTACGCAGGAAGTGCGAGAGATAGCCCCCGGCTTGGAACTTGCCCGCCACCGCGCTGGTGAGATCCTCGTCAGACGAGAACAGCCCCATGATGCGCGGATTGGTGACGACATCGCGCGCGAACCCGCCCGAGAAGCACGCATCGAGCGCAATAATCGAGAGCCGTGAGCGCAGCCCCGCGAACATACGCCCTACTTCGTCATCGGTGAGATAGCCATCGCGCAGCACGAGGAATTCCTCGCGCCCGTCGAGCTCATTGCTATTGGCGCCGGCGGGCTGTTGGCCGCCATGGCCTGAGTAGAAGAAGAAGAACAGATCGTTCGGCCCCAATTGCGCCGCGATGCGCTGGAAGGCCGCGCGCACGTTCGCCATCGTGGCTTGCGCATCGGTCAGCACCACGCTGCCCTCAGCAAGTGAGCCGCTGGAGCGCAACGCCGTGTAGAGATTTTGCGCGTCCTCGGCCGTGTAGGCGAGGTTGCTGGAGAAACCGGCATAGTCGGAAATGCCGACAGAGAGCAGGAACACGCGCCCGCCCTGTCCGCTCGCCGCAGCTTGGCGCTGGCCCGCAGGCGCTGCGGCTTGCGCCGCACCGCCAAGGCTGAAATTCACCCGATACGCCCCGCTTTGACCCGATGAATACGAGGTGATGGCGACAAGATAATCGCCATCCTCAGGCAGCCCGCCCGAGAGCCGCGAATTGGTGGAGCCGGCGACGCCATCATCATCCTCAATCATTTCGCCCGACGGGGTGAGCAGGACGAGATAGGTGTCGAAGGCGGTGGACGTGACCTCAAGATTGAGGTTCTGCCCGCGCCGGCCGCTGAAACTGTAGAGATCGTAGAGTCGGCCATCATCGAAGGCGTTGTCGCCGCGCGCGATCTGCCCGCTCGCGGCTTGGCCGCTGCGCAACGCCACAGCGCCCGTGCCGCTGCTGCTGCTCGCGGCAGGGGGCGCATCGGGGCGCACCGCCGCGCCAAGATCGGTGATGACGAGCTGATAGGCGCCGCTTTCCCCCGGCTGATAGGAGGTGGCGTGCACGCCGTACTCGCCGGTTTCGGTGAGCGTCATTTCGATGCGGCTGTTGGTGCCCATGCCTTCACCGTCATCGTTATCGGTCTGCTCGCCGCTGGGCGTGCGGACCAGCAGATACGGATCAAATTCCGACGAGCGCAGCTCAATCGCGATGCGTTGGCCAGCTTGGCCAAGGAAGCGGTAGGAATCGACGAACTCCCCGCTGCGCAACGTGCCATCGCCCTGCTGCAAGCGCCCGGTCGCGGGCCGGCCGACAGTGATGACTTGCCCGGCGCTCGCTTGTGCGGCGTTGCTGCTCGAGCCCTGGCCGACACTGAGGCTGTAATTGCCGGTGGCGCCAGTAGCGAACGAGGTGGCCTGGATCCGGTACTCGCCCGATTGCGGTAGCGTCACGACGATGCGGCTGTTGCGCAGCGGCTCGTTGCTTTGCATGTCGTCGTCATTGTCGATCTGGAAATTGCCGGGGCCAGTGATCGACAGGAACGGATCGAACGCACCCGAATTCATGCGCACTTCGATGGTTTGGTTGGCTTGGCCTTGGAACGTGTAAGCGTCCGCAAACTGGCCGGAGCTGCGCGTGGGATCGCCCCGCTGCAGCGCGCCATTGATGGTTTGCCCAATGCGCACCGTCCCCGTCGCCGCCGCGCTGGAAGCGGCGGTGCGCGGATCGAACTCAGCCACGCGGAGGCGATAGGCGCCGCTGGCGGCGGCGTCATAGCTGGTTGCGATGACTTGATATTGCCCGTTCGCCGGCAGCGTGATGTCAAGCATCGCATTGAGGCGGCCGCCGCTGTCATCGTCTTCGGCGGTGAAATTGCCGGGCCCGCGCACGCGCACCAGCGAATCCAGCTGGGTGCTTTCCATCGTCACGCGCAGGGTTTGCCCGGCGCGGCCGGTGAATGTGTAGGTATCTTCAAATTGGCCGGCCGATGCGCGGCGATCGCCGCTGGCGAGTGCGCCGCTATAGACCTGCCCCAATTGCAGCGCCCCGCCGCTGGCTTCGCGCGGCGCCTCGGTTGCGCTGATCTCGCTGACGCGCAGCATGTAATTGCCAGTGACATCCGCGCCGAACGTGGTGGCCGCGATGCGATACTCGCCGCTGGCCGGGAGCACCACCTCAAGCCGCGCATTGAGGTTGCCGCCTGAATCGTCATCCTGCGCGCTGAAATTGCCGGGGCCGGTGATGCGCACCAGCGAATCCATCGCACTCGATGTCATCTCGATACGCAGCGCTTGGCCGGCTTGACCGCGCAGCGTGTAGACATCCTGATATTGCCCGCCCGAGGCGCGCTGATCGCTGGAGGCCAATTGCCCGTTTATGGTGCCGCCTGGAGCGATGGTTTGCGCTGATGCAGCGCCCGCCGCGCAAAGGCCGGCAAAGCCAACGAACAGGGCGCGTACGCCCTTCAGCCACACGCCCATGCCACCGCCCTCACGCATCGAAGAATCTGACAAGACCGCAACATGCGCCAAGCGCACTGGCCCCGCAAGCACCCGGTTCTAGGGGGTGTGCGCGCAGAAATTGCGCTCAGCCTTCGTCGGCGAACGGGTTCTTGCCCTGTTTGACGATGAGCCGGATCGGCGCGGCGTGCAGTGAGAACGCCTCGCGCAGCCCATTCACGAGATACCGCTTATAGCTCTCGGGCATTTCATCGGCGCGCGACGAGATCAGCACGAAAGTGGGCGGGCGGGCTTTGATCTGGGTGAGGTAGCGCGGCTTGATCCGCTTGCCGCGCACCGCCGGCGGCGGGTGGCGGGCGATCTGATCATAGAGCCAATTGTTGAGATCCTTGGTTTTGACCCGCGCGGTCCAATCCTCGTAGGCCTCATCCACCGCCTTCATCAGCCGATCGAGGCCAACGCCGGCCAACGCGGCGATGGTGACAAGCGGGGCGCCGCGCGCTTGGGGCAGGCTCTCGCGCGCGACAAGCTTCAGCTCTTCAAACGCCGCGCGCGTATCTTCCACCTGATCCCATTTTGACAGCGCGAACACCAGCGCCCGCCCTTCGCGGACGCAGAGATCGGCGATCGAAAGATCCTGCTTCTCGAACGCCTCGCGCGCATCCATCACCAGCACGCACACATCAGCAAACCGGATGGCGTGCAGGGAATCGCTGACAGAAAGCCGCTCGAGCTTTTGCTGCACCTTGGCTTTCTTGCGCATGCCCGCGGTATCGACCAGGCGATAGCGCTTGTCGCCAAACTGCCAATCAACGGCGATGGCGTCACGCGTGATGCCCGCTTCAGGGCCAACCAGCAGGCGGTCTTGGCCGATCAGCGCATTCACCAGCGTCGATTTGCCTGCATTGGGCCGGCCGATGATGGCGATATTGATCGGGCGCTCGCGCTTGGCCTCTTCATCGTCAGGCTCTTGCACAAACGCGCCAGTGATCGCCGCATACAATTCGCCCATGCCCTCGCCATGTTCGGCCGAGAGCCCTATCGGCTCGCCAAGGCCGAGTGCGTAAGCTTCGTTAAGGCCATCCTTGCCGGCGCGGCCTTCGGCCTTGTTTGCCGCCAGCACCACAGGCTTATCGGCGCGGCGCAGCAACGCCGCGAAGCTTTCATCAAGCGGGGTGATCCCATCGCGCGCATCAACGACAAGCAACACCACGTCCGCGTCTTTGATCGCAGCCTCAGTCTGCGCGCGCATCCGCGCTTCGAGCGAGGAATCGGTGGCGTCCTCAAAGCCTGCCGTATCGATCAGCGCGAGATCGAGATCGCCAAGGCGGCCCTTGGCTTCGCGCCGATCGCGCGTCACGCCCGGAAGGTCATCAACGATCGCCAGCTTCTTGCCGGCAAGCCGGTTAAACAGCGTCGATTTGCCGACATTCGGGCGCCCGACAATCGCGAGCTTGATCGCCATGGCGCCCTCAGATCAACGCAGCACGTGGAGACGAGCGTCGTTCGTCACCACGTAGATTTGGTCATTGGCGGCGATCAGCGGCACAAACACCGCTTCGCCCACGCTGGCTTCGGCGATGGTCTCACCGTTTTGCGGCGTCACCGCCACGACCTCGCCTTCGGAATTGGCGAGCACAAGCCGCCCGCCCACCATGATTGGGCCAGTCCAGGAGAGGCGGCCCTCGCGGGTGCGCTCATTGCGATAGCGGCGCAGCTGGCTCACCCAGAACACCCCGCCGGTGGCGCGGTCAAACGCGGTGAGTTCGCCATCGACGCTGACAGCATAAAGCACATCGCCCGCGACCCACGGCGTTTGCGTGGACGCAAACGCGCGGCTCCACACGCGCTGGCCAGTGCGCACGTCGATCGCCGCGATCACGCCCGAATGGCTGACGGCGTACGCAACGCCATCGGCCACCACAGGGCGGCCGGCGATGTCATTGATGGCCGAAAGCGAGGTGAGCGCGCCGGCGCGCGACAGCGCATCGGCCCACAGCCGGCGCCCGTTCGGCGCAAGGAACGCCACGACCTCACCCGAGGCGAACGGCGCGACCACCGTATCGCCGTCAAGCGCAACGCTCGGCGCTGAGAGGATGCGCGCGGTTTCGGCG
>DAORMO010000020.1:0-7938 GCA_035440585.1 Terricaulis sp.
CAACTCAATGCCAGGCGTGTTTTGCGGCCTCATCGTCGACCCGACGGACGCCTTCCTGTTCGGCCAGATCAATGACGGCAACGCCATCGCCATGCCTTACGCCAAAGGCTTTGGCTGGGCCGCTGAACTCAATCTGCAAGATTGCTATCGCAAGCTGTTCGATGGCGAACGTGGGCTCGGCTATCCGAAAGAGCGCGCGGCCATCATGGCGAAGAACCGCGGCATCCTGAAAGAGCTGAAGGCCGCCTCCAACCACGACATGCTGACGGTGCTGAAATCGGTGGATCAAGACCTGCTGAAAGCGGCCGTTGCGGGCGAGCGCTTTGAAGAGCTGTTCTTCGCCAACGCGCAAGATGCGGCGATCGCCGATTATGTTCGCGGCGTGCGCGCGTCGTAAACCTACGCGCCGCTTCCCTGACGCAGCCCCGACGCACGCCGGGGTGCGATCAGGGATCCAGAGCTAAGAGCTGCGTCCGTTGCTCTGGATCCCCGCTCTCGACCCCGCATGCGCGGGGTGCGCGGCGGGGAAGCGGGAACCTCCACATGGCAAGCAGCGCGAGACAATCATGAGCAGCCTTTTTTCCCTTTCCGGCCAAACCGCGATCGTCACCGGCGGCAATGTTGGGCTGGGCCAAGCCATTGCGCTGGCGCTGGCGGAAGCGGGCGCGGACATCGTCTCCGTTGCACGGCGGCCATCCAGCGAAACGGGTGAGAAAGTCGCAAGCCTTGGCCGCGGCTTTCTTTCCATCGAAGCGGATCTCTCTTCCAACGCGCCGATCCAAGGCATCGTGGATCGCACCATCGCGCAGTTCGGCCGCATCGATATTCTGGTCAACAATGCCGGCATCATCCGCCGCGCCGATAGCGTGGAGTTCTCTGAGGCCGATTGGGATGCGGTGATCGACACCAATCTCAAATCCGCGTTCTTCCTCGCCCAAGCGGCGGGCAAGCACATGATCAAAAACGGGCGCGGCAAGATCATCAACATCGCCTCGATGCTCTCCTTCCAGGGCGGCATCCGCGTTCCATCTTACACCGCCAGCAAAAGCGGGCTTGCCGGCCTCACCAAATTGCTGGCCTGCGAGTGGGCGGCCAAAGGCGTGAACGTGAACGCCATCGCGCCGGGCTATATGAGCACCGACAACACAGAGGCGCTGCGCGCCGATCCGGTGCGCAATCAGCAGATCATGGATCGCATCCCGGCAGGGCGCTGGGGCGAGTCTTCCGATCTTGGCGGCGCGGCGGTGTTTCTCGCTAGCGCAGCATCAGATTACGTGCATGGCGCGATCATTCCGGTGGACGGGGGCTGGCTCGCGCGCTGAGGCCCCTCTAAGGATAGGCCCATGACACGCTTTGTTTGCTTCGGCGAAATCCTGCTTCGGCTCACCGCGCCTGGGCGCGGGCTGCTGCTGCAAAGCCAGCAGCTCGACGCCCAATTCGGCGGCGCGGAAACCAATGTGGCCGTCTCACTCGCGCGCTTTGGGCATGAGACGGCGGTGGTCTCCACCCTGCCGGATAACGCGATCGGCCAAGCCGCACGCGACGCCATCCGCGCGCACGGCGTCGATACAAGCGGCATCGCGTTCACGCCGGGCCGCATGGGGATTTATTTCCTGACGCCGGGCGCGGGCCAGCGCCCGTCTGACGTGCTGTATGATCGCGCCGGCTCGGCCTTCGCCGTTGCACCCGGCGCAACCGATTGGCGCGCCGCGCTCAAGGGCGCCGATTGGCTGCACGTTTCGGGCGTGACGCCTGCGGTGAGCAAAGCCGGCGCGGATGCGGCGCTCGCCGCTATGAAAGCCGCGCGCGCGGCGGGCGTGAAGGTGTCTTACGACGCAAATTTCCGCGCCAAGCTGTGGGAAGCGCGCGGCGATGATCCGCGCCCGACGCTGGATGCGCTGATGGCTGAGGCCGATCTCGCCTTCGCCGAAGCGCGCGACTTTGCGCTGATCAGCGGCCAGCGCTTTGAAACCAGCATGGATGCGATCGCCGCCGCGTTTGAGCGCTACCCCAATCTTTCCCGCATCGCCCACACCGCGCGCACGCCCCATTCCAGCGATGCGAACGATCTCAGCGCCTATATGCACACGCGCGGCGGCCATTTCCGCGCGCCAACCATCGCCATCACCGGCATCGTTGATCGCATCGGCGGCGGCGATGCATTCGCGGCGGGCGTGCTGCACGGGATAACGCAAGGCTTTGCCGAAGAAAGCGTGCTCGAATTCGCGCTGGCGGCGGCGTGCCTCAAACATTTCGTGCCAGGCGATTTCAATCTTGTGAGCGAAGAAGACGTGCGCTTCTTCATCGCCAACCCCAAAGCGGATGTGCGCCGATGAGCGGAACGCTGACCTCAGAGGATGTGATGGCGCAGAAGGCGCTGGCGATCCTCGGGCGGCGGCTGCCGGTGGTGACGATCGAGGACGCGAGCAAAGCCGTCGATCTGGCCCGCACATTGCTGGCGGGCGGCATCAACACGATCGAAGTCACGCTGCGCACGCCAGCGGCGCTTGAAGCCATCCGGCAGATCGCGGCCAATGCGCCGGAGATGATCGTCGGCGCCGGCACGGTGCTGAGCGCAGATGATCTCGATGCGGCGATCGAAGCGGGCGCGCGCTATGCGCTTTCGCCGGGCGGCACGCCGAAGCTGATGAAGGCCGCGCGCAAACGCGCCATCCCCTTCATCCCTGGCGTCGCCACCGCCAGCGAAGTTCAGCGCGGCTTAGAGCTCGGCTACACGCACTTTAAGATCTTCCCGGCCGAGCAGGTTGGCGGCGTCGGCGCGCTGAAAGCACTGCACGGCCCGCTGCCGCAAGCGCGCTTCTGCCCAACCGGTGGGGTGCGCGCCGAAACCGCGGCGAGCTTTCTGGCGCTGCCCAACGTGCTCTGCGTCGGCGGCTCATGGATTGCGCCGGCCGATAAGATCAACGCCGGCGATTGGGCGGCGATCGAAGCCGCCGCAAAAGCCGCCAGCGCGCTGCGGGCTTAAAGGCTCACAAAGCTCTCGAAGCCGCCCCAGATCATGCGCTTGCCGTCAAACGGCATGTTTTCCATTTGGCACTTGAGGCGCGGATCGGCCATCACCTTATCCATGACCTCGTCGCGCTTGGCGCGCGATTCATAGAGCGCGTAGGAAAACACCACGATCTCATCCTCCTTGGCGATCACCGCGCGAGGAAATGACGTCAGCTCGCCATAGGGCACGTCATCGGCTGTCGCTTCCACGTAAGCGATCGCGCCGTGTTCCTTCCAGACACTGCCCGCTTCGCGCGCCATCTGCTTGTAGGCGTCGAGCTTATCCTTCGGGACGGCGAGCACAAAACCATCGACATACATGGGCGTCTCCTTCTTCTTGATGCGCAAAGGACGTGCGGCGCGGCCCCGCGCCGACACGCCTTGCGAGAAAAACGCCCCGGCCCCTATTGCGGTTGCACCACCTCGATCTCGAGGCCAAGGCCCTCAAGCTGCGGGCGCACCATCGAAGCGTCGCCCACCACCACCCAAACAAAGCGCGAAGGATCGATCACCGCGCGGGCGGCCGCATCCATATCCGCCGCGCTCATGGCGCGGTAACGGCCGGCCACCGCTTCCCAATAAGTATCGGGGCGCTGGTAGAGATCGAGCCCGCGCAGGCCGCTGATGATGGCGCCGGCGGTTTCAAACGAGCCGGGCAATTGGCGGATGCTGCCATTGATGGTGCGGGTGTGCTCAGCCTCGGTGACAGGCGCATCAGTGCGGAACGCGACGATCATCTCGCGCAGCAGCCGGATGGAATCGCCGGTGCGATCAGACTGAACCGGGGCGCTGATGAGGTACGGCGTTTGATGCTCGCGCAGCGAAACGCTGCCGCCGAGCCCGTAGGACCAGCCGCGCCGCTCACGAATTTCCGTGTTGAGGCGCGAGAGGAACCCCGCGCCCAGCACCTCATTGGCCGCATTCAGCGCCAGCGTATCGTCAGAGCCGGAAACCGGCAGCACCGCGCCGGCGAAGATCACCGATTGCGGCGATTGCGGGCGATCCACCAGCACGATGCGCGGGCGCGCCTCGGGGATGGCGACGGTGAAATCCTTCACGCCGGGCGCAACATCCGTCGCGCCGCGCCAGGCGCCGAAGCGCGCCTCAAGCGCGCGCCGCACCTCAGCCAAAGGCCGATCGGACACGACGAAGATGCGCCCCGTCTCAGGCCGGATCCAGGTCTGGTGGAACCGCGCCAGCGCGTCGCGATCAAGCGCCGCGACCGATTCCGCCGTGCCGAGCCCTGACGGCGCGCGGCCATAAGGATGCGCCTCGCCATAAATCAGCGGCGCGAGCACGCGCTGGGCGAGGCCATTCGGCTGCGTGCCTTCCGAAGCGATCGCCGCCAAACGCTGGCCGCGCAGGCGCTCGATATCATCGGGATTGAAATCGGGCCGCAGCACGATGTCGGCGAACAGATCAAGCGAAAGCCCGAGATTGGCCGAAAGCGCGGTGAGCGAAAACGTGGAGCGATCCAGCGAGCCGAACGCGCTGATGCTGGCGCCCAGCCGCTCTTGCTCCTCCGCAATCTGCGTGGCGTCGCGCCCGGCGGCGGCTTCGGTCATGGCCGAAAGCATGAGCCGCTGCGTGCCGAAGCCGCCTTGCGGATCGGCGGCGACGCCGGCGTTGAAATCAAATGTCACCAAGGTCACCGGGATCGCGTCACGCTGCGCGTAGACGATCTCCATGCCGTTCGAGAGGCGCGCGCGCGAAATATCCGGGAAATCGAGATCGGCGATCTCCCCCACCGGCGGCATCGGATCGCGCGGGGTGACGCTCGGCGGCGTCGGATCGGGCGCGGGGCGGCTGGTGGCGCTGGCCTCTTGATAGGGCTCACGCGTGCCAGGATCGATGCGCATGGCGTGCACCGGGCGCGAGAGCCAACGCTCCAGCGCGGCGCGGGAGGAAGCTTGCGTCACCTCGCCATAAGCCAACAGGCTGCGGCGGAAGAAGCCGGGATCGCCGGCCATGATCATGCCGTTGGCGAGCGCCACCGTCTTGCCGCTGAAGCCGCCGACCTGCTCGATATTAAACAGCGCGCCGGAGATTTGCTGCGTGGCCACGCGCTGAATTTCCTCAGCCGTAGGCCCCTCAGCGATATAGCCGGCGACGATTTCATCCAGCCGGCGCGAGACAGCATCAGCGTCCACGCCAGGCTTCACGTCCACGCTGATGAAGAACATCGACACCCGCTGGAACGGCAGCAAGCTGGCGCTGACGCTGACGGCGGTTTCTTCTTCGCGCACCAGAATGCGATCGAGCCGTGAGCTGTTGAGCCCGCCAAGCACGCTAGCGGCGACGCTGAGATCGGTGAGATCCTCATGCGTGATGCCCGGCACGATCCAGGTGCGATAAAGCCGCGTGTTGGAGACGCGATCGTGCATCAGATCATCGATGCGCGCATCCAGCGTGGGCACATCCGCCTGCGCCGGCTCATTTTGCGGCCCGCGCGGGATTTGGCCGAAATAGCGCTCCACCAGCACGCGCGCTTCCTCAGCGTTGATATCGCCGGCCAGCACCAAAACAGCGTTGTTGGGCCCATAATTATCGCGGAACCATTGGCGCATATCCTCCACCGAGGCCGCATCAAGATCGGCCATCGAACCGATGGTGGAGTGGCGATAGGGGTGCCCTTCGGGGAAGAGCCGCTCAAGGATGCGGTAGAACGCCAGCCCATAGGGCTGGTTATCGCCCTGGCGCTTTTCGTTTTGGACGATGCCGCGCTGCGCATCGAGCGCGGTTTGCGTCAGCGCGCCGAGCAGATAGCCCATGCGCTCGCTTTCCAGATACAGCACGCGCTCAAGCGCCGGCGTCGGCGCGGTTTGGAAATAATTGGTGCGGTCAAACCAGGTGGTGCCGTTCCAATTGGTGGCGCCCATTTCGCGCAACGGCTCGATCAGGTTCGGCACATGCTCTGTGCCGTTGAACAGCATGATGTGCTCAAACAGGTGCGCGTAGCCGGTTTGGCCGGCGGGCTCGTCCTTCGAGCCCACATTATACCAGGCGGCCACCGCCACGATCGGGGCCTTGCGATCTTCGTGCACCAGCACGGTGAGGCCGTTGTCGAGCGTAAATTGCTGATAGGGCACGTCCACGCCGGCCAGCAATTGTTCCACGCTCGCCGGTTGCTGCGGCTGGCCCGTGCTTGCACAGCCCGCCAACGCCATCGCGCCCAGCGCAACGCTCGCCATCATCTTCCGCATGCCCGCTCTCCCGGTAGCCCGCTCCCATAAAGCCGCTGCTGGCGCGCGCGTCGAGCCTTGCGGCGACGAAATTGGGCTTTTCAGCGTTCAGCGGGGATTCAGCTTGGATTCAGCCGCCAAGGCGCACGGTTCCGGCGTGGAGCATGTCATGCGCAAATTTTCAGCCCTGTTGGCCGCCGCCCTCTTCGCCTTCACCACCATCGCCCCCACGATGGCCGAGGCGCGTGACCGGCGCGGCGATCGCTACGAGCGTCATTACGATCATCGCCGCGATTACCGTCGTGACCGGCGCGATCACCGCGACGAGGCGCTGGCTGCGGGCGTGATCGGGCTGATCGTCGGCGTGGCCATCGCCTCAGCGGCGCAGGAGCGACGCGAACGGCGCGCCGAGCAGGACGATCGTTACTACGATCCCAACCGCGATCCCTATTACGACGATTACGATTCCCGCTCCGCGTATGAGCGCGACTACAGCGATGCGCGCGACGGCGCGTATTATGAGCCGCCGCCGCAAGCCCAGCCGCAATGCACGCGGCGCGAGCGGCAATGGGATCGCTACGCCAATCGCTACGTGACGATCGAACTGCCCTGTTAAATTCGTGCGCAGGCGGATTTTGTTCGGCGCGCGGCGCGCTATATTGAGCCTATGCGCTATGTGTGCGACGCGCCGGGTGGGCGCACTTGGTTTCGCTTAGAGACAGAGGCTGAGGCGGAAGCCGAGGCCGCCGCGATGCGGCATGTGGTGGATAAATATTTCCGCCGCGCCGAAGCAGCTGCGCGCGAGAGCTATCGCGCGCCCACGGGCGCGCCGAGCTTTGAGCAAGCGATCGGGCTGAAAGATTATGTGGCGCGCACCATGCCGCTGTTTCTGACGCTGCGCGCCGATGATGGCGAGGCGCTCGCCACCGCCATGCTGCCGCCAAACGGGCGCAACCAGGCTGGCTTCCGCACCATCATCGTGGGCCCCGCCAACAGCGATCCTTACCCGGCGCAAGGCGACGCCATCGAAGCGCTCGGCCGGCATTGCGGCGTCACGCTGCCGCGCGCGGAATGCTTTCCCTACGCGTGAGGGCTAATGCCCGCGCCTTCGGCCAGCACGAAGCGGCGGTCGCAATAGAGGCACTCGACGAAGTTTTCTTCGCCCATTTCATACCACACAGCCGGATGGCCCAGCGCGCCGCCGCCATCGCATTTGACCTTATGGGTCGTCACCGTGATCACCTCGGGCGCGGGCAGCGCGTCCGGGTCGCCGGGGGTCATTTGGTCAGTGCGGGGATTGTTCGGCAATTTCGACAAGGTCTCACTCGCTGACGGTTGAAGGCCGGGCGCGGGCCCCGTACCTAGAGCGCATCGCTTCGCCGCGCAATGCGGCCCCTCCGCTCCCAAGGCCCTCATGCGCACATCCGCCACACCCCCGACCTACGCCATCGAAGCGCGGGGGCTTGAGAAAACCTATCCCGGCCAGGGCAAGGCGGGGCCGACCCACGCGCTCAAGTGCATTGATCTGGCCATCCCGCGCGGCTCGTTCTTCGGGCTGCTGGGGCCGAACGGGGCCGGCAAATCCACCTTCATCAACACGCTCGGCGGGCTTGTCACCAAATCAGGCGGCAGCGTCGCGATCTGGGGCCGCGATCTCGATGCCGACACGCGCAATGCGCGCGGCGCCATCGGCATCGTGCCGCAAGAAATTAATATCGACCCGTTCTTCACGCCCGCTGAGGCG
>DAORMO010000020.1:8053-14492 GCA_035440585.1 Terricaulis sp.
CACGCTATCAGGCGGGATGAAGCGGCGGCTCCTCGTGGCCAAAGCCATGGTGCATTCCCCGCCGGTGCTGGTGCTGGATGAGCCCACCGCGGGCGTCGATGTGGAATTGCGCAAGCAGCTTTGGGATTATGTGCGCAGCCTGCACGCCCAAGGCGTCACCATCGTGCTGACGACGCACTATCTCGAAGAAGCGCAGGAGCTCTGCGACACCATCGCCATCATAAATCGCGGCCAGGTGATCGCCTGCGAGCCGACGCCGCAATGGATCGCAAAACTCTTGTCGTCACGCCGCAGGCGCCGATCACGCCGCCGATTGCGGGGTTTGAGGGCGCCACCTTCGCCATGCGCCCCAACGGGGCGTTTACGCTGACTTACAAAACCACCGAACACTCGGTGGAAGCGCTGCTGGACCGCGTGCGCAGTGCGGGCGTGGCGATCAAGGATCTTTCGATCGAAGAGCCGGATCTGGAAGATGTGTTTGTGGAGCTGACGCGCTAAAGCTTTTCGCCGCGCAGCGCCCTGCCCATCAGCCGGAAAAAGATCTGCCGATCTTCATCCTCGCGCGCTTTCCATTCCGGGTGCCATTGCACGGCCAGCACTTGCGCGCCGTTCACCTCAGCCGACACAGCTTCGATCACGCCATCAGGCGCCACCGCCTCCACCTTGAGCCCCGGCGCAAGGCGCGCGACGCCCTGGTAATGCACTGAAATCACGTTGAGCTCATCGCGCCCGTAGGCGCGCGCCAGCAGCCCGCCTTCGGTGAGCTTCACCGGATGGGTGTGATCAAAATACTGATCGAACGAATGATCGTCCGGCCCGTGATGCGGGATCAACTCGGGGTGGATCGCCATATCGCGCCGCAGCGAGCCGCCAAACGCCACGTTCAATTCCTGAAAGCCGCGGCAAATGCCGAACACCGGCTTGCCGAGGCTGAGCATTTCCTCCACCAGCTGCAACGTCATCATGTCGCGCTGATGATCGAACGGGCCCGGCGCATCGTCGGCGATCTCTCCATAATGTTCGGGATTGAGATTGGAGGGCGAGCCGGTGAGCAACAGCCCATCCAAGCGCGGCGCCACATCGCGCGCGCGCAAATAATTCGGCATCGCCGGAATCAGTAGCGCCGCCGCATCGGCAAATTCCATCGCGCTATCGAGATAGCGCGTCATCACCGCCTGGGCGGGCTGGCCGTCGCTGACAAAGCGGTTGCAGGAAATCACGCCCAGAACCGGGCGAAGGGGCGCGCTCATAGCGCTTTCATAGCATTCTCGCCGCGCGTGACGAGCCTTTTCAACACCGCTATCCTGCGCCCATGCCCTACCTCTACCTCACCCTCGCCATCATCGCCGAAGTGATCGGCACCTCGTTTCTGAAACTGGCGGACGGTTTTTCCAAACCGATCCCCAGCCTCATCACCGTGCTTGGCTATGCGGCGGCGTTCTATTTTCTTTCGCTGACGCTGCGCAGCATCCCGGTGGGCGTGGCGTACGCGATCTGGTCCGGCGTCGGCGTTGTGCTGATCTCGCTGATCGCGTGGCTGTTCATGGGCCAGAAACTCGACGCGCCAGCCGTGCTGGGCATGGGGCTGATTGTGGCGGGCGTTGTGGTGTTGAACGTGTTTTCAAAGGTGAGCGCGCATTGAATTTGCTTCGACCCCGATTATCCCTTCTCCCGCATGGGCGGGAGAAGGTGGCCCGAAGGGCCGGATGAGGGTGGGAGCCTGAAGATTGCGCGCGGCGTTTTATTCTGAACCTCGCCCCCTCATCCGTCAGCTTCGCTGACACCTTCTCCCCCTCGCGGGGGAGAAGGAAGAGTGTGGCGCCTCACGCCATCGCCTCACTCGCTTCCAGCCACGCAGCTTCCGCTTTCGCCAGCGCTGTGGCGGCGTGGGCGCGTTCTTTCAGCAGAGATTCCGCGCGGGCGTGATCGCGGGCGAAGACGTTCGGATCGGCGAGTTCTTTATCCAGCCGCGCCAGCGCCGCTTGCGCCTGCTCCATTTCTTTCTCCGCCGCTTCGAGCTTGCGTTGCAGTGTGTATTTGGAGCTTTTGGGCTTAGCCGCCTCGGCGCGCGGGGCTTCTACGTTTCTTTCCGGCGCATCGTCCTTCGGGCGATCAGCGGCGGAGACGAGCTTGCGATAATCATCCAAGCTGCCGTCATATTGGCGCGCGCGCCCGTGATAGACGAGCCACAGCCGCTCCGCGCAGGCTTCGGCGAGATAGATATCGTGCGTGATCAGCAGCACCGCGCCTTCATAGCCGTTGATCGCGTGGATCAAGGCTTCGCGGCTATCGATGTCCAAGTGCGCGGTGGGCTCGTCCAGCACCAGGATGTGCGGCTTGGCATGCGCCATCAGGCCCAGCAGCAGGCGCACTTTTTCGCCGCCGCTTAAGCTTTCCACCTTAGTATCGATCTTCTGCGCGCCAAAGCCCATGCGCGCGGCGAGCCCGCGCAGCTTGGCCGGCGCCCAATCGGGCTCAAGATCGCGCACATGCTCAAGCACGGTTTCGCCCGCGCGCAATTCATCGAGCTGATCCTGGCTGAAATAGCCGATCACCACTGTGCCCGAAGCCACACGCTTGCCCGCCAGCAGCGCCAGGCGCGCGGCGATGGATTTCACCAAAGTGGTTTTGCCCTGCCCGTTGGGGCCGACGATGACGATGCGATCATCGTGATCGAGCCGCAGCGACACGTTGCGCAGCACAGGCTTGCCTTCGACATAGCCGAGATCGCAGCCATCCAGCACCACCAGCGGCGAGGCCAGCTCCGCCGGATCCTCGAACTGAAAGGGCGTGGTGCGATCTTCAAGCGGCACGGCGATGTCTTGCATCTTTTCCAGCTGCTTGATGCGGCTTTGCGCTTGGGTGGCTTTAGAGGCCTTGGCGCGGAAGCGATCGATGAATTTTTGCAGGTGCGCCTTTTGCGCGTCCTGCTTGGCCTTCATGCCTTGCGCCAGCGCCATGCGCTCGGCGCGCTTTTTCAGATAAGCATCATAGCCGCCGACAAAAACCTCCAGCCGCTTTTCATCCAGCGCCAGGATATGCGTCACTGAGCGGTTGAGCATTTCCCGATCGTGGCTGACGCACACCACCGTGTGCGGATAGCCGCGCAGATATTCCTCAAGCCAGGCCGCGCCCTCGAGATCGAGATAATTGGTCGGCTCGTCCAGGATCAAAAGATCGGGCTGGGAGAACAGCACGCCCGCCAGCGCCGCGCGCATGCGCCAGCCGCCGGAAAATTCGCGCGCGGGCCGGCGCAGATCTTCCTGCTCAAAGCCAAGGCCAACCATGATGGCGGCGGCCCGCGCCTCGGCGCTGTAGGCGTCCAATTCGGCGAGGCGAATGTGGATGTCGGCGATGCGCTGGGGGTCAGTCGCGGTTTCGGCCTCGGCCAAAAGACCCGTCATCTCTTCGTTTGACGCCAACACAAGATCAAGCAGGGGCGTATCCACCTGGGGCGCCTCCTGCTCGACAAACCCCAGCGTGGCCCCGCGCCGCGCGCGTATGGAGCCGTTCGCCTTGCCGACCTCTTCCCGGATCAGCCGCAACAGCGTGGATTTGCCCGTGCCGTTGCGGCCAACGAGCCCCACCTTCCAGCCCTCAGCGATGAAGGCGTTGGCGTTCTCAAACAGCGGCCGCGCGCCGATGCGGTATGTCAGGTCGATGATTTCAAGCACGCCGCCTCATGCCCTCGCGCGCGCCGGAAAGCAAAGGGCAATCGCTTGGGAGGCGCTGACATGATCGTGTTAAAGCGGGACAAGATCGAGTTGGGCTTTCAATGGTTCACCGTGGGGTTCATCGGCCTGCTGGGGCTGGCGCTGATCGGCGTTGGGCTCTACCTCGCCTTCGGCAGCGCCGATGAGAATGGCGCCTTCGCGCTGATCGTCACCGGCGCGTTTTTGCTGCTGCTGGCGCTGCTAGTCGCGGATGACGCGCTCGCCACCACCATCACGCGCATCATCATTGACGATAAAAGCGTCGCGCTGCGCCTCCCCTCGCGGCGCGGTTATGTGCGCTTCAACCCCATCAACCAAATCATCGCCCGCGCCGACATCACCGGCATCGAGCACCGCACCGAAACCTTCGGCGCCAAAGCCAAGCAGGAAAGCTACGCGCTGGCGCTGCGCGACGGCTCGCGCCTCATGCTGGGCTCGGATCGGCCGATGATCGCGCCGTTTTACGGCAACGCCGCCATCGCACTCTCTGATCTGGGCGTGCCGGTGCGCAGCCTCGGCGTGGTGAAGGCCAAAACCGGGTTCATTCTGATCTGGGGCGCAAGCGTTCCCCCCTGGGACGCCGCGCCGCTGCCGGAGGCCGAAGCCTCGCGCGAATTGCGGCGCACGGAGAATTTCCTCGTTTATACGCGCTGGATCGTGCTGGCGGGGCTGGCGCTGACAGCGGCGGCGCGGGCGTGGGGCTGAAGCGCCACACACCGATCCCAACTTGGCACACGCAGGCGCTTGCTCAAGCCGGAGGCAGAGAAGCCACGCGAGGCCGCAAAACCGCGCGCGCGGGCAAATCGCCTGCAATTTTGAGGTGTAATGCCTTGCCGCACGCGGGCGCTGGGCGCGTGCTGGGCGCGGGGCGGGGTTCTTGCAAACTCGCCTCAGAGGCGCCCGTCTTGGGACAGCGCGCCTTTTGGGCGAAGCAAACGCCGGGGTTGGGCCATGGCCGAAAACGAAGAGATTGCGAGCTACGAAGTCTCAGAAGACGGCCTCACCTGGCGGCCGTACGAGCCCGCGCGTGATCAGCATATCAGCCTGCACAAACGCATCGTGTTCGCCCCCGCTGAAGGCGAGTATCCGCCTTTGCGCGAAAGCGCGGCGCGTTAAGGCGCGCTCAGCCGCGCGGCCATATCGGCCACGCTGGCGAACATCATGTCCGGCCCGCGCGCGGCCAATAGGCTCGGCAACGCATAGCCCCATTCCACGCCCGCGCAGGCAATGCCCGCTTGCCGCGCCGCTTCGATATCGCGCGCCTCATCGCCCACCGCGATCGCATCCTTTGGCGTAAGCCGCGCCAGCCAAAGCACGCGGCGAAATTTCTGCGCCTTGCCAAACAAGCCTGCATTGCAGGCGTAAAGCTCAATCAGCTCGGCCTGGGCGCCAAGCGCGCGGCGGATCAGGCGCTCGCTGTTGGAACTCACAATCGCCAATCGCACGCCCGCATCGCGCAAACGCGCCAACGCATCAGGCACGCCGTCAAACAAAAGCGGCGGCGGCGCCTTTTCCGCTTCGCTGCGGATATGGTGGGCGATGAACGGCAGCTTCCAAAGCGGCAAGCCGATCGCGCGCATGATCGCGCGATTATCCATGCCGCGAAACACCTCGATCTCGGCATCGCTTGCGGTGCGATAGCCAAAGCGCGGCGCGGCGTCATTCAGCGCCCGCACCATCCACGGCCCGCTATCGGCCAGTGTCCCGTCAAAATCGAAGATAACCAGGGCGCGGCGCATTGCGGATCAACCGGAGCCCAAGAAGGAAAGATGAATTTCCAAATCAGTCCGCCTTCGCTCCCTCGGGGCTTCGGCGAGACAGCCTTCGCCTTCGCGCGAGCTTGCCTAGCCGTAGCGCGCAGCGCGCGCGAAGGCTGGTGGACCCGAGGAGGATCGAACTCCTGACCTCCGCATTGCGAACGCGGCGCTCTCCCAGCTGAGCTACGGGCCCCCGAGGGGAGGCGCGATATAGGCGCGCTCGCTCCTGGGCGTCAAGCGAGGCGGGCGCCGGAAATCGCCGCCCGGTTGCCACCCCCGCCCGGCGCGGGCTAGATCGGCCCATGATCGGGATTCTTTACAGCATCATCCACGCGGTGATCGGCCTCTTTATCGTGGTGCTGATCGTTCATGTGGTGATCTCCTGGCTGTTCGCCTTCGACGTGGTGAGCCGGCGCAATGAGTTCGTGAACGCCATCTGGCGCTTCACCACGGCGCTGACAGATCCGGTGCTGCGCCCGCTGCGGCGGCTGATCCCGCCGATCGCCGGGGTGGATCTTTCGGTGCTGGTGCTGGTGCTGGGCCTCGCCATTTTCCGCGACAGCATCCTGCCGTGGCTGGTCAATCTGATCCGCGGCGGGCCGATCCTCTGAGCGCGCGGCTCACCATCCGCCTCACCCCTTCGGCCGGCGCAGATAAGATCGACGGCGCAGCCCTCGATGAAGCCGGCAAGCCCATGCTCAAAGCCCGCGTCACCGCCGCGCCCGAGGACGGCAAGGCCAATGCGGCGCTGGAAAAGCTGATCGCCAAAGCGTTTGGCGTGGCGAAGGGCAAGGTGCAGGTCGTGCGCGGGCAGACAGCGCGGATCAAGCAGATCGAGATCGAGGGCGCGAGCGAAGCGGAGGTCGCGGCGTTTTTGGCCAAATATACCGCGCGCTGAAAACACGTCCTCCCCCGTCAGGGGGAGGTGGATCGCGGCGCAGCCGCGAGACGGAGGGGCGGGCGCATAGG
>DAORMO010000020.1:14566-21421 GCA_035440585.1 Terricaulis sp.
TAGCCGTGCTAAAGGCCCTCGATCAGATTCGGAGCCCCGCCATGACCGCCCGCACCATCGACGGAAAAGCCATCGCTGCGGGCCTGCGCGCGGACATCGCCGCCGCCGTTGCCGCCCTGCCGCATCAGCCGACGCTGGCGGTGGTGCTGGTGGGGGATGATCCGGCCAGCCACGTCTATGTCGCCTCCAAGGTGAAGCAGACGGCCGAGGCCGGCATGCGCAGCCTCGAAATCCGCCTGCCGGCGGAGACCGAGGAGGCTGATCTCATCGCCCGCGTGGACGCGCTTTCGCGCGATCCGGAGGTGGACGGCATCCTGGTTCAGCTGCCGCTGCCCAAGCACATCCATGAAGCGCGCGTGCTGGCCGCGCTCGATCCCTTAAAGGATGTGGACGGGCTCACCGAAGCCAGCGCCGGCAAGCTGGTGCTGGGCAAGCCGGGCCTGCGCCCCTGTACGCCGGTGGGCTGCGTGATCCTGGCGAAAACTGAGCGGCCTGATCTTTCGGGCGCGAATGTCGTTGTGATTGGCCGCTCGATCCTGGTGGGCAAACCGGCTGCGCTGCTGTTCTTGGAGCAAAATGCCAGCGTCACCATCGCCCACTCGAAAACACGCGATCTGAAAATGGTGTGCCGCGGCGCAGATATTCTGGTGGCGGCGGTGGGCCGCCCCGAAATGGTGCGCGGCGATTGGATCAGGCCCGGCGCCATCGTCATCGATGTCGGCACCAATCGCGTGCCGGCGCCGGAAAAGGGCGAAGGCAAAACCAAGCTCGTCGGCGACGTGCATTTCGCCGAAGCGGCTGCGATCGCCGCCGCCGTCTCGCCCTCGCCCGGCGGGGTTGGGCCGATGACGATCGCCTGCCTCTTGCGCAATACCGTGCTCGCCGCCTGCGCCCGGCGCGGTTGGGCCGTGCCGTCCGCGCTGGCTGAGGGATAAAAGCGACCCGCAGCGCTTGTTCGCCATAAAACCGTCGTCTAGCCTCCCGACCAAGGAACTCTGGGAGAGGGACACCTCGTGGCAAACACCAACACGCCGGCAGGCAAGCCGGCATCATCGCCGCTTAATCGCCTATTTCAGCGAAAATCAGTCGATCAAATTCAATCGGAATACGCCTCGGGGGAGCTCAAGCGCACGCTTGGCCCGCTGAACCTGGTTCTGCTTGGCATCGGCTGCATCATTGGGGCGGGCATCTTTGTGCGCACCGGCAACGCCGCGGCGCTGCACGCCGGCCCCGCCGTGATGATCTCGTTCGTCATCGCCGGCATCGTCTGCGCCTTCGCCGGGCTTTGCTATGCGGAGCTCGCCTCCGTGCTGCCGGTTTCCGGCTCGGCCTATACCTATTCTTACGCCACCATCGGCGAGTTCGGCGCCTGGATCATGGGCGCGCTGCTGTTGCTGGAATATGGCCTCGCCGCCTCGGTGGTGGCCGTCGGCTGGTCTGGATATGCGGTATCGCTCGCGCACGACATAGGATGGCTCATCCCACCCGAGTTTACGCAGGCGGCGGGCAAATTCGTCGTCGCCAGCGCCGCCAGCTTTGAAGTCACCGATCCCATCGTCAGCCTCAACGCCATCACCGGCACGCTGGCTGACGGCACCTCAGTGCAATTCCTCGCTTCCTCGGAAGCGGCCATTCAGGGCGTCTACACTGCCGGGCTTGAGCAATACGCCGTGGTGAACCCCGCCGAAGGCGGCTACGGCCTCACCAACGCGATCGACATCGCCATCGCTGAGCCGCTGCAAGCCACGCTCACCAAAGCCACCGAGGTTTTGACCACGAGCGGCGCGCTGCATCCGCTGCCGGCTGGCGAGATTGTCACCGTGCCCGGCAATGTCGCGGTGCAGCTGCCCGCCTCCACCATCGCGCCGATCCCGGCCGAGTCCGTGGTGAAATCGGTGGCGAACCTGCCGGCGGTGGTCGTGGTGCTCTCCATGATGCTGCTGCTGATCGTCGGCGTTTCGGAATCCGCGACCGTCAACAACATCATCGTGTTCATCAAAGTGGCCGTCATCGTCGCCTTCTGCGTCGTCGGCGCCCAATATGTGAACCCGGCCAATTGGCAGCCCTTCATCCCCGCGCCCACCGGCAATCCCGGCGAGTTCGGCTGGGATGGCGTGATGCGCGCGGCCACCATCGTGTTCTTCGCTTATATCGGCTTTGAAGCGGTCTCGACCGCCGCCGGCGAAGCCAAGAACCCGCAAAAGGACATGCCGTTCGGCATCCTCGGCTCGCTCGCCATCTGCACCGTGCTCTACATGGCGACCTCCGCCGTGCTCACCGGCGTCATCCCCTTCACCAAGCTGAACGTCGCCGCCCCGGTCGCCACCGCGGTGAACGCGTTTGGCCCGCAATGGGATTGGCTGGCCTATTCGATCAAGATCGGCGCGATCGCAGGCCTTACCTCCGTGATCCTGGTGCTGCTGTTTGGGCAGACGCGCGTGTTCTACACCATGAGCAAGGATGGCCTGCTGCCCAAGCAGCTCGCCAACGTGCACAAGAGGTTCAAGACGCCCTGGATCAACACCATCGTCACCGGCGTGATCGTCGCCATCGCTGCGGCGGTGTTCGACATCAACACGCTGGGCGATCTCACCTCGATCGGCACGCTGGCGGCCTTCGCCATGGTGTGTATCGCGGTGATGTGGCTGCGCCAGACGCGGCCTGATCTGGTGCGCGGCTTCAAAGTGCCGTTCTACCCGATCACCCCGATCCTCGGCATCATCTCGTGCATCTTCCTGATCACCCGGGTTGGCCCGCGCGAGCAGCTGTTCTTTTTCTACTTCCTGGCAGCGGCGGTGGTGCTCTACTTCGCCTACGGCATCTGGAACTCAAAGCTCGGCAAGGGCGAAGTGGTCTTAGGCCACGAGCCCCCGCCGATGGATCGCCCGCACTAAGGCGCGATCACACGGCAAACCGAACCGCCGGCGGCAACGCCGGCGGTTTTGTTTTGGGCGGATAATCCAGGCCTCTATCCCACAGACCCACGCTTCCCGGACGCAGCCCCGGCGTAGGCCGGGGTGCGATCCGGGATCCAGAAAACACGCGCAAACATTGGCGTTTCGCGGCTCTGGGTCCCCGCGCGCGGCCCCGCGTGCGCGGGGCGCTTGGCGGGGAAACGGAAAAATCTATCCGACCGATTTCACACCGCGCTTACGCTCTCCCCGTTCAGATCACGGGAGGCGGTTGTGCACACCAAACCAATCACGATCCGAACGCGGTTTGAGCGTGATGCGGAAGACTCTGGCGACAGAGAACGCCGTGGCCCCGGTGAGAAACAGGGAAGCCGGGATTCCTTGCAGAGCATGGTGATCTGCAAAGCACGCGAGCCGGGAACGACTGCAAGGCGCTAAGCGCGCCTGGATACCCAGCGTCGCAGCACGGTGCGCGGTCGAGCGCAGAGGGAGGAGACCTCGCCGGTTCGCTGTCTTATCAACGTATGGCCACCCAGGGCGACGACAGAACGCTGCACGCAGGCGCCGGCTGAAAAACAATCCGCGCGGGGCGCGCTTTGAGCGCAAACCCAAACTAAAATTTCCACGCGTAGCTTAAAGCGCGCCCCGCTCTCCCACTTCTCCCCGCAAGCGCCGCGCGCTGTGCGGATAAAAGCGCGGTTCACTTGGACCGCCGGCGCCCTCGCCGGCAGGGCTATTGGCCTCAAGCGTCAGCGCAAACGGATAAAGCGCAGCCGGCGAGACGCCGGCGGTCCAAGACAGCGCTCCAAGCAAGGCGTTACTCGCCCTTGGTATCCCGGCCCCAGTTCGGCGCGGGCGTGTCTTGGCCGGCGTCGATCACTTCGCGACGCATGCGGCGGGCGCGATCGAAGATGGTGTAAAGCGATTGCCCATCGCCCCAGCGGATCGCGCGTTGCAGCGCGGCGAGATCCTCTGAAAAGCGGCCCAGAACTTCCAGCACCGCTTCACGATTGTTGAGAAACACATCGCGCCACATCGTTGGATCAGAAGCGGCGATGCGGGTGAAATCGCGGAAGCCGGATGCCGAATATTTCACCACTTCGGTTTCGGTGACGTTCTCCAGATCCTCAGCCATCGCCACGATGTTGAACGCGATCAAGTGCGGCAAATGGCTGGTGACAGCCAGCACAACGTCATGCCGCTCATGGCTCATCACCTCCACGCGCGCGCCCAGCTTTTCCCAGAAGGCGACCAGCTTGGCGAGCGCGGCCTTGCCCTCTTCGCTTTCATCGAACGGCGTCAGCACATGCCAGCGGCCATGAAACAGCGAAGCAAAGCCCGCGTCCGGCCCCGAATGTTCGGTGCCCGCGATCGGGTGGCCCGGCACGAACACCGCATGCGCCGGCAGATGCGGCCCCACCGCGTTCAGCACCGCGCCCTTCACCGAGCCGACATCGGTGAGGATCGCGCCCTGGGCCAGATGCGGCGCGATCGATTGCATCGCCGCCCCCATCGCCCCCACCGGCACGGCGAGCACGACAAGTTCAGCGCCAACCACGGCCGCCTCAGCGCTGTCGGCGATCTCGCCAAGGCCGATCTCCTTGGCGCGCGCCCGCACCGCATCGTTCGCATCGTACAGCGCGACAACCCGCGCTGCGCCCGCTTCACGCGCCGCGAGCGCGACAGATGCGCCGATCAAGCCGGCGCCGAGAATGGCGATGCGTTCAAACATGCTCAGGCCCGCGCGTAAGAGCCAACCACGCGCACGCCCTCAAGCCCCTGCGCCGTCAGCGCCGCGGTGCGCGGATCCTGCTGGGTGAGAAAACCTTCGACCCGCAGCATGATGCGCGGCTCAGAGCGCGCAACTTCCTTGCCTTCGAGCCCCGCCTCCTTCAGCGCGCGCTGCACGCGATGGTGCACGTCAAACGCAAGGATCAGCGTCACGTCCTGGCCCGCCTCTTCGGGAGCCATCGCCGCGAACATGCAGGCTTCGGGATTGGCGTCCGCCGGGCCGATCTGCGGCAGGCCGGCGATGAGATTGAGCCGCGCAAAACGCGATTCAGATAAAGCCGGCCACCAGGAGCCGACGCCGGGCGCCGTCGGCCACGGCGTCACCGCCACGCAATCATCGGGGCGCTCAACCGCTTTCTGCAGCGCGGCCTGCGGCTCGCCCACATGCACGATGCGGGCGTGCGCGCCGAAATGGCGGCGGGCGATGTCGTGCATGCGCGTCGGATCCGCGCGCGAGCCGCCGATGACGATCTCAACGCTGCGTTGCCGGCGCACATTGGCCGCGATCAGCGTGCGCCACACCTCGGCCACCAGATCACGATCCACCGGCGCGGGCGCGCGCTCGATCAACCGGCGCAGCAGGATGATTTCGCGGCCGGGACGAAACGGCAGCCCCGCCGGCTTGGCCTGCGCGATCGCATCGCCAATGCGCAGCCGCTCAGCCACCAAGCCAAGCATGGCCTCGTCAATGCGATCGATTTCGGCCCGGAACGCGTCGAGGGATCCGGGCGGTGTGGAGGTTTCGTTCATGTTGGGGCCGATCTTAGCGGGCTTTACGCTGCGCCGCCATGCGTTGCACCGCCAGGAAAGCACTCACAGCCCGGCACGCCTCACGGGGGATACGTGAATCACGGCGCGCGCTATACACGCCAGATGATTCACGCAGCGGCAAAATTGCAGGCGGCCGGGGGCGTGCGCACCTTGGCCTTCGACGCGGGCGCGCCCTTACAGCTCTCGGGCGGGGAAAATCTCGCCCCGCTGACGATGGCGTTCGAGACCTATGGCGCGCTCAACGCAGATCGCACCAATGCGGTGCTGATCTGCCACGGGCTGACGAGCGATCAATTCGCCGCCAGCCCAAACCCGATCACCGGCCGCCCCGCCTGGTGGCCGCGCATCGTCGGCCCCGGCCGGCCGATCGACACCAACCGATTCTACGTGGTGTGCGCCAACGTGCTCGGCGGCTCGATGGGAACCACTGGCCCGGCCTCGATGGCGCCGGATGGCCAGCCTTACTTGCGCTTTCCCCCCATCACGCTGGCCGACACCGTGCGCGCGCAAGCGATGCTGGTGGAGGCGCTCGGCTTGCCGAGCCTGTTCCTTGTGATCGGCCCCGGCATGGGCGGCATGCAGGCGCTGCAATGGGCGAGCGCGTATCCCAAGCGCGTGTTCGCCTGCGCCGCGATCGCTTCAACCGCGCGCCAATCGCTGGCCAATCTCACCATCAACGAACTTGGCCGTCAGGCGGTGATGGCCGATCCCGATTGGCGCAATGGCGCCTATCTCGCCATCGGCTCACGCCCGGTGCGCGGGCTTGCGGTGGCGCGCATGGCCGCCCTCGTCGGCAACGCGCCCGAAGGCGATATCCGTGCGCGCTTTGAAGAGGCGCGCGCCAAAGAGCGCATGAGCTTCTCCGCCGAAGCTGATCGCTCCGGCGCCAGCTTCGTCGATCGCTTCGATGCGAACGCCTTCCTCTATCTCACCCGCGCCATGGATGGGTTCGATCTCGCCGCCGATTTCGGCGGCAATCTCGCCAACGCCTTCCGCGGCTCTGACACGCGCCATTGCGTGATCTCATTCTCCGGCGACGTGCGCCATCCGCCGGAAGAAAGCCGCGCCATCGCCCGCGCGCTGATCGCCGCCGGCGCGCCGGTGACAAGCCTCGAAATCGAAACCACGCGCGGGCACGATGCAGTGTCCGCCGATGAGCCGGCGTTTGAAGCGGCGCTCACCGGCTTTATCGATTCCGCCGCCGCCGCGCGCGGGCTGGCGCTGCATGGCGGAGGCGCCTGATGGCCCAATTGGAACTCGTCCATTCCGCCCCACGCGCCAGCGCCGAGCCGCGCGCCGATCATGCTGTGATCCCGCATCTGATCGATGAAGGCGCGCGCGTGCTTGACGTGGGCTGCGGCGATGGCGCGCTCATGGCGTT
>DAORMO010000020.1:21467-21799 GCA_035440585.1 Terricaulis sp.
CGCACCTGCGCCGCGCGCGGCCTCGCCGCCGTGCAGGGCGATGCGGATCGGGATTTGAAGCAATTCCCAAGCGAAGCGTTTGACGTGGTGATCTTCTCGCACGCGCTGCAGCATTTCGCCGATCCGCGCGCCGCGCTGAAGGAAGCCGCCCGCATCGGCGCCCGCGTGATCGTGACCACGCAAAACGCGGCCCATTGGCGCGCGCGCTTCAAGCTCGCCTTCAGCGGCCGCGCCGCGCGCTGGGATCATCTGCGCCACGCCGCCAGCGTGCGCGACATCGCCGCGCTCGCGCGTGATTGCGGGCTCAGCATTGAAACCGCCGTGCCGCTGTC
>DAORMO010000020.1:21818-25755 GCA_035440585.1 Terricaulis sp.
GTTCGCACGCGTGCTCTGGCGCGCCAATTGGTTCGCGGAGGAAGCGGTGTTCCTGCTCACGCCATGAAACGGCTTGTCGTCTGCTGCGACGGCACTTGGCAGCGCCTCTATGGCGGGGCGCTCACCAACGTCGCGCTGACGGCGCGGTCGATCGCGGCGCGCGATGGGCAAGGCAATGCACAGATAGTGTATTATTCCGCCGGCGTCGGCGCGCAGCTTGAGCGATCGAGCCTCTGGCAAGGCATGACCGGCGATACGCTCGATGAAAACCTGATCGAAGCCTACACCTTCATCAATCTCAATTATGAGCCGGGCGATCAGCTCTATCTGTTCGGATTTTCGCGCGGGGCCTACACGGTGCGCAGCCTCGCCGGCCTGCTGCGCAAGTGCGGGATATTGCGGCGCGCGCATGTCGATAAAACCCACGCGGCGCTCAAGCTCTACCGCGATCACACAACCGGCGCCGCATCGCCGGAGGCCGAGCGCTTCCGCATCGCCCACGCCGCAGCCTGGCCGCGCAGCACCGCGCCCTTCACCGATCCGCCCTCGGATCTGCGCATCGCTTATCTGGGCGTGTGGGATACGGTGGGCTCACTTGGCATTCCGCGCATCCTGCCGATCTCGCTTGGCCTCAATAAGCAATACCAGTTCCACGACACCGCCCTCTCCCGCGCGGTGGAGCGCGCGCGCCATGCGGTGGCGATTGATGAGCGGCGCAAGGCGTTCGCGCCGACGCTGTGGAGCAATGTGGACGCCTTCAACACGCCGGGCGCGCCAGCATGCGTGGCGCAAGCGTGGTTTCCCGGCGATCATGGCGGGGTGGGCGGCAGCGATGTGTCGCGCGGGCTTTCCAATTGCGCGCTGCTGTGGGTGCTGGAAGGCGCAGAAGGCGCAGGCCTTGCGCTGGCGCGCGAGCCGGGCTCGGTGCTTTCCTCGTGCATGGCCAATATCGATCCGATCGGCGCGCCGCTCAGCGCGCCGGGATTTTCGATCCTCAGCCTCACCGGCGCGCGCTGGCGCAAGGGCCTCGCACGCTTTGAAGATCTGCACGAAACCGCAACGCTGCGCTGGGCCGCAGATCAACGCTACCGGCCCCTGCCGCTCTCCAGCTTCGCTGACCGTATAAGCGGCGCGCTGCGCGCGGATAAACAAGCCGCTTAAACAAAACGGCGGCGCGCCGATGAAAGCGCGCCGCCGCCTGTTGTGCGATTGAGGCTGGGCTTAGCCCGGCTGGGCCGGCCCGGAAACGCCGGCGGCCCATGTCTCGACCAATTGCGCAGCGACATTGAGCGGCACCGCGCCATTGGCCAGCAGCGTATCGTGGAAGCCGCGAATATCGAAATTCTGCTGCAACGTGGCGCGCGCGCCGTCACGCATCTGATTGATGGCTTGGCGGCCCACCATGTAGGCGCAAGCTTGGCCCGGCCACACGGCGTAGCGTTCGATCTCGGTGATGACGGCGGTGTCTGCGTCGCCGGTGGCTTCCATCATGGATTGGATCGCCTGCTCGCGGCTCCAGCGCAGCGAGTGCATGCCGGTATCGACCACAAGCCGCGAGGCGCGGAAGATCATCGATTGCAGATAGCCGACGCGCCCCCACGGATCGTTCTGATACATGCCGATCTCATCCGCGATCTGCTCGGCGTAAAGCCCCCAGCCTTCCATGAAGCCGGCGAAGAACATGAGCGCCCGGCGATAGAACGGCATGTCGCCGGCTTCCTGCTGCAGCGCGATCTGCCAATGATGGCCCGGCGTGCCTTCATGATAGGTCAGCGTCGGCAGCGAGAATTTTGGCCATTCCTTCGCGGGATCGCGCAGGTTGATGTAATAAGCGCCAGGACGTGAGCCATCGAGCGCGGGCGGCTGATAATAGCCGCCAGGCGAACCCGCCTCGATTTCCGCCGGAACGCGGCGGATTTCGAGCGGCGCGCTGGTGAGCCGGTTGCACAGCTCAGGCATGCGCGCGGTGATCGCCGCCATCTGCTGATTGAGCGAGGCCAAAAGCGCGGTGCGGCCTGCTTCGGTGCTGGGCCAAATCTGATCCGGGCGCGAAGACAGCGCGCGAACGCGCTCATTCAGCGTGCCGCGCGTCATGCCGTTGGCGTTGAAGATCGCTTCCATCTCCGAACGGAACTGGGTGACGAGCTCAACGCCCATGTCGTGGATTTGCTGCGGGTTGTAATCGCTGGTCGTCCAATCACGCAGGCCGGCGGCGTACATTTCCTCCCCGCGCGGCAAGCGCCAAATGCCCGCATCATGCACCGCGCGCGGGCGCAGCGCCGTGAGCGCATCGGCCTGGCGCGTCAGCGCCGGATTGATCTCATTGGCGATGATGGCTTCCGCGCGCGTTAGCAACGCTGCGCGATCGGCTTCCGGCACATCGGCCAGCGCGCCCAGCTTGCCTTGCAGCGCAAGCAGCATGGTGTTTTGCGCAGGCGCGACGCCGGCGGCGAGGCGCAATTGGCTCACTGCGCCGTCAATGGTGAAGTCGGGCTGGATCACGCCATCAGCTTCATCCTCAGCGATGCGCGCGGTCTCCTGATCGAGAATGCGGGCAAAGCCGGCGAGGCGCTCGACATAAGCCTCAGCGCCCGCGCGATCAGCAACAGGATGGCGCGAGGCGAGGAAATCGGGGTACTCAAGATATGCGCCAGAAAGCTGCGTCACGGTGTAGGGCGAACGCGCGCCGCCGCCTGTCGGGAATTGCGAGGACGCCTCGCTGTTGCGCAGCGATGTCGTCACCACATCGAGCGAGACTTGATCCTGCGCCGTGAGCGCGGCGCGATCCACGCGCCCCAATGCTTCGAGCGTGCGCTGGCCAATCTCGCGCGCGCGCGCCAAACCAGCGCGCGACGCATCGCTCACGCGGCTAAGATACGGCCCGCCCGCCTGCTCCTCGCTGACCGCGAGCATGGTGGCGTATTCCGGGCTCTCGCGCAGGAAATCGGTGGCCGCCTGATCCAGGATGGCGTTGAGATCAGGGCTCTGCGTTTGGCAGCCCGCGATGATCAGAGCCGCGCCAGCCGTGCTCGCGCCCAAAAAGACGCGCCGTGAGATATGCATGTGGGACTTCCCCTGAGTTAGGCATTGCCTGCTGGGGAATATCATAGCGGACCAGCGGCGCTTTGCATCAGCGCCGCGACGGCCTGCGCCGCGAAAACGACGGGGCGCTAGCCTTCGATCGCGGCGCTGTCGGTTTCGCCGGTGCGGATGCGCTGCACGCTATCGAGGCCGTAGACCCAGATTTTGCCGTCGCCAATCTTGCCAGTTTTGGCGGCGGCGGCGATGGCGTCCACCGCCTTCTCGACCAGCGCGGGCGGGCAGGCGATTTCGATCTTCACCTTGGGCAGCAGCTTCACCTCGTATTCGGCGCCGCGATACACCTCAGTCTTGCCCTTCTGCCGGCCAAAGCCGCGCACCTCGGACACGGTAAGCCCGGAAATGCCGGCCTCCTTCAGCGCATCCAGCACTGGATCGAGTCTGCTCGGCTTGATGATGGCGGTGATTAGTTTCATGGAAGCGGCCCCTTCGCAGGCGCAATATAACGCTTATGTGTCACGCTTGGGCAAGCTCTCGGATGCACGCGCGCGCGATCGGTTCGGCGCTTTGGCCAAAAGGACACGCCCTTCGGAGCGCGCTGTCTGCGCGTAAAGACGCTTGACCGCCTCCATCAGCACAAGCCCGCCCATGGCCGGCCAGACCCGCTCGCCCACGCGCTCAAACGCATCTGCTGCGCGCACGAGTGGGCGCCAGCTGGAGGGCGGGGCGTAAAGCGCGCGCGCGGAGGCCACCGGCTCAAACATCGCATCGCTCAGCAGCGCTGAAAGCTGACGCCGCGAAAACGGGCGGCCATGGCCGAACGGGGTTGCATCCGCTTGCGCCCAATAACTCCAGCGATTGGCGGCGATCACCACAAGCCGCCCCTCCGGCGCCATCA
>DAORMO010000020.1:25765-26027 GCA_035440585.1 Terricaulis sp.
CCCGCCACACCTCGCGCAGCAACGGCTGCAGCGCCGCCGCTTCCTCCAGCGCATGCACGATCAGCACGCGATCAAACACCGCATCGATGAAGGGCAGCCGCGCCTCCTCCGAGAGCACCGAGCAGACCGCGCCCTCGCCCGGCCAAGGCTCCACGCCCTGCTCGGCCGGCATCAGCGCGCACACGCGCCGCGCGGTGGGGCGGAAACGATCGAGGTAGGGCGCGGCGTAGCCAAGGCCGAGCACGTCGAGCCCCTCCACATT
>DAORMO010000021.1:0-6595 GCA_035440585.1 Terricaulis sp.
GACGGCCGCGTGCTGGCTGTGAGCGAAAGCATCAAGCAAAGCCTCGGCGCCGACCTCGAAGGGCGGCTGTTTGAGCATGTCACCCCGATTGCGCCCGAGCGCTGGCGCGATGTGTTCGCCCGCGCGCTGGCGGGAGAGCATGTGCGCTGTGAGGAAGAAGAGGTGCGCCTCGCCGATGGGCGGCATTGGATCGCGTGGGATGCGCGGCCCTGGCGCGATGAAGATGGCGTCATCCAAGGCGTGTTCACCGCCGCCCGCGATGTGACGAGCCTTGTCTCCACCCGCAAAATCGCGCTCGGCAATCACGATCTGCTGCGGGCAAGAGCGTGATCTGGGAAGTCGATTACAAGACGCAAACCATCGCCTGGTATGGCGATATCGCCATCTATGGCGAGGCGTTCACGTTCAAACAATTCATCGGCAATTCCACCCCGATCATCCATGCCGATGATCGGGATATGATGTTCGCCTATTTCGCGCGCGTGGCCGAGGGCGAAGATTGCGCCATCGAGCATCGCGTCTTGCATCCAGATGGAACGCTGGCTTGGGCGCATGTGCGCGCGCGCCGCGTGCTGGGGCGCAGCGGCGGCGTGCGCAAATTCATCGTGCTCTCCACCGATGTCACCGATCGGAAGCAGCGCGAGGCGGCCTTCATTGCCGCGATGCATCGCGCCGAGGCGACGCTGAAAGCCAAACGCGCGCTGTTCGGCGATATCGCGCCCGAGCTTGATGAAGCAGACGGCGCCGCAGTCGGCCTTGCCGAAATGCATGAGCGCCTCGATGCGCTGATGGAGGAAATGAACGCGCGCGATGTCGTGCTGGCTGACATCATGGTCAAGCTCAAGGCCGCGCGCGAAGCGGCCGAGGCGGCGTCGGTCTCCAAATCGCAATTCCTCGCGTCGATGAGCCACGAATTGCGCACCCCGCTCAACGCCATCATCGGCTATTCGGAAATCCTGCAGGAAGAAGCCGAGGCCGATGGGCGCGATGGCGATCTTGCCGATATCCAGCGCGTGCTCACCGCCGCGCGGCAATTGCTGACGCTGATCAACGACATTCTCGATCTGTCGAAAATCGAGGCGGGGCGGATGGATGTCTCGGCCGGCGCATTCGATGTCGGCGCGCTGATCAAGGAAGCGGCCGCGACCGTGGCGCCCGCGATTGAGAAAAATCACAACACGCTGAAACTCGATATCGCCGAGGATATCGGCCACGCCTTCACCGATGCGTTCCGGCTCAATCAGTGCTTGCTGAATTTGCTGTCGAACGCCGCGAAATTCACCCAAGGCGGCGTTGTCGCCATCAGCGCCAAGCGCGCGGCGCACGCCGATGGCGATTGGCTCCACATCGCAGTGTCAGACACCGGCATCGGCCTCTCGCGTGAGCAAGCCGATAAATTGTTCGCCGATTTCGTGCAGGCCTCGTTCACCACCGCGCGCCGCTTTGGCGGCACCGGGCTTGGCCTTTCCATCACCCGCCGCGTGCTGGCCATGCTTGGCGGGGAGGTCACGCTTGAGAGCGAATTGGGCAAGGGCTCAACCTTCACCATCGCGTTGCCGGCGATGCTGGCGCAGGAAGGTCAGATCGCACCTGCGCAAGCGCCGGCGTCCAATGGCGCTTCGCGCACGGTGCTGCTGATTGATGATGAGGAAAGCGCGCGCGATTTGGCGGGGCGGGCGCTGGCGCGGCTGGGCTTTGCCATTCTGCAGGCCTCAAGCGGTGGGCAGGGCGTGCAAATGGCGCGCGCTGCACGCCCCGATCTCATCGTGCTCGATATCAATTTGCCCGACATGACTGGCTGGGAAGTGATGCAAACGCTCGCAGCCGATAGCGCGTGCGCCGCCATTCCCGTGCTGATCCATTCGGTGGAAGACAACCGCACGCGCGCGCGCGCCGCCGGCGCCTGTGATTTGCTGCTCAAGCCCGCTGACCGCGATGTGCTCGCGGCGGCTGCGCTGCGCTTTGCGCGCGCGCCCAAATCAGCTCAGCCCGCACCGCGCGGCGCTGCCGAAAACCCAAAAACGAAAACTGCATAAGAGGCCCCCATGCGTATTCTGATTGCTGAAGATCATCCCGATAATCGCGAAATGCTGACGCGCCGGCTTGAGCGGCGCGGCTATGAAGTGCATTGCGCCGAAAATGGCGCCATCGCCGTTGAGATGGCCAAAAGCTGCGCGCCGGATCTCATCCTCATGGATATCTCAATGCCGATCATGTCCGGCATCGAGGCCACGCGGGTTATTCGGCAAACGCCGGATGTCAGCGCCGTGAAGATCGTCGCGCTTACTGCGCATGCGATGGAAAGCGCGCGGCGCGAATGCATGGAAGCGGGCTGCGATGATTTCGCCACCAAGCCGGTGGATTTCGCTGGGCTCGTCGCGTTGATCGAAAAATACGCGGCGTAAGAGCTTATCATGGTTAGCGCGGCATCAAGGTAAACCGCGCGTATATGCAAATATTTCGAGCTGGCCTGCAGCTTATTAGCTGTGCCTCAACCTCCCTGTTCTAATAGTGTCGTCTGGTAGTGGTGGGGTCAGGTTCGGGCATGTCTTCCGGGCAAGACGAAGCGGGCGGAGAGGCGCCAGTGCGCCTTGGGCGCATTTTGCTGGTCGATGACCAGGCGCAAAACCGTGACATGCTGGGCCGCCGCCTAGAGCGCCGCGGCTATGATGTCGTGCTGCGCGAAAGCGCCGTCACCATCGAAGATGACATCACCGCCGAACAGATTGAGCTGGTGCTGCTTGATTGGATGATGCCGGAGCGCTCAGGCCTTGAAGCGCTCAAAGGCATTCGCGCCCGTTATGATGCTGAGCACGTGCCGGTGATCGTCGTCACTGCGCTTGATGATGGCGATGTTGTTTCCGCTGCGCTTGAAGCGGGCGCCAACGATTACATCACCAAGCCGATTGATCTGCGCGTGCTCACCGCGCGCGTGAAGGCCCAGCTCGATCGCCGCCAGGCTGTGCTTGAGCTTGACGTCATCCGCGACAATCTCGAGCGCACGGTGCAAGAGCGCACGCAAGATCTCGTCGCCGAAATTTCAGAGCGCGAAGCGGCCGAAGCGCGCGCGCAAACGCTGGCGCGGCACGATCCGCTCACCGGGCTCGCCAATCGCCGGCATTTCCTTGAGGAGCTGGAGCGCCGCCTTGCGCTGATCGCGGACGATGCGGACGCCTTCGCGCTACTGTTTGTCGATCTCGATCGCTTCAAGCCGATCAATGACGTGCACGGCCACGCCATCGGCGATCAGCTGCTGCAAGTGATCGCCACGCGCCTGCAAAACTGCATCCGCGACGATAGCTTCGCTGCGCGTCTTGGCGGCGATGAATTTGCCGTGTTGCTCGAAGGCCCAGGCGGGCGCGAGGGGGTGGGCGTGGCGGCGCGCCGTATTCTCAATGAGCTTTCAGCGCCGATCCTCGTCAACGGTTTGAAGCTCACCGTCGGCGCCTCGATCGGCATTTCCATGTGCCCCACCGATGGGCGCAGCGGCGCAGATCTGGTTCAGCGCGGCGATGCGGCGATGCTGCGCGCCAAGGAAGATCGCGGCGCGTTTAAATTCTTCGACTCCACGATCGACGAGGAGTTGAAATGGAAAGCCGCGCTCGAAACCGAGTTGCGCGCGGCCATTCCCAATGGCGACATCGTGCCGTTCTTCCAGCCTGTGGTGCGCCTCGATACCGGCGAGCTTGCCGGCTTTGAGGTGCTGGCTCGCTGGCCGCATAAAGAGCGCGGCATGATCTCGCCGGCGCAATTTATCCCTGTCGCGGAAGAGGCGGGGCTGGTGGATGCGATGTTCTGGGCGCTGCTGGCGCAAGCGTGCCGCAAAGCGCTCGACGCGCCGGGCGATTTCATGCTGGCGGTGAACATTTCGCCGAGCCAAGTGCGCGATCAATGGTTCCCGGAAAAAGTGCTGCGCACGCTGCGCGAAACCGGCTTCCCGGCGCAGCGGCTTGAAATCGAAGTCACCGAAAGTGCGATGATCGGCGATGTGCAGCGCGCGAAAACCGCGCTCATGTCGCTCAAAAACCAGGGCGTGAAAATCGCGCTCGATGATTTCGGCACCGGCTATTCATCGCTGTTTCTGCTGCGCGAATTGCCGATCGATAAGCTGAAGATCGATCGCTCGTTCGTTTCGACGCTGACGGCGGATCGGGAGAACGCCACGATCGTCGGCGCGCTCGTGGGCCTTGGCAAAGCGCTTGGCCTCACCGTGACCGCCGAGGGCGTCGAAGATCAAGACACAGCCGAAGCGCTCGCGGCGATGAATTGCGAGTTCGTGCAAGGCTATCTCTATGGCGCGGCGATCGAGCTGCCGAGCTATGTCGTCCGCGAATTGCGCAAGGCGGTTTAGGCCGCGTAAGAGAACCAGACGTTCGGCTCTTCATAACGGCCCACGCCGCGCTCGAGATCGACCGATACGGGCGCGAGCCCGCCGGGGATTTCATAGCGGCCTGAGGCGTCGAACGTGCGCCCAGCCCAGGTCTCCCAGAACGGCACCGGCTCTTCCACCACCATCGAGCGCGTGGCTTCGCCAACGATGCGCCCGCCGGCGGCGAGGTGGCTGCGCAGCCATGGGTCATAGGCGCGGCCATTGTCATCACGCCAGGTGATGTAATCGGCCATCGCCACGTCCGGGTGCTGGGCTTTGGAGGTTGGCCGCACCGGGATGACGACGCCTTCAAAGCCGCATTGCACGGCCATGTCGCGCATCGCCTTGATCACAAGGCGCGCGAGCCCCTTGGAGCGGTGCACCTGCGGCACCGAGACGCCAAGGCCGCCCAGCATGTTGGGGGTCGTATCAGCCCGGCCGGCGCTCTCGACGATCCAATCCCAGCCCTCGGCGGGGAGGCGCGCGGGGTCGTCGCAATAGAACGGCACGCAGCAGCCGATCGCCACCGGATAGCCGGTCGGCTCGTCCACCAGGCAGATCTGGAAATCCTTGTAGCGCTCAAGCAGCGCGTCGTAGTGGCGGAAATGGGCGCGGGTGAAGTTGAGATAGCCCAGCGCATTCCAGGAAGCTTGCTCGATCGCCCGGGCGGCGCGGTCGAGTTCGGGACTGTCGGCTCGCGTTTTCACCACGTACCGGCTCATTGGGGCACCTATTTTTATTAACCATAATGCTTGCCCGGCGAGGCTGAATACCTGGGAAGTCCCAAGGCCGCAGGGCGCGCTTTCGATTACACTAATAAAGCGTAAATGGAACCAAGACAAGCCTTAAACGTGTATTTACCTTCGTTAATAAAATGCGGGATTTTTAAATGTTCGCTGACGAAACTGGACTTCGCAAGAAATAAATAACCCTAACAAAGCATAAATCTCTGCATTTTCGTGTATGTGAGTAACTGAATTTCAAGTGGTTGGGGTGAATATTGCTATTCGGCCGAGATTGACTTGGCTGAGATCTTTGAGTTGGCCCGATCATGCCGCCGTCCATTTTGCGAAGCGCGCATTACAAGAACGATCTCCGCCGCCTGACCGCCATGATCGGCATGGCGCTGGCGTTTTTCGGCGTCGTGCTTGTTGCGGTGATTTTCTACACTGGCTGGTCTGCGGATCGGGACGCGGTGCAGCGCGAGCGCCAGCAGGTGGAGAACGCCCTCGATGACGGCGTGAGCCGGGTGCTCGATGAGCAGAAATCCATCGCATGGTGGGACGATGCGGTGATCAACGTGGCTGGGGGCCAGATCAATTCCACTTGGGTTGATATCGAGATCGGCGCGTTCCTCAACGAGACCTATGGCCATGACGAGGTTTACATCCTCAACAGCGCCAACGTGCCGGTTTACGCCTATGTGAACGGCGTCAATGTCGCGCCGGGCGAAGCCTTCGCCCGCCATGAGGGCGACGCCGCGCTGGTCTTGCGCGAGGCGCGCGGCGGCGAGGCGCCTGGCCTGCGCAAACGCGCGCGCGCGTTCGAACTTGGGCAAGGCAATTATCGGGAATTGCTTGGCGCGACCCATGCGGGCTGGTCGGCGCATGTGCTGAATGTCGATGGGCGCCCCTACGTGGTGTCAGCCATTACGATTGTGCCGAACGTCGATGCGTCGCTGCTGCACGGGACGCCGTATCTGCTTTTGAGCTTCGTGAGCCTCGATGCGGATTTTGTCAGCACGATCGGTGCGGGCCTGCTGTTGCCGGATCTGGCGCTGCGTGATGCGCCTTTGCGCGGCGCGGCCGTCGTCGCCGAGCCATTCATGGCCGACGATGAAACCCCGCTTGGCAATATGACATGGACCACGCGCCGGCCGGGCCATGTGCTGATGGTGTTTATCCTGCCGCTGGTGATTGTCGGTCTTATCTGCGCCAGCTTGCTGACGGCTGCTTTTATCCGCCGGCTCAAGCGGGCGTCCGCCGCGCTGTCTGACCGCGAAGCTGAGTCCCGCCACCAGGCGCTGCATGACGCGCTCTCGGGCCTGCCCAATCGGCGCAACTTTGTCGAACGCCTGCAAGGCGCGCTCGATGGCATGGTGCAGACGCGCAACAACACCTATTTGCTCGTCGCCTATATTGATGTCGATCGCTTCAAGGACATCAACGACACGATGGGCCACCAGGCCGGCGATACGCTCATCATGGCCGTGGCCGCGCGGCTCAA
>DAORMO010000021.1:6666-8727 GCA_035440585.1 Terricaulis sp.
ACGCGCGAAGAGGCGGCCGAAGATCTCGCCGGCCGTCTGCGCGCCGCCTTCGACGAAAGCTTCGACGTGTGGGGCCAGCACGTGCGGATGACCGCCTCGATCGGCATCTCCATGGCGCCTGAGCATGGCTCGACGCCGCAAGAATTGATGCGTCACGCCGATATCGCGCTGTATCAGGGCAAGAACCAGGGCCGGGATCGGGCCATGTTCTTCTGCGCCGAAATGGCGGCCGAAGTTGAGCAGCGCCGCGAGGTTGAGCTTGAGCTTGAAGCTGCGCTGAACGCCGGTGAGCTCATGCTGCATTATCAGCCGGTGGTTTCATGCGCTGACGGCCGCGTGAAAGGGCTTGAGGCGCTGCTGCGTTGGCGCCACCCAACCAAGGGCGATATCTCGCCCGGCACGTTTGTGCCGATCGCGGAAGAGGCCGGGCTGATGCCGGCGCTGGGCGCCTATGTGATCGACAAAGCCTTCGCTGAGTCCAAGGCGTGGCCGGATCTCGAAATCTCGATCAATCTGTCGCCCGTGCAGTTCCGCCATGTGGATCTGGTGGAATTGCTGGAAGGCCTCGTGGCCAAGCACGGCGTGGAGCCAAGCCGCATCGTGCTTGAGGTCACCGAAGGCGTGCTGATGGAATCGACCGATCGCAATCGGAACATTCTCGAAGCGGTGCGGGCGCTGGGCTTCAAGGTGGCGCTGGATGATTTCGGCACCGGCTTTTCGTCGCTGCGCTACCTCTCCGATTTCCGCTTCGACAAGATCAAGATCGACCGCGCCTTCGTCACCGACATCCAGGAGCGCAAGCGCGCGCTGACGATCATCCAATCGGTGGTCACGCTGGGGCGGGGCCTGGGCATGGTTGTGGTGGCCGAAGGTGTGGAAAACGAGGCTGAGGCCTCGGTGATGCGGCTCGTCGGCGTCAACGAATTGCAGGGCTTTTTCTTCTCGCCTGCGGTCGAGCCTGCGCGGGTGAACGCATTGTGCGCGGCTATTGGCGCTGAATCTGAGCCCGCCGTCGCCGATCGCACGCGCGCTGCGCCGCTTATGGGTGTCGCGCAGCGCAAACCGGGGTAAGCTGCTCGCCTCGATCGGGGGGGGCCATGTCCAAGCGCGCGCCGCAAAGCAACGATGAATTCGCCTGGGCGCGCTTCGATCCTGAAGCTTACGTCGCCCATTATTACGCCGATCCGCACCCCGATGATGACGAGGTTGTGCGGCTCACTGCGCGGGCGCTTGCTGCCGGCGCGGGCGATGGCGCGATCGATACGATCGACGTGGGCACTGGCCCAAATCTGTTTCCGCTGCTGGCGGCGCTGCCGGTGGCGCGGCGGGTGAGCGCGTGGGAATATTCGGAGGCGAACGTCGCCTGGCTGCGCAAGGAACTTGCGGGCGGGCGGTTGCGGGCGCCGTGGGGGCATTTCTGGGAGGTTGCGCGCCGCGAGCATGACGCGGCCCGCGCGGCCATCGCCGAACCGATCGCCGCCTTGAGCGCCAAAACGGACATCGTGCAAGGCTCGATCTTTGACCTGCCGCCCCGCCAATGGGACGCCGCGACCATGTTCTTCTGCGCCGAGTCGATCACCGAGCAGCAAGAGGAGTTCGAGCGCGCCTGCGCCGCCTTCGCAGGGGCGGTGCGCCCTGGGGGCGTGCTGGCGGCGGCGTTCCTGGCTGGGTCGAAAGGCTATCTGGTGGGGGCGGAGGAGTTTCCGGCGGTTTCGGTCAATCCGGCGGCGCTCGAGGCGGCCTTTGCCGGCATCGCTGGCGACATCGTTATTTCCGCCATCGGGGAACGGAGCGAGGAGATTCGCAGCGGCTATACCGGCATGCTTTTCCTGACTGCCCGCGCGCGCTGAGGCGCCGCGCTCGTTTCGCCGGTGAAATCCGCAGCTTGCGCAAAAAATTGCCGGTGCGCCCGGCTATGGACAAAATTCGGTAAAGCCGGCATGCCAAGCCCCAAAGCGCCGCCCAGGGACGGGCGGCTGATTTTTGCGGGGTAAAGCGCCGGCGACGCCGGGGGCCAAGGCCTCCGGCCCGATAGGCCAGCCGCCGCCAAGAGGGGATCGG
>DAORMO010000021.1:8755-15982 GCA_035440585.1 Terricaulis sp.
GTTACACGCTTGCAGGTTTGGCCGTTGCGCTGGTCGGCGCCGCCGCACGGGACGCGCGCGCGGATGATTTGACCATCTCGACCGCGACAACGACCCCTGTCTCCACGTCGAACGCGGCCAATTCCTCCGCCGGCAACATCACCATCACCAATGCCGGCTCCATCACCATCACCGCGGGGCAAACTGCGGTGACGGTCGATTCCGATCATGACGTCAGCAACGCTGGCACGATCTCCTCCAATGACGCCGACAACGTGATCGGCATTCTGCTGCAAGGGGGCTTCGCCGGCCCGCTGACCATCACCAATGGCGGCTCGATTAATTTGCGCGAAAGCTACACGCAAACCGACACTGACAGCGATGGCAATCTCGATGGGCCGGTGGCGCAGGGGACCAATCGGTTCGCGATCTGGCTGCAAGCGGGCGCGCCGTTCACCGGCGATATTTTGCACAACGGCCAAATCTCGGTCGAAGGCAACAATTCGGGCGCGATCCGCCTGGATGCGCGCGTGATCGGCAATCTGAGCACGGGCAATGGCTCATCAATCTCTATGGTCGGCGCCAATAGCGTGGCGATCGCCATCAATGGCGGGGCGGCCGAGGGCGTTGACGGCGATGTGCGCATCGCCTCGGCGGTGACGACGCGCGGCGAAAATTCTGTCGGCTTGTTGGTGGATGCGCCGATCACCGGCTCGCTGAGCTTGGCCGGCTCCTGGACCACCTCCGGCTACAACTCGATCCTGCGCCCGCCGCTGCAATCGCAACGCGATGCGCTTGATCCGGATGATTTGCTGCAGAGCGGGGCCACCGTGCATGTGCGGCACAGCGTGGGCGGCGGCATCCTGGTTGAGGGCATCGGCGTTGAAGATGATCTCGACGATGATGGCGATGGCGAAGAGGGCGAGGCCGATGACAATTTCGGCGGCCTGCTGCGGGTGTACGGCTCAGCGCCTGTGATCCATGTCGAGGCGGACGCTTCCGCGCCGCTGGCGCTCGGCGCCACCGCTTCAGGCTACGGCTTGCATATTCGCGGCGTGGTCGAAGCGTCGGGCGTGCATGATGATGTTGAAGCCACCGCCATTCGGCTTGACGGCCTGGCCGGCAGCCCTGTGACCACCGCCGGCGGCATCGCCATCGACAACAGCGTGTCGGCAACGGCGTTCGATGCGAGCGCCTATGGGGTTTTTGTCGGCACGAACGTCACCGTGCCGGAGTTTTTGGTGCGCGGAACGCTGGCCTCGACGGCCACGTCAGACGACGCGCTCGACGCCGCCTATGCCGCCTATTTTGGCGCTGGCGCGAATGTGCCGCTTCTGACCAATGACGGCTCGATCGTCGCTTATCTCTACGGCGAAGAGGGCGCGGCGACGGCGATCTTCGATGCGTCGAACACGCTGGCCACGATCAACAATACTGGCGAGATTATCGCCCTGCTGATCCCCACCGATGACGACCCGACAGACGATGTTGTGCCGGTGACGATTGGCCCTGCTGTTGCGATCGATCTTTCAGCCTCCAGCATCGGCGTGACCATCAATCAGACTGAGCACGTGCCGTTCAACGATGACGACACCGTCGATGGCGATGCGACCACGCGCCCGGAAACGCGCATCTTTGGCGATGTGCGCCTTGGCAGCGGCGCTGATACGATCAACCTGCTTGAAGGCTCCATCGTTGGCGCGATCTCCTTTGGCGCCGGCGCGGATGTGTTCAACATCGATAATGGCGCGACCTATCTTGGCCGCATCAGCGACGCCGACGGCTTGCTGAGCATCAATGTGCAGGACGGCGTGCTCGATCTGCGCGGCGGGGCGCTCAACATCACCACCGCCACTTTTGGCGCCGATTCTGAACTGCGCATTCTGCTGTCCAGCGTGCTGGCCGACACCACGACCATTGTGGCCTCGGGCGACATCACGTTTGAGGCCGGCGCGGTGCTGCGCCCGATCGTGCCGACGGGCCTGCCGGTTTCGGGTTCGCACACGTTCCTGACCGCCAATGGCGTGCTGAACGGCGCGAGCAACGTGACGGGCGTCGTCACCGGCGAGGGCACGCCGTTCCTCTACAATCTCGAAGTGGCTGTGAACGCCTCCAACCCCAACGCGCTTGATGCGATCTACACGCTGAAAACTGCGAGCGAGTTGGGCATGAGCGCCAATCAGGGCGCTGCGCTTGACGCCATCGTCACCGCGCTGCGCACCGATGATCGCGCCAGCGTCGCGCTCGCTTCGCTCGGCACGCGCGACAGCTTCTTTGATGCGTATGACGACCTCATGCCGTCTTACGCCTCCGCCGCGGCGGAGCTTGCCGCCACTGCGATCCAACAGCAGCAGAGCGCGGCCTCAAACCGCCTTGCCGCTACGCGCCTTCAGGGGCTCAACGAGGTTTCGGTGTGGGCGCAGGAAATCGGCTATTCGCTTTACCGCGAGCCGCCGACGCGCAATGGCCAAGTCTATACCGGGCACGGCTTTGGCTTCGCCTTCGGCATCGACGGCCCGCTTGATAACGGCGCGCTGTTTGGCGTCTCGGCCTCGTTCGTGACCTCTGAGGTCGAAGAAAAGGGCCGCCCCGATGGCGAGATCGCCATGACGTTCGGCCAGCTTAACGCCTATCTCGGCACGGCGGTTGGCGCGATCGATCTTGATTTCGTCGGCGGCTTGGGCGCCGGCCAAATGAGCTCGCGCCGCTTCGTGCAGATCGGCCCGAACTTCCGCGAAATCGCAGAGGCCGAGTGGTGGGCCTATGAAGGCCACGCTGCAGTGCGCGCGTCTGCGCCGATGCAGGTGACTGATTGGCTCGTGTTCACTCCGCGCGCGGCGCTGACATACGTGGCGCTGCAAGAAGACGGCTACACCGAAAGCGGCGGCAACGCCGTCAATTACGAGACCGACGATGCGTTCACCCAGCGCCTCTGGGGGGATGCGGGCTTTGAGCTTTCTGTGAACCACCGCTTGCGCGGGGGCGGCATTGTCGCGCCGCGCCTGTTCGTGGGCTATCGCGCGAACCTCATCAACGAAACCACCGAGCGCAATTTCGTGGCGCTCGCCAGCGGCACGTCCTTTAGCCTCACCGATGAGGCATATGATGACGGCGCGCCGATCGTCGGCCTCGGCATTGACGCCTCGAACGGCTATTCGACGCTCTCGATCGGCTATGAGGGTGAGTTCGGCGATCAGATTGAGCGCCACAGCATCAACGCGGCGGTGCGCTTCCGCTTCTAAAGTGGGCGCGGCTGGTAAAATTAAAGCGCCGCTCTCGCAAGAGAGCGGCGCTTTTGTTTGCTGGGAATGGCCCGTTAGCGGCGGTGATCCCGATCGCGATCCCGATCCCGCCGGTCTCGGCGATCATCGCGGCGATCGTGGTGATGATGATGGCGGCCTGTATAAACCGGCGGGTTAACGAACGCGGAATTGTAGCCGTAATCGCCGGGGCAAAGCATATCGGGATAGGTGGAATTGCCGATCGAGATATTGCTGAGCGATTTAGGGTAACATTGAGCGCGATACTCGTTCTCCATCGCGATCTCATCGGCCGCCATGTTGAGCCCCATGGCGACGCCCTCCCACATCTCCGGGTCGTTGAGGCAGCCCGAAAGGCCAATGCTCGCCACACCGGCGAGTGCGGCCATGCGCGCGCGCTTAAGCACAGTTTCGATCATTTCATTCCCCCTCCGCGCCCATCACGCCTAAGCCAAACTGAATCTGCGATGAACGGGCCCTATCAAAGCGGCGGCATGCGCCGATTGTGCCTCTTGTCGATAAACTGATGCTTCAGCGCCGCGCCAACGTGCAGGATGATGAGCGCGTAAGTGGTTTTCACCAGCACGCCGTGGGCCGCGCCGGCCGCCTCGCGCGCGCCCTCTGGAATGCCGGGAAGGAAGGGCCAGGGCAGGCCGCCTAGCAAAGTTGTGCCGCCGCCATCGCGGCCGGCGCTGATGATCAGCCAGCCGGTGAGCGGCAGGCCAATCAGGATCACGTAAAACAGCACATGCACAAGGCGTGAGAGCGCCTTTTCCCGCCATATCGGCGGGCAAAGGCGGCGGCGAATGGGCGATGCGCCAGCCCAAGCGCACGATGCTGAGCAGCAGGATCACAAAGCCGAGGGTTTTGTGCCAATCAAACCAAACGCCGCGCTCGGGCCCGCGCGGCATGTCGCCGAAAGTCCAGCCCACATAGATTTGCGCGATCAGCAGCACGGCCAGCAGCCAATGCAAAGCGATCGCCACGTTGTTGTAGCGCGTCATGCAAACCCTCCGCCGCAAGCTTGGGCGAAAGGCGCAGGCGCGCCAAGTTGAATTTCGCCGTGAACGTCAGGTTTTGCGAATGCCGAAGGGTGGCATGCGATTGGCGATGGCGTCGCGATCAAGGAATTGATGCTTCAACGCCGCGAGGACATGCAGCGCCAGCAGCGCAATCGTGAGTTTCACCAATATATCGTGCGCGCCGGCAAAAATGGGCCGCGTGCCATCGGGCACGCCGGGCATGAACGGCCATTGCAGGCCAAGCGCGAGATCTGTCATTTGCCCGCCGCGCCCGCCGCTGATCGCGGCCCAGCCAGTGAGTGGTATAGCCAATAAAAGCGCGTAAAACGCCGCATGCGTGGCGCTAAGCAGAAGCTTTTGCCAGCGCGGATAGTCGGCCGGCAGGCGCGGCGGCGGATTGGCGATGCGCCAGCCGAGCCGCGCCAATGTCAGCAGCAAAATCTCGATGCCGAGCGTCTTGTGCCAATTGATCCACGGCACGCGCGCGGGCGTGCGCTCCATCCCCGCCATCGTGAAGCCAACATAAAGTTCGCCGAGCAAAAGCGCGGCGATCAGCCAATGCAGGACAATGGCGATGGTGCTGTAGCGCGTCATGCGGCCCCCGTTTCTTGTATTGAGAAGCAACCGCAAATTTGTGCGGAAGCAAAGTGGTTGCGGCGCAAAATATCTGCGCTATATCGGCCCAGTTCTCGGGGAGTAGCCGTCCGCAGCTGTAGCGGAGCCTCGCGTCAACAAACTTGCCGCTCACGCGGCATGGCGCAGGCGGCGGAGCGAAAAGCTCCGGATTGGCGAGACCGGCGACGCTGCCTTGGGGCTAGGGGCCTCTGGGGCGTGCGTCGTCGTCTCATGGCCAGCCCCTTGGAAGTTCCTCTCATGCTTGAAGCGTTCGGCGTTTCCACGCTGCTCGTCTCCATCGCCGAGATTGGCGATAAAACCCAGCTGCTCGCCATCGTGCTTGCCGCGAAATTAAGAAAGCCAATCCCGATCATTCTCGGCATCTTCGCCGCCACTCTGCTCAATCACGCGCTGGCCGCCACGGCGGGCTATTTCATCGCGGATGTTCTAAGCGGCCAATGGTTTCGCATCGCGGTGGGCGTGGCGTTCATCGTTATGGCCGGCTGGGCGCTGATCCCGGACAAGGAAGACGAGGGCGCCGCCCAGCGCACGCATGGCGGGGTGTTTCTCACCACTTTGATCGCGTTCTTCCTCGTGGAAATCGGCGATAAAACCCAGATCGCCACCGCGCTGCTGGCCGCGCGCTTTCAGGACATCTTCGCTGTCACCATGGGCACCACGCTGGGCATGATGCTGGCCAATGTGCCGGCGGTGCTCCTCGGCGAGGCCGCTTCGCGCATCGTGCCGCTGAATTATGTGCGCATCGCCGCCGCTGCGATCTTTGCGATCATTGGCGTGTGGCTGGTCGCGGTGGCGTTGGGGTGGATTGGCTAGCGCCCAATCGTGATTTGATCGCCTGACGGGCGCCGGTTAAGCGTGGTCGTACGGAGGAACGGCCATGCGCAATCTGCGGATTTTGGGGGCGCTCGCCGCGCTCACATTTGTTGGAAACGCCGCCTGGTTGGCGCCGGTTGGTGCAACCGAGCTGTTGCGCACGCAGCTTTTCGCCGGCCTCTGCAGTTCGCGTGACGCGGGCGCTGCGTGGCGCACCAGCTTGGCGCGCATGCTGGCGAGCGCCGAGGCCTATGCCGCCACGCTGCCGAGCGCCGCCGATGCGCCGCCGCCGCTGTTTTCGGGGCTGGGCGATGCGCATCTGCAAATCACCACCACCGTTCCGCTGGCGCAGGAGTATTTCGATCAGGGCCTGCGCTTTGCGCATGCGTTCAACCATGCCGAGGCGGTGCGCGCGTTCCGCTACGCCCAGCAGCTTGATCCGGCGTGCGCGATTTGCGCCTGGGGCGAGGCGTTTGCGCTTGGGCCCAATATCAACGCGGCGATGGAAGAAGGCGATCATGCGCCTGCTTACGCCGCCGCCCAGCGCGCGCATCAATTGCGCCAAGGCGCTTCGCCAGCCGAGCAAGCGCTGATCGCGGCGATCCAACCGCGCTACGCCGCCACGCCGCCAGAGGATCGCAGCGCGTTTGAAGCCGCGTACGCCGATGCGATGGCGGCCGCCGCCGATCGCCTGCTGGAGAATGATCTCATCCAGATCATCGCGGCGGAAGCGGCGATGAACACCCAGCCCTGGGATTATTGGGAGGCCGGCGGGCGCGAGCCGAAGGGCCGCATCGGCGCTGCGCTCGCGCGTGTTGAAACCGTGCTGGCGCGCAGCCCGAACAATGCCGGCGCGATCCATCTTTATATCCATCTGGTGGAAGCCTCAGCCGATCCATGGCGCGCGGAAGCGCCGGCCGGGCGGCTGACGCGCACCGCGCCGCAAGCGGGGCATCTCGTGCACATGCCGGCGCATATCTATTATCGCATCGGCCGCTTCCGCGATTCCATGCGCGCCAACATCGATGCAATGGCCGCAGACGAAGCGTTCTTCCGCGCGGCGGAAGCCTCGCCGCTTTATCGCTACGGCTATTATTCGCACAACGTGCATTTCGTGCTGACGAGCGCGGCCATGGCGGGTGATGCGCGCACCACGTTGCTCTACGCCGATAAGCTTGATGAAGCTGTGCCGATGGATATGGCGCAGGAGGTGGGGCTGGCGCAGCCGGTGAAGGCCGCACCTTGGTTCGCGCGCGCGCAATTTGATGCGCCTGAGCGCGTGCTGGCCGCCGCCGCGCCGGAAGAAGGCGTTGCTTTCGTCACCGGCGCCTGGCGCTTTGCGCGCGGGGTGGCGCAAGCAAGCCTCGGCCGCGCCGATGCGGCGCGCGAAGAGGCCGCAGCGCTTGGCCGCGTGATCGCGGAGGGGGACTTTGCCGCAGCGGAAGCTGTCGCCGTGCCGGCGGCGGAGGTGCTGGAAATTTATCGCGTGCTGCTGCTGGGCCGTGCGCATATGAGCG
>DAORMO010000021.1:15993-19887 GCA_035440585.1 Terricaulis sp.
CAACGGCGATCACGGAGCTGCGCCGCGCTGTCGAGCTGCAGGCTGCGATTCCATATATGGAGCCGCCTTTCATCTATTATCCAATCCGCCGCACGCTGGGCGCTGCGTACCTGCTCAACGGCCAGCCGGCGCTTGCGGAAATGGAATTTCTGCAAACGCTGATCGAAAGCCCAAGCGACGCTTACGCCTATTGGGGCCTTGCCGAAGCGCGCCGCGCGCGCGGGGATCGCGCGGGCGCGGCGGCCGCGCGGCAGATGTTCAACAGCGTTTTCCTTGGCCCGCGCGGGCGCATGAGCATCGCGGCGCTTTAAAGCCCGCGCCGCTTTGCGCTAAGCAGGGGCCATGAGCGGGTGGAGCAATTGGTCCGGCAGCGTGCGCGCGGCGCCTTCAGCAATCGCGCGGCCAAAAACCGAGGCGGAGCTGGCGGCGCTTGTTGCGGGCGCGAACAAGGTGCGCGTTGCGGGCGCGGGCCATTCATTCACGCCGCTCTGCGCCACCGATGGGCTCTTGCTTTCGCTCAGCAAGATGGAAGGCGCGCTTGAGCTCAGCGCCGATCACACGCGCGCCACCGCGCCCGCAGGCTGGAGCCTAGCCAAGCTCACCGCCGCGCTGTGGCAGATGGGCGTTTCGCTGATCAACCAGGGTGATGTGAATCCGCAAGCGCTGGCTGGCGCCATCGGCACAGGCACGCACGGCACGGGCGAGGCGCTCGGCTCGCTGTCCACCACGGCGCGCGGCTTTCGCGTGATGGGCCCGGATGGGGAGATCACCACCTGCAACGCGCGCGAGAACAGCGAGCTGTTTGAAGCGCAGCGTATCGGGCTTGGCCTGCTTGGCGTCGTGACGCGCATCGAGATCGAGGTGATCCCGGCGTATCATCTGGTCGAAACGCTGACGGCGATGCCGCTCAGCGAGATCGAAGCGCGCTGGGATGAGCTTGCGGCGCAGAACCGGCACGTTGAGTTTTGGAATTTCCCGCATGGCGGGCAAGCGCTGCTGAAGCGGCTCAACCCCGCCGCGCCAGAAGGGGAACTCACGCAAACCACGGACGTGGACGAAAGCGACTTCCGGCTGTTCTGCGATCTCTCCGCCGCGATGCCTTGGCTGACGCGCCACATCCAGCCGCGCCTGGTTTCCAAGCGGCTCAACAATCGCCGCGTCGGCCCTGCGTACAAAATCTTCCCCTCCGATCGCACCGTGCGGTTTGAGGAGATGGAATACGAGATCCCGCGTGAAGCGGGCTTTGCGGCGTTGAATGAGGCGATGGCGTTTATTCAGAAGAAGCGCTTGCCGGTGGTGTTTCCGTTCGAGTTTCGCGTGGTTGCGGGCGATGATATTTGGCTCTCGCCGATGCATGCGGGGCCGTGCGCGTCAATCTCGATGCACCAATACGCCAAGATGCCGTATGAGAGCGTGTTCGCCGCCATTGAGCCGATCTTCCGCGCCCATGGCGGGCGCCCGCATTGGGCCAAGCGCCACACGCTGACGCGCGCGGATGTGGATGCGCTTTACCCGATGGCCGGGCGCTTTCGCGCCGTGCGGGCCGCGCGCGATCCGGGCGGGAAATTCTTGAACGGCCATCTTGCGCCGCTATTTGGATAAGCCATGAGCGATATTGATCTGCACCGCGATCTCGTTGGCCAGCAAGGCGGGCGGCTTTCGCTCAACACGCCGGCGCTGGTGATCGACTTTGATGCGCTGACGCGAAATATCGAAACAATGGCCGCGTACGCGCGCGGCGCAGGCGTCGCGCTGCGCCCGCACGCGAAAACCCATAAAAGCGCCGCCATCGCCAAGCTGCAGATCGAAGCCGGGGCGCTCGGCGTGTGCTGCGCCAAGTTGGGCGAGGCCGAAGCGCTGGCGGCGGAGGGGATTGAATCCATCCTCATCACCTCGCCCGTGGTGACGCCGCAAGCGATCGCGCGGCTCGCCAAGCTGCATGCGCGGATCGGCGATCTGCGTGTCGCGGCCGATCACCCCGATAATGTCGAGGCGATCGCGGCGGCGCTGACGCGCGCGGCGCGGCCGCTGCCGATCGTGGTGGATATTGATCCCGGCATTCGCCGCACTGGCGTTGCTTCGCCGGAAGCCGCCGTCGCGCTGGCGCGGAAGATCAAGAGCTTTCCCGATCTCGCTTATGCGGGCGTGCAATATTATTGCGGCGCGCAACAGCACATCGAAAGCTTCGCGGATCGCAAAGCCGCGATCGAAGATCGCACCGCTTATCTGCAAAGCGTGATCGACGCGCTGATCGCGGCGGGGCTGACGCCGGAAATGGTGTCAGGCGGCGGCACGGGCACGCATCGGATTGATGCAGGGCTCGGCGTGCTGAATGAGCTGCAGGTCGGCTCCTACGTGTTCATGGATCGGCAGTATCGCGATTGCGATCTCGCGGGCGAGGGCGCGGCGCATCCGCCGTTTGAAAGCGCGCTGCTGATCGACGCCACGGTGATCTCCGCCAATGCGCAAAGCATGGCCACGCTCGATGCCGGCTTTAAGGCGCTCTCCACCGATGGCGGGAGCCCGCAGATCGTCGCCGGCGCGCCGGAGCACGCGATGTTTGTGTTCATGGGCGATGAGCACGGCGCGCTGATTGCGCCCGATCACCCGTTCAAGCTGGGGGATCGCGTCACCCTCACCGCGCCGCACTGCGACCCGACGGTGAATCTTTATGACTCCTACCACGTGGTCCGCGCCGACACGCTGCTCGATATCTGGCCCGTCACCGCCCGCGGGCGGTCGCGCTAGCGCCGCGTCATCGGCTTCCATCGCGCCATTGCGTTAGCGCTAACATCGGCGCTAGAAGGGCTAAGGCGGCGTGCGGCGGGCGCAAGAACCCGCGCCCCCGCCGCGGGGAGAGCATCGCATGAGCGCAGAGCGCGGCGCCGGCCAGAGCACGTTGGCCGCCTTCATCATCGTCACCACGCTGTTTTTCGCCTGGGGGTTTGTCACCTCCCTGATCGACCCGCTGGTCGCTGCGGTGAAGGGCGTGTTTCAGCTCTCCTACACCGAGGCGATGCTGACGCAATTTGCCTGGTTCATCGCTTATGGCGTTGTCTCGCTGCCAGCGGCGGCGGTGCTGATGCGGCTGGGCTATTCGCGCGCGATCATCCTGGCGCTGAGCGCGATGTTGGCGGGCTGCTTGCTCGTGCCGCTGGCGACGCATGCGGATTTTTATCCGGGCGTGTTGCTGGCGCTGTTTGTGATCGCTTCGGGCGTCACGCTTTTGCAGGTGGCGGCCAATCCGCTTTCGGCGGCGCTGGGCGCGCCGGAGCGCGCCTCGTTCCGGCTCACGCTGAGCCAAGCTTTCAATTCGCTCGGCACCGTGATCGGGCCGTATCTTGGCGCCACCATCATGTTGAGCGGGGGCGTGTTCGCCGCTGACGCCGCCGCCGATCACGCCGCCACGCGCGCGGAATCGCTGCGCGCGATCGATTTCTCGTTCCTGCTTGTCGCTGGCTTTTTCGCGGTTTTGACGGTGTTTATCTTCCTGGTGCGCAAGCGCATCAGCGCCGCAGCGCCTCTGTTGACGGCTTCGGAATCTGTGGCGAGCGCCTTCCGTTCGCCTTGGGCGTTGTTCGGCGGCTTGGCGATTTTTCTTTATGTGGGCGCTGAGGTTGCGATCGCGTCGATCATGATCAATTTCCTGGTCGAGATAAATTTCATCGAGCATCTGGCGCGCAATGGCGTGCTCGACGCGATGGCGGGCGTTGGCCTCATCGACGCAACGCGCCCGGCCGAAGAAACCGCAGGCCGTGTGCTTGCGCTTTGGTATTGGGGCGGGGCCATGGTGGGCCGCTTCATCGGCAGCGTGCTGCTGACGCGCGTGCACGCCGGCGTGCTGCTTTCGATCGCGGCGGCTGTCGCTGCCGCGCTTTGCGTTTACGTGACGAT
>DAORMO010000021.1:19916-22412 GCA_035440585.1 Terricaulis sp.
ATTTGCCGCGCTTTCGGTGGGCCTGTTCAACTCCATCATGTTCCCAACGATCTTCACGCTGACGCTCTCGCGCTCCTCCGCGCCGGCTTCGGCGACTTCCGGGCTTTTGTGCATGTCGATCGTGGGCGGGGCGTTCTTGCCGCTGGCCATGGGCGCGACGGCCGATAGCTTCGGCGAAAGCGCGGCGTTCATCATTCCGCTGACGGCCTATCTCGGCATCTTCGCGTTCGCCTTCTTGGCCGCGCGCGCCAAGGCGGTGAACACCGCCGCGCCCATCGCCGCGGGGCATTAGCTGCGCTACAAGGGCCGATGGCTGAGGCGATTGAGATCTGGTGCTGGGATGCGGACGTTGAGCCGGGCGATGAAGCCCTGCTCTCGGGCGAGGAAATCGCGCGCGCGCGCAAATTCATGTTCGAGGTGGATCGGCGCCGCTACATCGCCAGCCACAGCATGATCCGCCGCGCGCTGGGCGCTTACATGAAGGCCGCGCCCGAGGCGCTGGTGTTTACGCGCGGCGAGAACGGCAAGCCCAGCGTTGCGGGCGGGCCTGAGTTTAATTTTAGTGATAGCGCTGAGATCGGCCTCTTGGCGATTTCGCCGCGCTTGCCGATTGGCGCGGACGTGGAATGCGTGCGCCAGCGCGCGTTCGGCGTCGATGAGCTGGCCGAGACGGTGTTCACTGAAGCCGAGCAAGCGCGGCTGGCGGCGCTGCCGGAAGAGGCGCGCCTTGCAGCTTTCTTTCGCGGCTGGACGCGGAAGGAAGCGCTGCTCAAAGCCATCGGCAGCGGGTTCAGCATCAAGCCCACTGTGTTTGACGTGACGATGGGCGAAGCCGATGCGCCGCGCCTCAATTGGATCGATCCCGCGATCGACGCCGACGCCGCCGCATGGACGCTGCAATCGCTTGCGATTGCGCCGGGCTTTGAGGCGGCGCTGGCGATCCGCAATGGCGGGGCGGGGCTTGATGTTGTGATGCGGCGCTGACGCTGGCGCTTCTATGTGAAGCGCGCGTTACGCGCGCCGCGTTGATTTTTGGCCGGTTTTAACGGGATGGCGCCGAGATTGTTGTAGCCTCCCGTTATGGCGGAGAGAGCGTACCCCGGAGATATGGCGAGCCCCGCGCAAGTGGAGGCGCTTGCTGACGCGTATCGGCAAGCAGCTCATGCGCTGCTCGCTCTCGGGAAAAAGGGCGAACCGGTGACGCGCGCGCCGTTTAGGTTGACCGCCATTCACGCAATTGAGCTTTATCTCAACGCGTACTTGCTGCGCTGCGGCTGCGCAGCGGCGGAGATCCGCGCTCTGCAGCATGATCTGCAAGCGCGCGCCGAACGCGCGCTGGCCAACGGGCTGCGTCTGAAAAGAAAAACCGCGGAGCATCTACGTAGCATGAGTGCGGCGCGGGAATATCTCGTCTCGCGCTATAGCCCCGATCTCGTCAGCGCCATGTCGCAGGTCAATCGCCTCGTGGCGACGCTGGATGAAGTGGCGGAGAAAGTGGCCAAAGCCGCGCCGCAAGCAAATAAAGCTGCCCCAGCGCCAAGCGCATGCACCCGCTAAATCAAAGGAAATTTGGTGGGTGATGAGGGATTCGAACCCCCGACCCGCTGATTAAGAGTCAGCTGCTCTACCAACTGAGCTAATCACCCGATACCAAAGCGAACGCCGACATAGTGTGATTGGGGCGGGCCGTCCAGCGGGGAGGATGAAGGAATGAGCGCATTCGTTTGGGCGCTGGCGGGGTTCGTTGGCTTGCACATCGGGATCTCGGCGACTGGCGCGCGCGGGCGGCTGGTGGCGGTGCTCGGGGAGGGGCTTTACCGGGCGCTGTTTTCGCTGGCCTCGCTTGTTCTGCTTGGGGCGATGATCTGGGCGCTCGGGGCGGTGCGGGCCGATCCGTTCAATCCGCTCAATGAGGTGCTTTGGGCGCCGCCGCTTTGGCTCTTTTGGCCTTCTATCATTCTGATTGTGCTGGGGATTGTGCTGGCGGTGACGGGCGTTTTGACGCCGGGGCCGACGCAGGCTGGGTTTGAGAAGGCGCTTGCCGCGGCCGAGCCGGCGCGCGGGGTGCTGCGCATCACCCGGCATCCGTTTTTGTGGGGCGCCGCGCTTTGGGGCGTCGGGCATTTTCTGGCCAATGGCGAGCGGTTTGCGCTCATGCTGTTTGGCGCGCTGACGCTGATGGTGCTGTTTGGCACGCGCTCGATCGACCGTAAGGGCGCGGCGCGCGATCCTGAGGGCTGGGAGCGCTTCGCGGAGGTGACCTCCAACGTGCCGTTTATGGCCATCACGCAGGGGCGCAACAGCTTGAAATTAGGCGAGATCGGCTGGCGCGGGCTGGCGGCTGCGGCGGTGGCGGCGCTGTTGGCGGTGGGCCACGGGCAATTGTTTGGCGTTGCGCTGTTCTAACCTCGCCTTAAACGCGATCGGCGTAGATGGGCCATGCTCGTTCTTGATCGCGCCCATTTCCAGCACATGACCGGCGGAGACGCGGGCCTC
>DAORMO010000021.1:22422-25039 GCA_035440585.1 Terricaulis sp.
AGCGCGAGGTCGCCGATCTGTTCCGTGGGCAGGTCGCTGGCTGGGAGGCAGCGCTTGCGGGCGGGGATGATTGGCGCGCGGTGGCGCACACGCTCAAAGGCTCGGCGCGCGGTATTGGGCTTTTGCGCCTCGCCGCCGCGTGCGAGCAGGCGGAGGCCGAAGGCGAGGGCGCGTTGGCGGGCGTGCGCGCCGCGCTCACTGAAGCATTAGCGGCGCTGGATCAATTCGCCGCTGACGCAGCTTGAGGCTTTCGCGCTAAAGCGTCGGACCTTAAATGCGACCCAAGCCTTGGGTCATCCGCCGTGTCGCATTTAAGGTCCACAAGACGCTTTAGGTTCAATATTTTCTAAAGCAACTTTTGGACTTTAAATTCGCACGGCGCTCGCCATCACACTAAGGCGAATTTTAAGTCCGTTGCTTTAGGCTTCGCCCATGGAGCACGCCCAGTTCTCGCTGCGCTTTCCGGTGGCCGCCGCCGATATCGATGAGCTCGGCCATGTGAACAATATTGTCTATCTGCGCTACGCCCAGGAGATCGCCACCGCCCATTGGCGCAGCCGCGCCAGCGCGGAGATGCTTGAGGCGTATGTCTGGGTGGTGATGCGGCACGAGATTGATTATCGCGCCCCGCTTGAGCTGGGCGATGCGGTTGAGGTGCGCACGCGGGTGGACGATGCGGCGCATGGCGCGGTGTGGAAGCGCTTTGTCGATATCTACAAAGCCGGCGCTGAAAAGCCCGCCGCGCAGATTGTCTCAAGCTGGTGCTTGCTGGATGCGCGCACACGCCGCCTCCGCCGCGTGCCGGCGGAGATCACCACGCGCTTTGCGCCTTAGAACTTTGAATAATCTGGCAGCCGATCGCGAATTTCGACGAGGCGGTCATAGGTCATAAAGGCGAGCATGAAGAGCTCGCACAAAAACCGCCACCACACGAACGCCACCGCGCACACCGCCGGCGTCGCCAGCAGAAACACAATGCCCGCGCCGAAATTGCCGCCGAAGAAGGCTGTCAGCGCGTTGATCAGGCCAAGGCCGGCGCCCAGCACAATTGCGGCGGCGCCGACAAAATACACAATGCGCACCAGCGCCGGCCCGATCGGGCGCTCAAAGCTCAGAAAACGGCGCAGCAGATCTTGCATTGGGCGGCCCTCGCGAATCGAGTTTCTAGCCGATCAAATCACGTCGCCCGCGTCCACCATCAGCGCAGCGCCGGTGAGCGGGCACTCATCGGCCAGCAGCATCAGCATTAGCTCCGCCACATTGTCAGAGCCGTAGCGGGCGATGGGCGCGCCCTGGCGCATCAGCGCTTCGCAGGCGGCGCGCTCGGAGCCGCCATCGCGCACAAGCTCCTGAAAATTGGCCATATCGGCCCAGGCCTGCAGGTGCGGGCCGCCAGGGGCGATGGCGTTGACGCGGATATTGTTTGGCCCGCCCTCATGGGCGGCGGCGCGCACCAAGTGCAGCAGGCCCGCTTTGGCGGCGGCCTCCGGGCTATCCGCCTCGAGCGGCAGCGCGGACGCAGCGAGGATGATCGCCCCGCCTTGGGGGTTTTCGCCGATCAGATCCATCGCGGCGCGCAGCCCGTGATAGGCGGCGCTGAGATCAGCCTCGGCGCTGGTGCGCCAATCCACGAGGTCGCTGTCCGGGGGCGGGGGCGGCGCGGCGGTGACGATCGCCCAATCGATGCGGCCGTATTGGGCTTGGATAAAATCGCGCGCGGCGGCCCAGCGTTCTGGATCGCTGGTGTCGATCGCGAGGGTGGAGACCCGTTCTGGCGGCTGGGTCAGCGCATCGGCGGCGCGATCGAGCGCGTCAGCATCGGCATCCACCAGTATCAGTCCGCCCTCGGAGCGGCGCGAGAGCAGGCGCGCGCAGCCCGCGCCAAGCGGGGTTGCCGCGCCGCTGATCAGCGTGATGGGGTTTAGGCGGTGCGGCTCCATCCCCGCTTTAGGCCACGGCCGCCGCGCCGGTTCAACTCGCCAGCGGCCCGCACGCGCGCTATATCGCGCAACCATGACCCGCTTTGCGCTGCAATTTGGCCAGACACAGCCCGGCCTCACTTATATCGAGCGCATCAGCGCCTATGGCGTGTGCGCGCGCGGCGAAGCCAATATCGCCATCGCCCAGATCGGGCGCGGGGCCTCAGCCGAATATGATCTGCCGGGCGGCGGCGTGGAATCCGATGAGGACGAGGCCGCAGCTTTGATGCGCGAGTTCGAGGAAGAAACCGGCCTCACGGTTTGGCCCACGCGCGTGCTGGGCCGCGCCGGGCAGTTTTGGCTGCATAAAAGCGAGCCGCGCAATTCGCTCTGCACGTTTTATGAGGTGGAGCTCTCCGCCAGCGACGGCGCGCCGAGCGAGCCCGATCACACGCTGGTCTGGATGAGCCCGACAGAGGCGCTGAGCAAGCTGCGCCATGAAGCGCATGCCTGGGCCGTGCTGCATTGGATGCGGGCGCGCCGCAGCCGCTAACGCGGCTTAGATATCGTCATCCCCGCGCAGCGGGTTGAGCGCGGCGAGGCGCTGCAGCAGCGTGCGCTCGGCCAGATCGGGCGCTTCGCCCAGCGGCTCCACCAGATAATCGGCGAGCGGGCCATAGGCGGCGGCGACGCGCATC
>DAORMO010000022.1:0-11140 GCA_035440585.1 Terricaulis sp.
TGCAGTCCATGCAGCCCATAGCCGATCACGGCCGCCGGCGCCGGTTGCGGTGCGGGCTGAGGCGCAGGTTGCGGCGCGGGCGCGGCCGCTTGCGGCGCAGCAGCAGCAGGCTTGGGCGCCGCGACAGGCGCTTGCGGCTCAACCGGCTGTCCGTTTCTGGAATCGACCTCTAGGCCGCCGGCGGGCGCCCCACGCATCCCTTCCGGCAACGGGCCGAGCTTATCCGCGAACCAATTCATAGCGTCCCCTCGCTGGCTTACGCGGCTTCGGCGGCGAGACGTTGCGCCTTGGCGATCGCGTCCTCAATGGCGCCAACCATATAGAACGAAGGCTCCGGCAGGTGATCATAATCCCCGTTCACGAGGCCCTTGAAGCCGCGGATCGTGTCTTTCAGATCGCACAGCACGCCCGATTGGCCGGTAAAGGCTTCCGCAACGTGGAAGGGCTGGGACAGGAAACGCTCGATCTTGCGGGCGCGGGCGACGACGAGCTTATCGTCTTCCGAAAGCTCATCCATGCCGAGAATGGCGATGATGTCCTGCAGCGATTTGTACTTCTGCAGCGTTTCCTGAACCTGACGCGCGACTTGGTAGTGCTCTTCACCGACGACGTTCGGATCGAGGATGCGCGAGGTGGAATCGAGCGGATCGACGGCCGGATAGATGCCCTTGGCGGCGATGTCGCGCGAGAGAACCGTGGTGGCGTCCAAGTGGGCGAACGAGGCGGCGGGCGCAGGGTCGGTCAAATCGTCCGCCGGCACGTAGATGGCTTGCACCGAGGTGATCGAGCCCTTGGTGGTGGAGGTGATGCGCTCTTGCATGGCGCCCATTTCCGTCGCCAGCGTCGGCTGATAGCCGACCGCCGAAGGAATACGGCCAAGCAGCGCCGACACTTCCGAACCGGCTTGGGTGAAGCGGAACACGTTATCGACGAAGAACAGGATGTCCTTGCCCTGATCGCGGAAATGCTCGGCGATGGTGAGGCCTGAGAGCGCAACGCGGGCGCGCGCGCCGGGCGGCTCGTTCATCTGGCCGAACACCAGCGCGCAACGGCTGCCTTCGCCGCCGCCGGCCTTGTTGACGTTCGACTCGATCATTTCGTGATAGAGGTCGTTGCCTTCACGGGTGCGCTCACCCACGCCGGCGAACACCGAGTAGCCGCCATAGGCCTTGGCGATGTTGTTGATGAGTTCTTGAATGAGAACCGTCTTGCCGACGCCGGCGCCGCCGAACAGGCCGATCTTGCCGCCCTTGGAATAGGGGCAAAGCAAATCGACGACCTTGATGCCGGTGACGAGGATTTCCGGCAGCGGCTTTTGATCGACGAAATCAGGCGCGGGCTGGTGGATGGCGCGGCGCGCCGTGGTTTTCACCGGGCCCGCTTCGTCCACCGGCTCACCGATGACGTTGAGGATGCGGCCGAGCGTTTCTTCACCCACCGGCACCGAGATCGGCGCGCCGGTGTCGGTGACGTCCTGGCCGCGGACGAGGCCGTCGGTGGCGTCCATGGCGATGGTGCGCACGGTGTTTTCGCCGAGGTGGGTGGCGACTTCGAGCACCAGGCGGCTGCCTTTATTGGTGGTTTCGAGCGCGTTGTAGATATCAGGCAGGTGCCCGTCGAACTCGACGTCGACAACGGCGCCGATCACCTGCGCCACGCGGCCTTTCACGGATTTGCTCATCTTACTTCCTCATCAATCCCATTGGGCCCGCGTGGGCCGTTAATTCATCAACCGCGCCGCGATCACGCCCGCCGCCACCGCCAGAAACGGCGAGAGGATCAGCGCAAGGCGTGTGAGCCGCGCGCGCATTAGTCTTCAACCACGAGCTCGACCTCGATATTGCCGCGCGTGGCCTTCGAGTACGGGCAGATCTGGTGCGCGGCTTCGAGCAGCTCTTGCACCTGGGCGCGATCAAGGCCGGGAACGGAGAGCCCGATTCTGGCCGAGAGCGCGAAACTGGTTTCATCTTTGGCGAGGCCGATCTCGACGCTCACCGCGGCCTTGGCCGCATCGATCTTCTTTTGCGAAGCCACAAACAGCACCGCGCCATTGAAGCAATTGGCGTAGCCCAGCGCGAAGAATTGCTCAGGGTTTGCGCCCTCGCCCGAACCGCCGAGCGCCTTGGGGTGCTCAGTGTGGAACCAGGGGCCGACGCTTTCGGCGAGCGCGACCTTGCCGCCGGCGCGGCCGCCCTTGGAAATTGCTTTGATGGTGACGAGTGGGTTTGCCATGGCTTGCTCCTTAAAGCGCCTCCGCCCCCGAGATGATTTCGATCAATTCCTTGGTGATGTTGGCTTGGCGCTGGCGGTTGTAGCGCAGCGTCAGCTTCTTGATCATGTCGCCCGCGTTGCGGGTGGCGTTGTCCATCGCGCTCATTTGCGCGCCGTAGAAGCCGGCTTGGTTTTCGAGCAGCGCTTGCAGCAGCTGGCCGTTGAGATAGCGCGGCAGCAGCGCTTCGAGGATTTCGGCTTCGCCCGGCTCATATTCATAGGCCGCGCCCTTAAGATCAGGCGGGGTGACGCCTTCAGGCGCGCGCGCGGGGATCAGCTGCAGCGCGGTGGGCACTTGGCTGATCACGGAGCGGAAACGCGAGAAGTAAAGCGTGGCGACGTCAAACTCGCCGGCTTCGTACATCTCGGTGACGGCGGCGCCGACGATGGCGGCGGCGTCCGCGCCGACATTGCGGAACTCGGAGAGATCAATATAGCGCACGATCTTATCGGCATAGAGGCGCTTAAGCTGATCGCGCCCCTTCTTGCCGACGGCGAGGATCTTCACGGTTTTGCCAGCGGCGATCAGCTCGGCGATGCGCTCGCGCGCGGCGCGGACGATCTGCGTGTTGAAGCCGCCGCAAAGGCCCCGCTCGCTCGTCATCACGACGACGAGTTGGACTTGATCCTTGCCGGTGCCGCGCAGCAGAGCGGGCGCGTCATCGCCCTTCACCGCGGCGGCGAGATTGGCGATCACGCGCGCCATGCGATCCGCATACGGGCGCGCAGCTTCCGCTTGCGCTTGGGCGCGCTTGAGCTTGGCCGCGGCCACCATCTGCATCGCCTTGGTGATCTTCTGCGTGGATTTCACGCTGGCGATGCGATTGCGGAATTCTTTTAAGCTGGGCATGGGCCTCTCTTAAGCGAATGTCGCGGTGAATTCGTCGAGGGCGGCCTTCATCTGATCTTCGATGCCGTCCTTGCCGATATCCTTCTTGGTGACGATCGCCTTGAGCAGATCGCCCTTCTTGGCGCGGAACCAGGAGATCAGCTCGTTTTCGTAGCGGCCAACGGCGCTGACATCGATCTTATCGAGATAGCCGCGCGTGCCGGCATAGATCAGCACCACCTGTTCCTCGACCGGGACGGGCGAGAATTGCGGCTGCTTCAGCAGCTCGGTGAGGCGCGCGCCGCGATTGAGCAGGCGCTGGGTGGCGGCATCAAGGTCAGAGCCGAATTTCGCAAAGGCGGCCATTTCGCGGTATTGCGCGAGCTCGCCCTTCAGCGGGCCGGCGACTTGCTTCATCGCCTTGATCTGCGCCGAACCGCCAACCCGCGACACCGAGATACCGACGTTCAGCGCCGGGCGGATGCCTTGGAAGAAGAGATCGGTTTCGAGGAAGATTTGCCCGTCGGTGATCGAGATCACATTGGTGGGGATATAGGCCGACACGTCGTTGGCTTGGGTTTCGATGATCGGCAGCGCGGTGAGCGAGCCCGACCCGCTGTCTTCGTTCAGCTTGGCGGCGCGTTCGAGCAGACGGCTGTGGAGATAGAACACGTCGCCCGGATAGGCTTCGCGGCCCGGCGGGCGGCGCAGCAAGAGCGACATCTGGCGATAGGCCACGGCCTGCTTGGACAAATCATCATAGATGATCAGCGCGTGCATGCCGTTATCGCGGAAATATTCGCCCATGGCGCAGCCGGCCATCGGCGCAAGATATTGCAGCGGCGCGGGATCTGACGCGGTGGCGGCGACGATGATCGAATAGCCAAGCGCGCCCTTATCTTCGAGCGTCTTGACGAGCTGGGCGACGGTCGAGCGCTTTTGGCCGACGACGACGTACACGCAATAGAGCTTTTCGCTTTCCGGCGCATTCCGATCATGGGCTTCGCGCTGATAGATCATGGTGTCGAGCGCGACGGCGGTTTTGCCGGTTTGGCGGTCGCCGATGATGAGCTCGCGCTGGCCGCGGCCGATCGGGATCAACGCGTCGATCGCCTTGATGCCGGTCTGCATCGGCTCGTGCACCGATTTACGCGGAATGATGCCGGGGGCCTTCACGTCCACCGTGGCGCGCTTTTCAGCTTTGATCGGGCCTTTGCCGTCGATCGGGTTGCCGAGCGCATCGACCACGCGGCCAAGCAGGCCCTTGCCGACCGGCACGTCCACGATCTCGCCCAAGCGCTTGACCGTATCGCCTTCTTTGAGGCCGCGGTCTTCGCCGAAGATCACGACGCCGACATTGTCACGCTCGAGGTTGAGGGCCATGCCCTTCACGCCGCCGGGAAACTCGACCATTTCACCGGCTTGCACGTTCTCAAGCCCGTAGACGCGGGCGATGCCGTCGCCGACGCTGAGCACGCGGCCGACTTCCGAGACTTTCGCCTCGGCGCCAAAGCCTTTGATCTGTTCCTTGAGGATCGCGGAAATTTCTGCGGCGCGGACGTCCATGTGTTCTTACCTCTTAGGCGGATTTCAGGGCGAGACGCAGAGCGTCCAGCTTAGCTTTGACGGATGCATCGAATTGGCGGGAGCCGATGCGGACGACGAAACCGCCGACGAGGCTCTCGTCCACGCTGGTTTCGGCCTCAACTTTGGCCCCGATCTGGGCGGCGAGCCCATCGACGATGGCGGCTTTTTCGGCCGCGCTCAACGGGCGGGCCGAGATGATTTCGACTTGGCGGGCGCCGCGATCGCGGGCCACCAGGGCGCGGTAAGCGGAGAAGATGCCCAGCAGCTCGCCGGCGCGGCGATTCTGGGCGATCGCGCCCACCGCCTTGCGGCCAAGATCGGAGAGGCCAAGCTTTTCAGCCACCGCCGTCAGCGCCTTGGCTTTGGTTTCGGGGTCGATCAGCGGCGAGCGGGCGGCGTCGCGCAGATCCGCGCTTTCTTTCCAGGCCGCCGCGAACATGGAGAAATCCTTCTCCACAGCGTCTAGCGCGTTGGATTCCTTCGCCAAATCAAAGACCGCCCGCGCATAACGCGCTGCTGCCTCGGAAGCTTCGCCGTCGAAGGTTTCAGCCACTCTTGTCTCGCTGGTTGCGCCGGCGGCCGGTGCGGCCGCTGGGGAATGTTCTTGGGGGAAACCCAAACGCCAAGAGGCCGCAAACGCACGCACGCGTGGGCCCCCTGAACGCGCGCGCGGAGTATCATGCTGCGTTCACACTTGACAACCGGCCCCTCGGCGCCCCGATCAGCGACAAAAGCGCCGATCAAGGCGCGGGGGGAAGCAGATCCATGTCCGATACCGCAAGCGGGCCCAGCGCGCCCGATGTCTCGCCCGGAAAATTGCGCCAGGTGGTGGCCGCTTCGGCGGCGGGCACGGTGTTCGAATGGTACGACTTTTTTGTCTATGGGGCGCTGGCCTCGGTGATGGCGCCGCTGTTCTTCGCCGGGCTGCCGGATGCGCAGGCGTTTGTGTTCACGCTGCTGACGTTCGCGGTGGGGTTCATCGTGCGCCCGCTTGGGGCGCTGGTGTTTGGCAAGATCGGCGATTCTGTCGGCCGCAAGCACGCCTTCCTGGTCACGATCATGATCATGGGCGTGGCCACGTTCTCGATCGGGCTTTTGCCGACGGCGGCGCAAATCGGGATCTGGGCGCCGATCCTTTTGGTGCTGATGCGGGTGCTGCAGGGCTTTGCGCTGGGCGGCGAATATGGCGGCGCGGCGATCTATGTGGCCGAGCACGCACAGCCGAACCGGCGCGGCGCCTCAACCGGATGGATTCAAGCCACGGCCTCCGTCGGCCTGATTGGCGCGCTGGGGGTTGTGCTGGGCACGCGCGCGGCGCTGGGCGAAGAGGCGTTCCGCGAATGGGGCTGGCGCATCCCCTTCCTGGTTTCGATCGGCCTGCTTGCGGTTTCGGTTTGGATCCGCATGCAGCTGGAAGAGAGCCCGGCGTTCCAGAAGCTGAAAGCGGAGGGCAAAGTCTCCAAGCGCGCTTATGCGGAGAGCTTCGGCGAATGGCGCAATTTGCGCATTGTGCTGCTGGCCCTCTTCGGCGTGATGATGGCGCAAGGGGTGGTTTGGTACACCGCGCATTTTTACTCGCAATTTTATCTTGAGCGAATTCTCAAGATCGATAGCCAGAGCGTGAACCTGATCATGATCACGGTGGTGATCATCTCGGCGCCGCTTTATCTTTTCTTTGCGCGGCTCTCGGATTCGATTGGGCGCAAGCCGGTGATGCTGTTTGGCATGCTGCTGATGCTGGCGCTTTATTTCCCTGGGTTTCATTTCATCACCCAGGCCGGCAATCCTGAGCTGGCGCGCGCTTCGGCGCAAACGCCTGCCTCGGTGATCGCCGATCCGGCCGATTGCACCTTCCAGCTCGACCTCACCGGCGGCGCGCAGCAATTTTCCACCTCATGCGACATCGCCAAAGGCGCGCTCTCGAACGCAGGCGTTGCTTATGACACCCTGCCCGGCGCGCCGGGCGCGCTCGCCGTCATTCGCTTTGGCGATACTATCGAGCTGCAAAGCGTGAGCGCTGTGGGCCAATCGCTTTCAGAGGTGCGCGCCACGCGCGCGGCGTTTGAGCGGCAATTGCGCGAAACGCTGACGCAGGCGGGCTACCCAAGCGCGGCGCCGGGCCCGATGCAGAATTGGAGCGTGGGCGAGATCACCCGCGTGTTCAGCGAAAAGTGGGGCGTTGTGCTGATGATGGCGCTGTTCATCGTCGCGGCCACGGCGCTTTACGGGCCGCAGGCGGCGGCGCTGGTGGAGCTGTTTCCCACGCGCATCCGCTACACGGCGATGAGCCTGCCCTATCATGTCGGCACCGGCTGGTTTGGCGGGCTGCTGCCGGCGACGGTGTTCGCCATCAACACCGCAACAGGCTCTATCTATATGGGCCTCTGGTTCCCCGCGATCATCACCGCGATCGCGGCGATGGTGACGTTCCTGTTCTGGCCAGAAACGAAGGACCGGGACATTCACGCTTGAAACGGGAGATCGGGAAATCGCCAGATCGCCAGGTATTCGATTGGCGATCTGGCGATTGGCGACTTGCCATTTCTTGGTAATTCACCCGTTCACCACCTTTCTGAACAGAGGCTTAAGGCCGTCGCGTTAAGGTGTTTGCGTGACGGCGATCCCCCACGCCGCCGAGGCTCTGACCAGCGCCTCAGGAGCAGCATAGCGCCCGCTTGCTCGAAGCGGCCTCCGGCCCGGACACCGCCGCCATGGCTGACGCGCTGACGGATATGTCCGCGGCGAAAGCGCAGTTTGAAGCCGCGCTGGCTGTGATCCGCTTTTCCAACGAGATGTGGGACGCGCTGATGGATATCGCGCGCGATCGGCGCTGCGGCTGCTAATCGCGGTAGGTCGAATTGGCGACGGCCAAAGCGGCGCGCTGCATCGCGCGGAACAGGTTTTCCGATCCGGTTTCATAGCGCGCGCGCAATTCGGGCGGCACGACCACATCATTCCATGATCCGTTCGCGCCAAACGCCCAGCCGTGCACGCTGGCGATCAGCAGCCGGCGCGCCGCAGGCTCAAGCATGGTGAGATCGAGAAAATCCAGGCCCGGATAAGGCGGCGCCGCATCGTCGAACGCGGCCGAACCGTTGTTGAACACGTCAGCAAATTGCGCCGCGCCGGGCAAATCCCAAGCGAGCCCCGCAAGCTCGAGCAGGCCCGAGCGCACCGGCGCGGTGGCCGCCGCAACCCCGCGCACCGCTTCCTTATCAAGCGTGTTGGTTTCGCCGAGCATGAGGTATGCGCCAAGCCACACACGCTGCTGCGGATCATTGCGATCGCCGGTGCGATCGTGGCCTTCCCAGAGTTCAGAACGCTCCGCGTACACCGCCTCGATCAGCCAGCGCGGCCCGCCGCCGACGAGGCCGACTGTCATACGTTCCGATTGCGGGCGCTCCCCTTCATGTTGCTGCATCGGCGCGGCGTGCAGGCGCAGCCCCTTGCAACCAAGCGCGCTGAGCTTGGCGAACCAGGCGTTGGGATCGGGGGCGACCGGCTTGTAGCCGCCAGCCCCGTCGGGGATCAGGAAAATGATCTCCTTATAGAAGCGCAGCAGCTCGGAACGGGGCCAGAACGAGGAAACATCGCGCCCCGCCAAAGCGGCGTTGCCGATGGTGACGAGCGCGATCGAACGGAGAATGGCGGTTTGCATGACGGGCCTTGGTATCAGAGCGAGCGGCTGGGGCGCCACCCTTCCCGGCGGCGGGGATTATCGCTTAGATGGCGGCTTCGCTGAGGGATTCTCACATGGACGCTATTGTACCGCTGCTCTCCAGCCCGGCTGCGTGGGCGGCGCTGGTGACCTTGATCGTGATGGAGGTCGTGCTTGGCATCGACAACCTCATCTTCATTTCGATCCTCACCAACAAATTGCCAGAGCATCAGCGCGCGCGGGCGCGGCGCATCGGCATCGGGCTGGCGCTGGTGATGCGGCTCGTTCTGCTGGGCACGATCGCGTTCATCGTGGCGCTGACGACGCCGATCATCGATTTTGGCTTCCAAGGCGCGCCCGATAGCCACGGCAATCCGAGCTTCGACACTGCCTTCTCCTGGCGCGACATTATCCTGATCGCGGGCGGGCTGTTCCTGATGTGGAAGGCCACCAAGGAAATTCACCACGCGGTGGATCCCGCCCCGACCGACGATCTGCTCGACAAGAAATCGCCGGTGGCGATGAATTTCGGCACGGCGATCTTTCAGATCATCCTGCTTGATCTTGTGTTCTCGATTGACTCGATCCTCACGGCTGTCGGCATGACAGAGCATGTGCCGATCATGGTGACAGCGGTGCTAGTGGCTGTGACGGTGATGCTGCTGGCGGCCGATCCGGTGGCGAATTTCATTCACAAGAACCCCACCGTGGTGATGCTGGCGCTGGGCTTCTTGCTGATGATCGGCATGGTGCTGATCACCGAGGGCTTTGGCGTGCATGTGCCGAAAGGCTATATCTACGCAGCGATGGCGTTCTCGGCGCTGGTGGAAGGGCTCAACATGGCCTCACGCAACGCGCAGAAGAAAAAGCTGGCGCAAGCCGCCGCGCAACAGCCGCCGCCCGCGGCGCATTAGGGGGAAACCATGCGCTTTGCTGTTTTGATCGCTGTGGCGGGCGCTTTGGCCGCGTGCGCAGCGCCGGGCCCGCGCCCGGTGGTGACGAGCGCGACGCTGGCTGCGGCCGACGCCTCGACTTCGCTGCTGGTGGGCGCGCAGCTGACGCGCGACGTTTCAACGCTCGCAGCCGGCGACGGCATGGACCCGGCCGTGACGCTGACGCTGCGCCACGCCGATGGCCGCACGCTCAGCTTCCGCGAAGCCAATCACACGCCCCATGATGTGATGGCCCAGGCGCCGGGCGGGCCGCTGGCGCAGATCATGGGGCTGTTCGGCGAAGAGAGCCCCACGCTTTATCATGCGCTGCCTGATCAAACCGCGCCGTTCATTTGCGGGCCGGAGGGGCCGGCGGCGCTTGGCGTGCTGAGCGGCGAAGGCGGCGCGGTGCAGATCGTTGGGCTCAAGCAAACCATTCAATTTGAGACGCGGCCCGATGGGCGGGAAGAAGCCCTGCCCTTCAGCCCCGATCAAGTGTGCGCGCGGCTCCGCTTCACCGCTGGATAAATCCATGCCCCAAGCAGTGCCGACATGCGCGGCCCGCAACGCGTTGCGGGGCCGCTGATGCGCGAGCTCACCAAGGGCCCGATCCTGGGCCACGTGCTGTCGATGGCGCTGTTCATCGGCATCAGCCAGCTTTTCCAGACGCTGTATTTCCTGGTCGATCTCTATCTCGTCTCGCGACTGGGCAGCGCGGCGGTGGCGGGCGTGAGCGCGGCGGGCAATGTGTTCTTCGTGGCGCTGGCGGCCTCGCAGATGATTTCCATCGGCGTGCTGGCGCTGGTGGCGCAAGCGATGGGCCGCAAGGATGACGCAAGCGCGAACTTGTTTTCCGATCAGGCGCTGCTGATGGGGCTGATCGCGGGCGCCGGCATGCTGGCGCTGGGCTATGGTTTTGGCGGGCTGTGGGTGGATGCGCTGACGGCGGATGCAGCAAGCGCGGCTGAGGCGCGGGCGTTTCTCTATGGCTATCTGCCTTCGCTCGCGCTTTTGTTTCCGACCATGGCGCTGCTCTCAAGCTTGCGCGCGGCGGGCGTGGTGCAGCCGACAATGATTTTACAGACCGGCACGGTGCTGCTCAACGTGGCGCTGGCGCCGGTGCTGATCGTGGGCTGGGGCACGGGCGCGCCGCTGGGGGCGTTTGGTGCGGGGCTGGCCAGCTCGATCGCATCGGCTGTTGGGTTTGCGGCGCTGATATGGATGTATCCGCGCGTGCAATCGGCGCTGCGCGTGCACTGGGCCACGCTCAAGCCGCGCTGGGATGCGTGGCGGCGCATCGCCTTTATCGGCTTTCCGACATCGCTCGAATTTCTGATGATGTTTGTGGTGTTCGCGGTGATCTATTGGGTGATCCGCGACTTTGGCGCCGAAGCGCAGGCCGGCTTCGGCATTGGCGGGCGCATCATGCAATCGATCTTCCTGCCGGCGATGGCGATCGCCTTCGCCGCTGCGCCGATCGCCGGGCAGAATTTCGGCGCCGGCCAGCATGACCGCGTGCGTGAGACGTTTAAGGTCGCCGCGCTGATTGGCGCGGGCATCATGGCTGTGCTCACCATCCTTTGCCATATCGCGCCTGAGGCGATGGGGCGGCCCTTCACGGACGACCCCGCCGTGCTGGCCGTCGCGGGCGAGTATCTGCAAATCACCTCGTGGAATTTTGTGGCGGCGGGCCTGGTGATGACGTGCGCCAGCTTCTTCCAAGCCATGGGCGACACCCGCCCCTCCCTTTTCGCCAGCATTGTGCGCATGATCTTGTTTTGCGGGCCGGCGCTTTGGCTTTCGGGCCAGGATTGGATGCGGCTTGAGCATGTGTGGCTGCTCTCTGTGGGCTCGATCACGCTG
>DAORMO010000022.1:11177-21738 GCA_035440585.1 Terricaulis sp.
CAAGCGGAAGCTGAAGCCAAAGGGGACGTGAGATGGAGCTAACAGGCCCGCTTTGCCGCGCAGGGCGCGCGCTGGTGCAATGGCCGCGGCGCAGGCTGGCCGAAGCCTGCGGCGTCACCAAAAACGCGATCCGCGATTTTGAGAGCGCCAATGTCGATCCCGGCCCGCAAGTGCGCGCGCAGCTGAAGCAATTGCTGGAGCAAGGCGGGGCGGTGTTCATCCCGGAAGACAGTATGGGCGCGGGCGTGCGCCTCAGGCACACGCAAAAAGAAGTCGGCGCGCTCACGCGGCTCGAAGGCGAAGGCGGGCGCGCGGGCGAGGATGACGTTTAGGGCCTAGTGCCCTTCAAACGCACAGAGCGCTTTGACCGGCACGCCAACGGCGCGGAGTTTATCTGCGCCGCCAAGCTCTGGCAGATCGATCACGAAGCTCGCACCGATCACTTTGGCGCCAAGGCTATGCACGAGTGATGCGGCGGCGAGCGCTGTGCCGCCGGTGGCGATGAGATCATCGATGATCAGCACCTGCTCACCCGGCTTTGCCGCATCCTCATGCACCTCCATCACGTCCACGCCATACTCAAGCGCATATTCCTGGCCGCGTGTTTTCCACGGCAGCTTGCCCTTCTTGCGCACGGGCATGAAGCCGGTGGAGAGCTGATGCGCCACCGCGCCGCCGAGGATGAAGCCGCGCGCTTCGATCGCGGCCACCTTATCGATGCGCACGCCGGCGTAAGGCTGCACCAGCTCATCCACTGCGCGGCGAAAGGCGCGCGCATCGCCCAGCAGCGTGGTGATGTCGCGGAACATGATGCCGGGCTTTGGATAGTCCGGGATGGTGCGGATGCTGTCGCGAATATTCATGCGCGCATCGTAGGCGTGGGGCGGGCGCGCACAAGCGCGAAGGCTTGCCAAAGCCGCGGCCGATTGTTTCCCTGCCCGCCATGCAGCACGACGCCAAACAATTGATCCAAGCCCTCAGCCTTGCCCCCCACCCCGAAGGCGGCTGGTACCGCGAGACCTGGCGCGCAGATGCGCCGCCGGGCGCACGCGCGGCGGGGACGGCGATTTATTTTCTGCTCGAGGCCGGCCAGCAGAGCGCGTGGCATGTGGTGGATGCAGATGAGCTTTGGCTCTGGCACGCAGGATCGCCGCTCACGCTGCGCATTGTTGAAGGCGATGACGCGCGCGAGATCGCGCTGGGCGCTGACGTGCTGGCGGGGCAGCACCCGCAAGCGCTTGTGCCGAAACATGCGTGGCAAGCAACGATCGCGGATGATGGCTGGGCGCTGGTCAGCTGCGTGGTGGCGCCGGGATTTGAGTTTGCTGGGTTTCGGATGGCGGGGACGGATGAAAAAGAAAGGCTGGATCAGCATTTTCCGATTAGGCGCCCGCCCCAAAAGCCCTTGGCGGCCCAGAAAGCATGCGAAAATCCGGGGCAACACGAAAAACGCTTCCCTTCCCTATAATCCACGCCTCGCGGAACATAGATCGGAAGGGCTCGCTTTCGCGTTCTAGCGCTTCGATAAACGCACCAGCATTTATAAGCCAACCGGTGTTCCAATAAATCACTAGATGCCCACCTCGTGCGCTTAGAGATTTCTTGCGCAACGCTTCTACTAAGGACGGGATGGCGCTATCGCTTTCCTTCTGAATCTGCGCCGCCTCGACGTGCACAGGTTGCTCTGAGCCGCCTTCGCGTTCTCGGTACTCGCTAGAGCGCCTTCTTCCTGGGCACATCGCTTCCGTGACTTGAAAGCCAATCCAGTCAGCGCCTCGTCTTTTGAGATAAAAGTCATCCGCAGCATTCTCGGCCGCGAGTTGAAGGTGCGTCGCCCTCTCGAAGCGTGCGAAATGCAGCGCGACCCACCCTTCTTGCCAAGCTTTCCAAACCTTCCCTTCAAACATCCGACTTCCCAGATGATACCTCTCAATCCGGCTTAGTATACGCTCGAACAACTCCAGCGACAGCGCCTCACGTAAGTGATCGAGCTATTCCTCAGGCGCACGCGCCCCGACCACGTACAAGCCGCGCCACTTCTTTAGGTGGCCTCTAAGCTCTATAGATCCCGGCTTCTTTTCAGACATGGAGCCTCACAAAAAACTATACGGATCCACATCCACCTGCACGCGCACCGCGCTATGCAGCTTCACGCGGGCGACCCAGGCGGCCAAGAACGCGGAGATGTTTACGCCGGGATTTGCGCGGGCGAGGAAGCGGCGGCGGTGCATGCCGCGGATGATGGCGAGCGGCGCGGGCGCGGGGCCCCAGAGATCTAAACCCTCAGCGTTGGGCGCGGCTTGGCCGAGCGCGTTGGCGGCTTGGTTGGCGAGATCTTCGCTGGGCGCGGAGATGATGACGGCGCCGAGCCGCCCATAAGGCGGCATGCCGGCGGCTTCGCGCTCCAGCGCTTCGGCATAGAGAAACGCATCGCGATCCTGCGCGGCGAGCGCTTGCATGATGGCTTCATCAGGCGCGTAGGTTTGGATGAACGCCCTGCCCTTCTTTTCGTGGCGGCCGGCGCGGCCGGCGACTTGGGAGATGAGCTGGAACGTGCGCTCCCCCGCGCGGAGATCGCCGCCGCGCAAACCCAAATCCGCATCAATCACGCCGACGAAGGTGAGGTTCGGGAAATTGTGGCCTTTGGCGACAATCTGCGTGCCGATCAGAATATCGATCTCGTTCTGCTCCATGCGGGCCACAAGCTCGCGCACGGCTTCGCCATTGGGCGTTGTGTCTGACGAGAAAATCTCGATGCGCGCTTCGGGGAAGAAGAAGCGCACCTCTTCTTCGATGCGCTCAACGCCCGGGCCGATGGAGACGAAGCTATCTGGCGTTTGGCATTCGGGGCAAAATTCGGGTTTGGGAATCCAATGCCCGGTGAGGTGGCAAACGAGCCGGCCGGTATATTTGTGCTCCACCAGCCAAGCGTCGCTATCGGGCGATTTCATGCGATGCCCGCAGGCGCGGCAGAGCGTGAGCGGCGCGTAGCCGCGGCGGTTCATATAAAAGAGCGATTGCTCCCCGCGCAGCAGGCCTTCGGCGGCGGCCTGGATCAGCTTCGGCGAAATCCAGCGGCCCTTATCGGGCGCATCAAGCTTCATATCCACCAGCGACACATCCGGCAGCTGCGCCGCGCCATGGCGCATCGGCAGCTTGATGTGCGCATAGCGGCCCGCTTGCGCGTTGGTGAGGGTTTCCAGCGAGGGCGTGGCCGAGGCGAGGATCACCGCGCAATCACCCAGCTTGGCGCGGGCGACGGCGAGATCGCGCGCCTGATAGATCACGCCCTCTTCCTGCTTGTAGGAGGGATCATGCTCTTCATCGATGATGATGAGCTTCAAGTTCGGATACGGCAGGAAAAGAGAAGAGCGCGCGCCGACCACGAGGCGCGCGCGGCCTTCGGCGATCTCACGAAAAGCACGGCGGCGGGATTTTTGCGGGATGGCCGAATGCCACTCCACCGGCGTGACGCCAAAGCGCGCTTCAAATCGGGCCATGGCCGCTTGCGTGAGCGCGATTTCGGGGATCAGCACCAGCACTTGCGCATCGGGCGAAGCTTCAAGCGCTTCGGCGGCGGCTTCGAGATAGACCTCGGTTTTGCCAGAGCCCGTCACGCCATCGAGCAACGAAACATGAAAGCCGCCCTGGCGCACGAAGGCGCGCATTTCCTCGGCGGCGGCTGTTTGCAGATCGGAGAGATCCTTGCCGCTGCGCGCAAGATCCGGCTCCGGGAATGGCGGGTCTTCGCTGATTTCCACTTTCTTAAGCGCGCCGCAATCGACGAGCCCTTTGACGACGGCGGAGGAGACATCCGCGCGGCGCGCGAGCTCGGCGGCGCCGACTTGCTCTTTTGCCGCTTCTTCCAAAACACGGCGGCGGGCTTCGGTGATTTTCGGCGGCGCATCGCCGGTGGGCGCGAGCACGATATAAGTGGGCGGCGGGAAGAGCGCGTCGGGCGAGCGCACGACCATGCGCAAGAGATCGCCCGGCGGGCGCACGAGGTAGCGGCTGGCCCAGTCAATAAAGCGGCGCGACATTTCCGGCACGGGCGCGCCAGGCAGCACCTCCTCAATGGCTTTGAGATTGGCCGCGGCGGGATTGTCCTTGGCCACCGCCCACACCACCCCGCGCACGAGGCGCGGGCCGATCGGGGCGATGACGTGCATGCCGGGCTCAATGCCGAGCGAAGACGGCGCGCGGTAATCGAACGGCTCGGGCAGCGGCAGCGGAAACTGCACCGACACTTTATCTATCGTGTCGTGGCTGAACTCAGCCCCCTCCTCCGCCACGGAAAACAGCGGCCCGGCGGGCGCGGGCGCTTTGCGCAAACGCTTTGCATCGAGCAAGCGGCGGCGGGCGGTGGGGTTCATAGGGTGAATTTAGGGGCTCGGCGGATTCGGCGGAAGCCCGCTCTAGCTGTGGCGCCGCAGATACTGAAGCGGGCTTAACTTTAGGAACTTGTAAGTTCTTAGCCAAGCCAGGGCTTACTGGGCGCTTGCGAGATCGGCAGATGATGACCCTCTTGAACCGCGCCGCCCGGCCCATGCCGGCCCATGCGCACGATCACTTGTTTACCGACATCGCGCCCGGCAGCGCGCACGCTTCGGCGCGCATGCTGGCGGTGCTCTATGAGCAACACACGCGCGATGATGCAGCGCCGCCGCAATACAAGCATTTCCGCCGCCTGGTGCAGGCGCTGGTGCGCGATGTGAGCCCGCGCGCGTTGCGCGGGTTAAGCGGCAAAGCGCTGGACAAAATGCGCGCGGCTTATGTTTGCTGCTTTGAGCCGCATGAGCCGTACGCGCGCCAGCGGGCGAGCTTTTGGGCCGACCCGGCCTTACTGGCGCAGCTGATGCTGGCGCGTGACGCGCTGATCAAGGATTTGGAAATCCACGCCGCCGAGGAAGCGCGCCGGCGCGCGCAGCTGCGCACTATGATCGAATGCCGCGCCGCGCCGATCGACCTTTGCGGGGTGTCCTTGCTGGCGCTGATCAAGCAGATGAGCCCGGACGATTGGCACGAGATCGTGCTGAACTGGCATTGGGATCATGGCGTCACTGAGCTTGAGTGGATCACTGCGCACCCGGAGTGTGACCGGGCGACGGCGCTTTACGCCTATTGCCTCGGCGAGCCGAGCCGCGTGGCGCTGCGGGCGAACAAGCCCTCCTATGAACATGGGCGCTGGGATTATGGCGGCTTTGTCCGCGCGGTGGCGGCGCGGCTGGAGAACGGCTTCTATATGAACGCCGCGCTCAAGCTGGAGCTGGGGCCGGAAACAGCCGCGCGGTTCGCCGCGGAGATGGCGCGGGCGCGCGCCAGCAAAGAGAGCCCCGAGCCGGCGCTGCTCAACCATCCGGGGCGGCCGCATCAGCCCAAATACACCCTGCACCACGGCGCGGTGCATTATCATTACGATTACTGGATGGCCCGCGAAGCCCGCGTGCGTTGACGCGATATTGACGGGCGCGGCGCTTGATGGGGCCATGACCGGCGCCGCCCTCCTCGCCCAATGGATCGCATATCTGCGCGATGAGCGCCGTTTTGCGGCCAATTCGATCGATGCGTATCAGCGCGATGTGGCGACGTTTCTGGGCTTCTTGCAGGGGCATTTGGGCGGCGAGGCGAGCGGCGCTGATCTCGCCAAGCTGGAGCCGCGCGATCTGCGGGCTTATTTGGCGCATCGCCGCCAGGGCGAAGGCGCGCTGGCCGATCGCTCTGTTTCGCGCGCGCTGGCCGCGATCCGCAGCTTCTATCGCTATCTTGAGCGCCGGCATGGGCTCGCCAATCCGCGGCTTGGGCTGGTGCGCGGACCAAAGCTGAAGCGGCCGTTGCCCCGCCCTGTCAGCGAAAGCGGCGCGCGCGCGCTGATCGAGGAAGCCGAAGCTGAGGCGCGCGAAGAATGGGCCGGCGCGCGCGATGCGGCGCTGATCACGTTGATCTATGCAGCGGGGCTTCGCATCAGCGAAGCGCTGGCGCTGGAGGGGCGCGATCTGCCGCTGCCGGAGACGCTGCGCATCAAAGGCAAAGGCGGCAAGGAACGGCTGGTTCCGTTGCTTTCCGCCGCGCGCGAAGCTGTGGCGCGCTACGCCGCGCTTTGCCCTTATGCGCTCAATGGCGAGGCCCCGCTCTTCCGCGCGGCGCGCGGCGGGGCGTACTCTCCGCGCATGGCGCAAGCCTTGATGGCGAACCTGCGCGGGCGTTTGGGTTTGCCTTCAAGCGCCACGCCGCACGCTTTGCGGCATGCGTTCGCAACACATTTGCTCGCCGCCGGCGGCGATCTGCGTGCGATTCAAGAGCTGCTCGGACACGAATCGCTCTCGACGACTCAGGGCTATGCGGGCCTCGAAGCAAAAAAAATTTTGCAGGCGTATGCGCGCGCACATCCGCGCGCGTGATGTTTTTTGCATGCGCGCATTCGCTTGCGCGCCTTATTTTTCAAGGCTCGCAGGGAAATTTCGCAACGCGCAAACGTGGTGAAAAACAAGCGCGAAGAAAAAATCGCACGAGTACTTGCGGAAACTACTTGCAAACCAAATTCAGCGAAAAAAATCCCCGGAGAGTCAAACAACTCCCGTCCAACCCAGTACCAACACAAGTAAAGATGAGGAAATAAAGATGGCTAAGAAAGTTAAGAAGGCTGCGAAGAAGCCGGCGAAGAAAATGGCGAAGAAGCCCGTCCGCAAGACGGTGAAGAAGGTCGCCAAGAAGACCGCGAAGAAGGCGACGAAGAAGGTTGCCAAGAAGCCGGCGAAGAAGGCCGTGCGCAAGACCGCGAAGAAGACCGTCCGCAAGGCTGCTGCGAAGAAGCCGGCGAAGAAGGTTGCCAAGAAGCCGGTCCGCAAGGCCCGCAAGGCCGCTGCTCCCGCGATCTAAACGTGACAAGGAAAGGGGGACGCCGACGGGTGTCCCCCTTCTCCGTTAGAGACGACGCTTCAACGATACGACGAGATTAGGGCCAAGCCTCAGAGCACAGATTGGATCCGATGCGTTCACCGCGTCTCCGCTGCCCACGCTCCTGCTACGAACGCCGCCGTTTGGCCCGCCGCTTTTTCAAACATTGCTGAGATCTTTGCATTGCGCCGCTGTTCCTGGCCGGAACAGGGATTCAGTGCATGACACGCGCTGATCTTCGCGTAAGGTGAGCGCATCGCTGACCAGGACATCCGGGCGTCAGCGGCTGAGAGACAAAGCGTGCTCCCGCCTGAAACGGAGAATGCACGCCATCTCCCCTCCCCTTGATGATCATCTCGCGCTCACGCCAACGCGCGAACCGTCCGAGCGCGCATGCGCCGTTTGCGGCCAGCACTTTGATCTCAATGATCTGGCCCAGGCCTATCACCACAGCGACGAGCCGCACGACCCCCTCCCCGATTGAACGCCAACGGCAGCTCTTGACGCGCGCCCTCCGCCCAAGTACTTTGTATTTCAAAGTTACGAGGAGAATGCGCGATGACGCGGGACGAGATGCTGGCTGATTTGAATTATGCGCGCGCGCTGGCCGAGGAGGGCCGCCAAGCGCCGCTGATCAGCGGGCGCTACCTTGTTCTGTTCGGCGGCTTGCTGTGCGTGACCTATCTGGCGCATTGGGCGCTGAGCACGGGATTGATCGCCGCCCCGCCCTGGGCGCTTGGCGCGCTTTGGGCGCTGTTCGGCGTCGGCGCCGGCATCGGCTGCACCATCGTGTACCAGCGCGTGCGGGTGTTGCCGGGCGGCACGGCGCTCGGCAACAGAATAGACCGGGCGGTGTGGAACGCGGCCACGCTTGCGATCTTCGCCACCGTTGTGGGCTGCCTGCTTTCCGGCGCACTGCTGCGTGACCCCAGCCGGGCGGATGTGATCATGGCGGTGGTGTTCGGCATCTACGGCTTGGCGCTGATGACGACCGCGACCATCACTGAGAAGGGCTGGCTGAAGAGCTTTGCCTACGCGGCGTTTGCGGTGAGCTTGCTGCTCTGGCTCGTCATGGCGCAGCCTTGGGCTTATCTTGCGGCTTCTGCGGCGGCGCTGTGCGTGCTGCTGACGCCAGGCGTGATCATGATCCGCGCCGAACCCTCGATGATCGTGTGATGTCGAGCTTTGATCACACAGCGCTGGATGATGTCATCCATGGGCGCTTGCGGCTTGGGGTGATGGCCTATCTCTCCACCGTTTCCCCTGCCCCGTTCGTGGAGCTGAAAGCCAAGGTGAACGCCACCGACGGCAATCTATCCACGCATCTCTCCAAGCTGGAAGATGCAGGCTATGTGCGGATCGAAAAGACCTTCCTTGGCAAGAAGCCGCACACTCTGGTGCATCTCACGCCCAAGGGCCGCAATGGCTGGATCGCCTATCTCAACAAGCTGCAAGCGCTGATCAGCGCCGCAGAGTGATCACGCCGCCGCGCTGAGCGCCCAGCAGGCGACACCCGGATAAGGCGGCGCGCCGGTATCGATAAAGCCGAGCTTTTGCAGCGTGTGCGCGGCGCTATGATCTTCCGCATCAAGGTGGGAGATCACGCGCGCGGCGCCATGGGCGAAGGCCCAATCTGTGAGCGCGCGCACGGTTTCAGCGCCATAGCCGCGCCCGCGAAACTCGGGCAACAGGCCAAAGGCGAGCTCCACATCGCCATCCTCATCCGGGCGGCCGATGAGCGCGGCGATGCCGATGATGCGCGGGGGCGCGCGCTCCCCGCCATTAGCGAGCATGGCCCAGCCATACCAGCCCTCCCCTTGCGGATCGTGCGCCAGATGCTTGGCGGCCCATTCAAAGGCGGGCAGATCAAACGGCGCGGGCGGCCAATACGGCTCATGCGTGACAGCGATGGCGTTGAAGAAAGCCGCGCGGCTGCCGGCCTGCAAGGCCGCGAGCCGATGATCGAGCGCGATCAGCGCCAAACGCTCCGTCGTCACCACCAGCATGGAGGGCTCCTCGTGTGAGTTTTGCTCACAGGGATGGAAGAGGAGTCGCGGCGCGTGGGGAAGTTAGGGTTTGGAAATACTCACAGGCGGGGTGCGCGGGCTTTTCAAGTCGAGTGAAAGGTATTACCTTCTGTATCAGAGGTATTACCGCGATGAGCACGCTGACAACCAAAGGCCAAGTGACAATTCCAAAACCCGTGCGCGACAAGCTCGGCGTCAAAGCGGGCGATGAGGTGGCGTTCGAGTTGGCCGAAGATGGCCGCGTCGTCGTCAGCAAGGCGCGCGGCAAGCCGAAGAAAAGCCGGTTCGCGGCGCTGCGCGGGCACGCGGGCAAAGGCATGAGCACTGATCAGATCATGGCGCTGACGCGCGGGGAATGAGCACGTTCATTGATACCAACGTGTTGCTGGATGTGGCCACCAATGATCCGCATTGGGCGAACTGGTCGATACAGCAGCTCGAAGCCGCCGCGCTTGGCGGGCCGCTTATCATCAATGATGTCGTCTATGCGGAGCTTTCAGTGCGCTATGGGCGCGTGGAGGATTGCGACGCATTCATCGCCGCCGCCGGGCTGAAACACGAACAGACTCCGCGCGCGGCGCTGTTTCTGGCGGCCAAAGCGTTTCAACGCTATCGTGCTGCAGGCGGGGTGCGCACCGGCGTTTTGCCGGATTTCTTCATCGGAGCGCACGCATCCGTGGCGGGCCTCACGCTGCTGACGCGCGACGCCCAGCGCTATCGCGGATACTTTCCCAAGCTAAAGCTGATCTCGCCCTAATCTTCTTCGATGAGCCCTTGCGACCAAGATTCTCTGGTCACGAAGTCCACCTCTGGCAGATTACGCCCCATAGGCTGCAGGTAATTTAGCCCGCCGCTCACATCGCCCGTACGCGCCATGGCGCGATACACACAGCGCTCTCCTTCATAAGCTGTGAGCACCACAACTTCGCCGGCAAAAATCTCGCGAAGCAGCTCCGCCGCCTCGGCAAGCGATGTTACGGGGTGTTCGGCCCCGAAGAAGTGCACGGACATCTCAGTGCGATACGCATGCGCGCCGACTGAGCCATGCTCATTCTCCCAGAAGAGGCAGAGGTTTATATTCCCGCCCTCGGGAAGCTCGGCGGCAAGGGCCTGAAGCCATCGCAGCCGCGCTTCCGGGGCGAGCGCCTCGCTCAAGACTGCATCACCCAGCCATCGACGCCCTTGGCGGCTTCGCGGATGGCTTCGCTCACCGTCGGGTGGGCGTGGCAAGTGCGGGCGATGTCTTCGGCGCTGGCGCCAAATTCCATGGCCACGCAAATCTCGGCGATCAATTCGCCGACGCCCGCGCCCATCAGGTGCGCGCCGACGACGCGCTTGGTGGAAACATCTTCGAGCACTTTGACGAAGCCTTCGGTTTGATGGTTCGTGCGCGCGCGCGAATTGGCGATCATCGGGAACTTGCCGATCTTGTATTCGACGCCGGCGGCTTTCAGCTCTTCCTCGGTTTTGCCGACGCTGGCGACTTCCGGATCGGTGTAGATCACCGATGGGATCACATCGTAATTCACGTGGCCCCATTTACCGGCAAGGATTTGGGCTGCGGCGATCCCCTCTTCCTCGGCCTTGTGGGCCAGCATCGGGCCGTGCGTGCAATCGCCGATGGCGTAGACGCCTTCGAC
>DAORMO010000022.1:21803-25004 GCA_035440585.1 Terricaulis sp.
TCAAGCCCAAGGCCAGTGGTGAACGGCTTACGCCCAATGGCGACGAGCACGACATCGGCATCGAGCACGCGCGCAGGCCCGCCCTTGGCCGGCTCGATCGTGACCTTGAGGCCGCGCCCGGTTTTTTCAACGCCGGTGACCTTCTGGCCGAGCTCAAACGCCATGCCTTGCTTTTTCAGCGTGCGCTGGAAGGCGGTGGCGAGTTCGTTATCGAGGCCGGGGGTGATGCGATCGAGGAATTCGACCACGGTGACCTCCGCGCCGACACGGCGCCACACTGAGCCAAGCTCAAGCCCGATCACGCCCGCGCCGATCACGATCAGCTTTTGCGGCACTTCAGAAAGCGCCAACGCGCCGGTGGAGGTGACAATGCGCTCCTCATCAATCTCCACGTTCGGCAGGCCGGTGGGCACTGAGCCGGTGGCGATGAGGATGTTCTTGGTTTCGAGCGTTTGCTTGGCGCCGTCAGCGGCGGTGACTTCCACTTTGCCGGGGCCAGCGATGCGGCCAAAGCCTTTGACGTAATCGACCTTGTTTTTCTTCATCAAGAACTCAACGCCCTTGGTGAGCCCTTCGACCGCTTCGTCCTTCTGCTTCATGAAAGCGGCGTGATCGAGCGAGAGGCCTTCGATTTTCACGCCCATGGAGGGGAAGCTTTTGGCGGCGGCTTCATAATATTCGCTGGCGTGCAGCAGCGCCTTGGAGGGAATGCAGCCGACATTGAGGCATGTGCCGCCGAGCTTGCCGCGGCTTTCGATGATCGCGGTTTTGAGACCAAGCTGGCCAGCGCGGATCGCCGCGTTATAGCCGCCAGGGCCGCCGCCGATGATGACGAGATCGTAGCTCATACCTGCTCCGCACAAATTTGCGCGGAACCTAGGCGCGCGAGCGCGCTGATTCAATGCGGCTTAAGGCAAGCCTGCCCTGCTTTAGGCGCCCTGCTTATCCCAATAGGCGCGATCGGCCCCATCAATGATGGCGATGAACACGCCGACGATGAGGATCACAGCCAGCAGCGCCACCTGCACCTCAAACGAGCCGGCTTCGGCCAAAAGCTTCTGCGGCTCCTGGAACACGCCCCAATCGATGGCTTGGAATTGGGTGATCACGTCTTGGCCCTGCTGGTAGGCCCAGCGCCCGCCATAAGCGGCAAAGCCAAGCAGCCACACCCAGAAGCCCTGCGTGCGGCGGATGAGGCGCACGGCGGCGATGAGGAAGAACAGCGCAGCGGCGCCCCAAAGGCCGACATCAAGCCATGTCATTTCCGCAGCGCCCGCGGCGGCGGCCTCGGCTTGGACATCCTGCACTTGGGTGATCGGGGCTTGGTAGCCGGCGATCGCCGCCCCGGCACTCACAGCGGCCAGCACGCACAACGCCACCAGCGCGAACAGAACCAGCACCGCCGGCCACCGCAGAATGAATGTCATGTCGCGCCCCCACCTTCGCTCCCCCGAGCGGATTTACTATACAGGGCTCGGGGCGCGCGCCAATGGCTGGCGGAACAAGGTTTGATCTCAAGCTCTTGCGTGCGGGGAAGCGCGCGGGGGCGTTGCGCGGGCGGAGGGAAAAGCATGACCTGGTTTGGGCAAGTGAGCGCCTGGATGGCGCTGGCGATGGGCGCATTGTTTGCGGCGGGGGCGGCGCTTCGATTCAGCGTCGGCGACTTTCCGGCAGCAGCGATGCTCGCGGGCGCGCTTCTGCTGATGGGCTGGTATCGCACCTGGCGCAAGATGTCCGGCGGGCTGCGCCTGCTGGCCGGCGCATGGGGCTTTGCGGCGGGGCTTTTGAGCCTCATGCTCTTGCTGGCGCCAGTACCGCCCGCCGAAGCGCTGTTGCACGACACCTATTACGTGACCACGCCCTATGCGTGGCTGCCGAACGTGTTTCTGGCGCTGGCCCTGCTCGGCCTTGCGCTCACGGTGCTGCACAAAGAGAGCAAGTGAGTTATCCACATTGATCCGCGCGCGGAACGCGAACCGGCGCGCGCGTGAGCAGTTTCTTACGCAGGCGGACATCAAAGGAGATGCCCCAATGCGGATCAGCAAAGTGCGCCCGATGGCCGATGAAAACGGCTTTGTGCCGATGGGCGCGTATTTCGAATTTCTCGCGCGCGATCTTGCCGCCGCCAATGCGCGCGAAGCCGCGCGGCGCGATGCGCTGGACGAAGAAGATCGCCGGCTCGAGCGGCGCTATCGCCGGCGCAATGTGAAGGCTGAGGCGGGGCTGAGTTTGTAGCGCCCGCGCTTCCCCGACGAAGCCCCCGCGAAAGCGGGGGTGAGAGCGGGGATCCAGAAGACCCAGCGCCGCGCCCAGGATCCCTGATCGCACCCCGGCGTGCGCCGGGGCTGCGTCAGGGAAGCGGCAAACTACAGATCCAGCAGCATCCGCTCGGGATCTTCCAGGCCCTCTTTGACGCGGACGAGGAAGGTCACGGCTTCTTTGCCGTCCACGATGCGGTGATCGTAGCTGAGCGCCAGATACATCATCGGGCGGATCACGATCTGCTTATCGACCACGACCGGGCGCTCTTGGATCTTGTGCATGCCAAGGATGCCCGATTGCGGCGCGTTGAGGATCGGCGTGGACATCAGCGAGCCGTAGACGCCGCCATTGCTGATGGTGAACGTCGCGCCTTGCAGATCTTCCAGCTTCAGGTGGCCGTCGCGCGCCTTGAGGCCGAGCTCGCCGATTTCGGCCTCAATCTCGGCCATGGATTTGTAATCGGCGCCGCGCACGACGGGCACGACAAGCCCGCGATCGGTGCCGACGGCGATGCCGATATCGTAGAAATTCTTATAGATGATGTCATCGCCATCGATCTCGGCGTTGACGTTCGGGATCTCTTTTAGCGCGGCGACGCAGGCTTTCACGAAGAAGCTCATGAAGCCGAGCTTGACGCCGTGCTTACGCTCGAACTGATCCTTGTACTTGTTGCGCGCGGCCATCACGGCGGACATGTCCGCCTCGTTGAAGGTCGTCAGCATCGCGGCGGCGTTTTGCGCTTCCTTGAGGCGGCGGGCGATGGTGCGGCGCAGGCGCGTCATCGGCACGCGCTCTTCGGCATTGCCGAGTTCGCGCGCTTGCAGCGGCTTTGCTTGCACGGTGGCCGGCGGAGCGGCGGCAGGCGCGCTCCCCTTCTCGATCAGCGCGAGCGCATCAGCCTTGGTGACGCGGCCATCGCGGCCTGAGCCTTGCGCGCCG
>DAORMO010000023.1:0-2735 GCA_035440585.1 Terricaulis sp.
CCGGCGATGGCGCCGGCCACATTGCCGCGCGCGCCCTCCGGGAAATCGCGGGCGTAAGCCTCAAGCGCCGGGATCATGTCAGGATCGGCGCTGCGGCCTGCGATGCCGGGCGGGTATTCGAGCCGCTGCAGCGGATCGAGCAGCGCCTCGATCGCGGCGCGGTTTTCCACCAGGAAGTCCCAAGCCATTTGCGTATGCCCGCCGGCGACCACGCTGAGCACCTGGGTGCGGATTTGGCGGGGGATGTCCTCGCCCAGCACCAGCTGCAGCGTACGCGCGGCCAGCTCTGGATCGCTTGCCGCCGCAACGCGCAACCAAGCGCGGCGTTGCTCGACAAAATCCTGCGCGCTGCGCGCTTGGGCCAGCAATTGCTCATATTCGGCGGGCGTCACGCTTGCGGCATAGATGCCGAGCACGGTGTTGCGCAGCGCGGGCGGGATGTCATCCTCCGCGACGCGGCGGCGCACCTCGGCAAGCACCGCTTCATCGCCCAGCCCGCCAAGTGCGCCAATCAGCGCGCCGCGGGTGAGCGGGGCGTTGGCGTGCTCGCCCTCGCGCGCCTCCCAGCCGATCTCGGCGAAGAATGGCCGCAGCGTGTTGAGCGCGAAACGCTCAACCGCCGCTTCCTCCGGCCGGCCCGCCGCGAAGCCGGCCAAAGCGGTGATGGAGCCGATCGTGGCGTTCACCAAAGTGGGATTTGCATCCGCTGGCAGGCGCGCCACCAGATCGAGATAATTGGCGAACGGCGCATCGCCATTGCGCGCGAAGGCCCAATAATCCAGCAGCAGGCCAAGCTGATCTTCGGTGCTGAGCGTGGTGAAGCGATCGCGCAGCGCGTTGAAATTCGCCCCATCATAGAGCACGCGAAAAAAGCCGGTTTGGCCGGCATTGATCAGATAGGGGCCAGAGCCGGGCAGGCTGATGATTTGCTCTGACGCGGCCGCTGCGAGCGTGCGCTGCGGCGCCTGGCCAAGCCGCTGCGTCACCAGCGGCAGGGCCCAAAGCTCCCCGGTGCGCGAAGCCTCATCCAGCGCAAAGCGCTGCTGAGCGATGCGGATGCAGCCGCTGCGGCCATCGGCGCAGCGCGCGCTTGAGATGCGCAGCACAGGAAAGCCAGGCTGGGTGGTGAAGCCGCGCGCGATCTCCAGAATCGGCTCACCCGATGCGGCCTGCACGGCGCGCCAGAGATCTTCGGTTTGCGCGTTGCCATAGAGGCGCGCGTTGAGATAATCGCGCACGCCCCGGCGGAAATTTTCTTCGCCCACATACGCCTCAAGCATGCGCACGACGGCGAGGCCCTTTTGATAAGTGATCACATTGAATGCGAGGTTCGCGTCATCAATGGTGTTCACCACTTGCACGATGGGGTGGGTGCCCTCGCGCGCGTCAAGCGCCATCGCGGTGGCGGTGCCGCCGGCGAGCTGGCTGAGCCAAGGCTCCCAGGCCGGATGGCGCGCATCCATGGCTTTCTGCTCCATCCAGGTGGCGAAGCCTTCATTGAGCCAAAGATCATCCCACCACATCATGGTGACGAGATTGCCGAACCATTGGTGCGCCACCTCGTGCGCCACAAATTCAAACACGGTGCGGCGATCGCCTTCGCTCGAATTGGCGTCCAGCAGCAGATATTGGTCGAAATAGAGAATGGCGCCCCAATTCTCCATCGCGCCAAAGCCGCCGGCGCCAGGCACGCCGATCATGTCGAGCTTTGGAAGCGGATAGGGGATGCCGAAATATTCGGTGAAATAGCGCAGCGATTCCGCGCCCGCTTGCAGCGCGTAGCGGCCGCGCTCGGCTTCGCCGCGGCGCACGACAATGCCAAGCTCCACGCCATCCACATCCTGCGTGATCCGCTCAAAATCGCCGACAGCGAGGAAGAGCAGATACGAGGGCATCGACGGCGTATCGGCGAAGGTGGTGCGCGTCAGCCCCTGCGGCAGGCGCTGGCTGGAGGTGATCGGCATGTTGCCGATCACCATCTCGCTCGTTGGCGCGGTCACGGTGAGGCCGAACACGGCGCGGCGATTGGGTTGATCCCACATCGGCGCCATGCGGCGCGCATCGCCTGGCTCAAATTGCGTGGCCAGCGCCCGGCGCGTCTCACCATCCGCATTATAGCTCACGCGGAAAAGGCCGTAGGCTTCATCATAGATGCGGCCAGAATAGGTGATGCGGATGGTGTGCCGGCCAGCAGGCAGCGCGCGGCGCGGGGTGAGCGTCAGCGTTTGCGCCGCGTTATCGGCCGCAGCTTCGGCGCGCACGCCGTTGATGCTGGCCGATTGGATGGAAAGCTCCATCTGGTTCATCACGATGGCGCCAAGCGGCGCGCTGGTTTCGATGAAGATGCTGGCCTCGCCCGTGAATGCGCCGGCTGCAGCATCGGGCGTGATGGCGATATCGTAGCGCAGCGGGGTGGGCTCGCCTTCAAACCAATGGCGCTGCGCGTGGGCGGGCGTCGGCGCAAAAACGGCGCAGATCAGGAGCAGCAAAGCGGCGGGCTGAGCAAGAGCGAGGAGCTTTTTCATGCGGCATACTCATACGCACGCGGCGCGGCCGCGCAACGCGCGCTGCGGCTGATGCACGGTTTTATAAGGCGAGTGACTTAGGGCGGTGGCGGGGCTGTGGCCGCCGCTTCCTCGGCCGCCGCCGCTGCGGCGGCGCGGGCGGCTGCGACCGCCGGATCCAGCCGCTCGATCTGCGCCAACAGGTTGCGGAGATCGCCGCGCTGGGCCAAA
>DAORMO010000023.1:2745-11316 GCA_035440585.1 Terricaulis sp.
CGTCAGTATCGGCAGCACGATGTCGATGCGATCGGGCGCGTATTCGCCCTGCGCCGGCAGCGCCGTGCCGGGCAATTGCGCAGACCAAGGCGCCACCGATTCACGGCGGGCGATGTCGGTGAAGCGTTGCACCAGCGCCGAAGCTGCGCCGCTTTGCCGGCCGGTATAATACGCATAGCTTGGCGCACGGCGATCATTCTGGCCCATCGCAGCCACGATCACGCGCACGCCACTTTCGGCTTCCAAGGCGCGCGCCAGCGGCTCAGCGATGCGTGCGGACGCTTCCCCGCGCGCGTGCAGCACCACCACCCGCGCTGGAGGGGCTGGTGCGATGAGATCGCCGATGATTTGCCCGGGATTGAAGCCGCTTTGCGCTTCGGCGCTGGCTTGGTCAGGCGGCGCGGCGGCTTCTGGCGCGGAGGGCGGATAGGCGCCGCGCGCGCGTGGCGCCACGATCGCTTCCGTCACCGTTACAGTGGAGGGGACGACGATGTCGTGCGTCACCAAAGCTTCTTCGAGTTGCGCCACGCGCGTGCGCAGCTGCTCGCGCTCACGCATGAGATCGGCCGTCACGGCCAAGGTCCAGCCGGAAAGCGCCACCGCGATCACCGCGATCACAAGCTGCAGCGCCACCACTTGGCGTGCGCCCAAAATAAAATCGCGGAGCAGCGGGCGCGCCATCTCAGCCTCCCGCGCGCCGAATGGCGAGCAGCCGAAACGCCGTGAACGCCGTAACGCCGAGCGCAAGCGTCAGCGCGCCAGCGAGAGCGTATTGCGCATAATCCAGCGGCATGGCGCCGGCATAGGCCGCCCAAAGCGCGAAGGCGAAAACGGCCAAGCTCAGCAAGGCGGCGCTTGTGAACCGCTTTGGCGCGCCCAGCGGCGGGGCTGTCGCCAATAGGCCTGGCGCGGGCAGAGGCGCCTCCGCTTCAGGCATGGCCGCGCCATTCGCAAGCCGCGCCAGCGCGTCTTCGAGCGGCCCCCATTCGCTTTTCGCGCCACTCATGTCGGCCAGGGGGAGGGCGTGGAACGGCGCCGGCGGGGCGATCGGGTCAAGCCGCATTTGCAGCAGCTTGCCGGCGTCGAGGGCGTAGCCAGCCTGCGCGAACACGGTGGTGGATGCGCGCGCGCGGTGCGTCCACACCGCCAGCACTGCGGCGGCGGATTCAATCTGGCGCGCGCATGTTTCGGCCGAGGCTGCGCCTTGCTCTGGAGGCTGGCGGCGCACGGTGTAGCCGAGTGAGGCGAGCCGTTCGGCGATCGCGTCCACGCGCGCGCGATCGGGCCGCGAATAGGAAATGAACACGTCAGCCACGCGCGCTCCCCCTTGCCCGCTCCGCCCGCATTTTTAGCCGCTCGCCGCGCCGGGGGCGAGTGAAAAGCGATGGCTTTGCTTTGCGTGATCGCGTTTCAGGCGGCATACTTGCCGCAAAATTCACCAAGGAAGGTCTATTCATTCATGCGCATGCTTCTGGTTGTGATGCTCGCCGCTGTAGCCGCGTGCTCGGCGCCCACCCCCGCTGATGGCGAGCCGGTGCGCCAAGACGCGCCGAATACGAATTATCAGCCGGCGTTTGAGGGGCAAACGCGCGCGCCTGCGCAACGCACAAATGTCACGATTGAACATGAGGTGATCGCCTCGGGGCTCGATCATCCGTGGGCCATCGCGTTTCTGCCCGATGGCGCGATGCTGGTGACAGAGCGCGCTGGCCGCATGCGCATGCTTGGCCGCGATGGCGCGCTCTCGGCGCCGCTGGCGGGCGTGCCGGCGGTTGATGCGCGCGGGCAGGGCGGGCTGCTTGATGTTGTCGTCAGCCCCGATTTTGCGACGGACCGATTGGTGTTCTGGACATTCTCTGAACCGCTCGAAGGTGAGGTGAACGCCATCAGCGTGGCGCGCGGGCGGCTCAGCGCCGATGGTGCGCGCCTCGAAGATGTGCGGGTGATTTTCCGCCAGCATCCGGGCTGGGCTTCGCGCGGGCATTTTGGCTCGCGCATCGTGTTTGACGGCACGGGCGCGATGTTTGTCGTGCTCGGCGATCGCCAGCAAAATGCGCCGCGCGAGTTGGCGCAGGATAATTCCACCCATATCGGCAAGGTTGTGCGCATCAACATCGACGGATCGGTTCCGGCTGATAATCCGTTCGTGGGCCAAGCGGGCGTGCGCCCGGAAATCTGGTCGAGCGGCCATCGCAATATTCAGGGCGCGGATCTGCATCCCGAAACCGGCGCGCTCTGGACGGTTGAGCACGGGCCGCGCGGCGGCGATGAACTCAATCTCACCCTGCCGGGGCGCAATTATGGCTGGCCTGTTATCTCTTACGGCATTGAATACCGTGGCGGCGCGATCAATGCCGGCATCACCCAGCAAGAAGGCATGGAGCAGCCGAATTATTATTGGGATCCGGTGATCGCGCCGGGCGACATGGAATTTTATCGGGGCGAGCTGTTTCCGTGGCGCGGCGATATTTTGATCGCGGGCCTCGACACCCAATCGCTGGTGCGCCTGCGGCTCGACGGCGATCGGGTTGCGGGGGAGGAACGGTTTGAACTTGGCCTTGGCCGTATCCGCGATGTCGCCGCAGCGCCTGACGGCGCGTTGTGGATTGTCACCGATGAAGATGATGGGCGGGTGATCCGCCTCACGCCGCGCGGCTAAGCGGAAAAAGAAAACGCCCGCCATTCTCTATGAATGGCGGGCGTTCGGCGCTTAAGCGCTTTTCTTATTCCGGTTCGGGCGGCGGCGTTTCATCGCCAGCCGGCTGCGCTGTGGGCAGCGCGGCGACGATGCGCGCTTGCAAGCCGGCATCATTCTGCGCTTGCGTGGCGATCGCGTTGTAGGTGTCCGCCTCAAGACTGTGGCGCGTCAGAATCGCGCGAATTTCAGTTGCGCCTTCGGTGCGCTCTTCGGGTGTCGCGTTGGCAATGCGACGGCTGATCGGATCAATCTCCTGGCTTGCAGCGGCGAATGCGGCGATCTGCGCATCGGTGAACGCCGCTTGCTGTTCGGCTTGCGCTGGCGGCGCTTCGGCTTCTTGCGCCGCCGCCGGCATGGCTGCGCCGAGCGCGATCGTCAGCGCAGCTGCGCTCAACCATGTAAATCGTGACATACCGTTCTCCTGATGTTTCCCCCAACGCACATCGAGTACGCACGAGGCTCATCGCCAGTTCCGTTTGGAACCGTGTCATTTCAGCAAGTATCTCTCGGCGCTAGGGCGAGGAGGCCGGCTCGGCGGTCATGCGCGCATCATTGATGCGTTGATGCAAATCTGGATCGGTTTGCGCAGCCGTGGCGATCGCATTGTAGGTTGATCCGTCGAGGCCGTGGCGATCGAGAATCAACCTTATTTGTTCCGCACCTTCGGCTTGTTCAGTTTCGCTTGCATCGGCCAGCGCTCGCGCGACCGGATCAATCTCGACGCTCGCCGCCGCGAAGGAAGCGACTTGCGCATCGCTGAAGCCTTGCAGGGCTTCCTGGCGCTGGGCGAGTTCTGGGTCGCTCTCTAGCGTGCGCGCGATGGCGTCATAACGGGCCGGGGTAAGATTGTGGCGCTCCTGAATGGCGATAATCTGCGCCGTGGCCTGCGCGCGTTGTTCATCAGTCAATTCGGCGAAGCCGGCCGTGATTGATGCAATCTCGTTGCGCGCGGCGGTGTAGGCTTGCAAATCCGCTTCGGTAACCGGCGCGTTCACGGCGGCGGCGCTCTGTTGCGCGGGCGCGGCGCCGGATTGCGCGTTGATGGCGTCACCACCGGTTTGTGCGCATGCGGCTGCAGCCAGCGCCATGGCGGATACAGCAGCGCTCGTCCAAAGCGTCTTGATCATACTCAAAAAAATTCTCCAGGTTGCACGAGTGTCCCTGGAGGTAACGGCGTCGGCGCGCATTTGGTTCCGATAAACTTTGCTTAGAGTGCGCGCGCGGCTTCGAGCAGCCGATCGAGCAGCGCATCGAGATCCTTGCGCTCGCGCACGCTTAAGGCGCGGAGCAATCTCTGCTCGCTCTCAAGCGCGATCGGTGCGATGCGCGCATGCACAGTTTCGCCTGCGCGGGTTAAAACGAGATTTTGGCGGCGCGCGTCTTCAGGGTCCGCCTTGCCGGCGATGCGCCCCGCCGCGCTCAGCCGCGCGACGGCGCGCGACACCGCAACCTTATCCATCTCCGTCGCCTCAGCGATATCCTTGGCCGAAAGGCCGGGGCTGCGGCCGAGCACGGCGATAATGCGCCATTCCGGAATGGTGAGATCAAATGTTTTGGCATAACGCGCCGCAATAGCGCGGGAGACGCGGTTGGAAAGGATCGAGAGCCGGTAGGGCAAAAATTGCTCCAGCACCAGCCGGTCCCGGGCGGTTTGCTCCTCTGGTTTTTTCTGCGCGCTTGCCATTGGTTTCAATTGAAACTAACTTGCCGCCAAACGCAAGTGGGAGGAAGCCCCATGGCTGATCTGTTTGAAAACCCGATCGGGACCGATGGGTTTGAGTTCGTGGAATTCACTGCGCCGAACCCGCAAGAGGTGGCCGCCTATTTTGAGCGCATGGGCTTTACCGCCGTGGGCAAGCACCGCTCGAAAAACGTGCTGCACTACAAGCAGAACGACATCAATTTCATCCTCAATATGGAGCCGGGCGGCCAGCCGGCTCAGTTCCGCGACAGCCATGGGCCGAGCGCGAACGGCATGGCGTTTCGCGTGAAGGACGCGAAGAAGGCTTATCACGAAGCGCTCAAGCGCGGCGCCAAGCCTGTGGATATGCCGATCGGGCCGATGGAATTGGATATTCCGTGCATCGAGGGCATTGGCGGCGCTTATGTGTATCTGGTCGATCGCTACGGCGCGCGCACCATCTATGACGTGGATTTCGAGCCGATCGCGGGCGCGGATGAAGCCAAGAACCAGCTTGGCCTCACCTATCTCGACCACCTCACGCACAATGTGATGCGCGGCAATATGGCCAAATGGGCCGATTATTATGAGCGCATCTTCAACTTCCGCGAGATCCGCTATTTCGACATTGAAGGCAAAGTCACTGGGCTGTTCTCCAAGGCGATGACAAGCCCGTGCGGTAAAATCCGCATCCCGCTGAATGAAAGCAAAGGCGAGGAAGGCAAGGTCGATCAGATCGAGGAATATCTGCAGCGCTATCGCGGCGAGGGGATTCAGCACATCGCCTTCGGCACGAACAATCTCTACGAAGTGGTCGATCGCCTGCGCGCGCGGGGCGTTGAATTGCAGGACACGATCGAAACTTATTTCGATCTGATCGATAAGCGCCTGCCGGGCCATGGCGAGCCGGTGGAGGAGCTGCGCAAGCGCCGCATCCTGATCGATGGCGCGCCGAGCGAAGGCCAGGGCCTCTTGCTGCAAATCTTCGGCAAGGATGCGATCGGGCCGATCTTCTTTGAGTTCATCCAGCGCAAGGGCAACGAAGGCTTCGGCGAAGGCAATTTCAAAGCGCTGTTTGAATCGATTGAGCTGGATCAGATCAAGCGTGGCGTGCTGAAGGAAAGCGCGTGATGCGCGCGCTGATCGCGGCGTTTGGCGCGCTGCTGCTTGCCGGCTGCGCTATGTTCGGCGGCGCAGCGCCTGCGGAGCCGCCGGCGCCGCGCTGGTCGCTGGTTGTGCATGGCGGCGCGGGCGTGATTGAGCGGGCGAATTTAACGCCAGAGCTTGATGCGCAATATCGCGCTGCGATGCGCCAGGCGCTCTCGATCGGCGGCGATATTCTCGAGGGCGGCGGCTCAGCGCTTGATGCGGTGGAGGCCACGATCCTCTATCTTGAGGGGAACGAGCTTTTCAACGCCGGGCGCGGCGCTGTGTTCAGCTATGAGGGGCGCAATGAGCTTGACGCTTCGATCATGGATGGGCGCACGCGCATGGCGGGCGCGGTTGCGGGGCTGACGCGCACCAAGCATCCGATCCTGGCCGCGCGCGCGGTGATGGAGTATTCGCCGCACGTATTCCTGATCGGGGAGGGCGCTGAGGCGTTCGCACGCAGCCGCAACCTCGAAGAAGTGGCCAACACTTATTTCTTTACCGAGCGCCGCTGGCTGCAATTGGAGCAGTTCGCGCTGCGCAACAATCTGCCCATCCCGCAACGCCCAGCGGGCGCGCCGGCGCCGGCGCAGCAGCACTCAAACGTGGCGCCTGATGATCACCAGTTCGGCACCGTGGGCGTCGTCGCCTATGATCAGCACGGCAATATCGCGGCGGGCACATCCACCGGCGGCATGACGGGTAAACGCTGGGGCCGTGTTGGCGATGCGCCGATCATCGGTGCGGGCACCTATGCGCAGAACGGCGTGTGCGGCGTTTCCGCCACCGGCTCGGGCGAGTTTTTCATCCGCGTTGGCGTGGCGCGCGATATCTGCGCGCGCATGCAGCTGCAAGGGATGAGTGCGCAGGATGCGGCCAACACTGTGATGCGCGAGGTGGGCGCCATAACCAACGCCGCGGGCGCGGTGGGCGATGGCGGGGTGATCGTGCTCGATGGGCGCGGCCGCTTTGCATTTTCGATGAACACGCGAGGCATGTACCGCGCCGCACTTGAGGCGGATGGCGTGCCGATTATCCGCATCTTCGCTGACGAGGAGCCATAAGATGGCGATCACCAACGGCATCCATCACGTCGCCTATCGCTGCAAGGATGCGAAAGAGACGGTGGAGTTTTATCGCGACGTGCTCGGCATGGACTACACCACCGCTTTTGCCGAGGATCATGTGCCCTCAACCGGCGCGTACGACCCTTACATGCATGTGTTTCTAGACGCGGGGAACGGCAACGTGCTCGCCTTCTTTGAATTGCCGCAGCAAAAACAAATGGGCCGTGATGAGAACACGCCGGCCTGGGTGCAGCACATCGCATTTAAAGTGGAGAGTTTAGACGCTTTGCTCGCCGGCAAGGCGCGCGCCGAGGCGCATGGGCTTGATGTTCTTGGCCCCACCGACCACGGCATTTTTAAATCCATCTATTTCTTCGATCCGAACGGGCACCGGGTGGAGCTTGCCTGCGATACGGGCACAGCCGAAGAATTGGCCGAGCTCAAGCGCGTGGCGCCTGACATGCTAGAAGAATGGAGCCGCACCAAAAAAGCGCCCCAGCACGCCGCCTGGCTGCATGAAAAAGCGCGTGCGGCGCATGCGGATACAAAGGCGCGCCTGGGGGAGTGAAATGCTAAAGCTCTACGATTATTGGCGCTCATCGGCGGCATACCGCGTGCGCATCGGGCTCAATCTCAAAGGGCTGAGCTATGCATCGATCCCGGTGAACATCGCGCCGGGAAAGGAAGAGCAGTTCGGCCAAGCGTACCGTGCGATCAACCCGCAAATGCGCGTGCCGGCGCTTGAAACAGAAGCGGGGCTGCTCACCCAATCGCTCGCCATTCTTGACTGGCTTGATGCGGCCCATCCCGAGCCGCGCTTGCTGCCGGCCGATCCGTGGGCGGCGGCGCAAGTGCGCGCGTTTGCGATGACCATCGCCGCCGACATTCATCCGCTGAACAATACCTCGGTGCTGGGCCGGCTGAAGCTCGAGTTCGATGCGAGCGACGAGCATATCGGCGAATGGTATCGCCATTGGATCAAGCTCGGCTTTGCCGCGCTGGAGCATCAGGCCGCTGCGCGCAGGGAGACGCTTTATGCGTTCGGCGATGCGCCGACGCTGGCGGATGTTGTGCTCGTGCCGCAAATGGCCAATGCGCGCCGGTTCAAAACCGATCTTACGCCGTTCCCGCGCCTGTTGGCTTGGGATGAGAACGCACGCAAACATCCGGCCTTCATCAAGGCTGCGCCAGAAAACCAGAAAGACGCGGTGTCAGCATGAAACTCGCCTCTCTCCGCCACGGCCGCGATGGCAAGCTCGTGGTCGTATCCGATGATCTGGCTTGGTATGCGCACGCCGGGCCCGAAGTGCCTACGCTGCAGGCCGCGCTTGACGATTGGGCGCACGCCGAGCCGCGCTTGCGCACGTTAAGCGAAGGCGTGAACCAAGGCACGATCCTGCGGGAACGCTTTCATGAGCGCGAAGCGGCTTCGCCGTTGCCGCGCGCGTATCAATGGGCTGATGGCTCCGCTTACGTGAATCACGTTGCGCTGGTGCGCCAGGCGCGCGGGGCCCAGATGCCGGAGAGCTTTTGGAGCGATCCCTTGATGTACCAGGGCGGCTCCGATGCGTTTCTCGGCCCGCGCGATGCGATCCCGCTCAAGGATGAAGCGTGGGGCTGCGATTTTGAGGCGGAGGTTGCCGTCATCGTTGATGATGTGGAGATGGGCATCAGCGCCGAAGCGGCGCGCGAGCGCATTCGGCTCGTGATGCTGTGCAATGATGTGAGCTTGCGCAATCTTATCCCGGCAGAGTTGGAAAAGGGCTTTGGCTTTTTTCAATCCAAGCCTTCGTCCGCATTCTCACCGGTTGCGGTGACGCCGGATGCGCTGGGCGATGCGTGGCGCAATGGCAAGCTGCATCTGCCGATGCTGGTGAGCCTTAACGGCCAGCCCTTCGGCAAGGCCAATGCAGGGGCGGACATGACATTCGATTTCGGCGCGCTGATCGCGCACGCCGCCAAATCGCGCGATCTTG
>DAORMO010000023.1:11379-15818 GCA_035440585.1 Terricaulis sp.
CAGCGCCGGCGGTCTTGGCTATTCCTGCATCGCTGAGCTGCGCATGGTGGAAACCATCGCGGCCGGCAAGCCAAGCACGGGCTTCCTGAAAGCTGGCGATCGCGTCGAGATCGAAATGCTGGACGGCAAAAATCACGCGATCTTCGGGCGGATCGAGCAAGTGGTGGCGAAAGTCTAAGCCGCCGGCTTCGGAGCCAGCGCGCCGCTGCGGTAAAGCGCAATCGCCCAGCCGATCTGCTTGGCGCGCCAATGACCAATAAAATAGGCGATAGGCGCCAAAGTGAGCATGCCGATCACGATGAAGACGCCTTGCGTTGCGTTCTGCACCACAAGGCGCAGCTGATCTGGCGCTGCGTCCGATAGAAACGCCGCCGCAGCAAACGGCAGGGTGATGTAGCAGATCGCCACAGCCTTGAAGACATCGCCAGTGCGCTGGATGTTCACGTCCGCCATCTGGCTGAGCGCGTTGAGCTCTTCTGGCGTGGCGTCTTTGAGCACATCCGCCGCGCGGCGTGCGCGTTTGCTGTCGAGCATGCTGGGGAGCAAATCTGCGCCCAGCAGGCGATAGGAGCCGCCGGCGAGCAGTTGATCGAGCGGCAAGCTCCAGGCGCTGTATATTTTTGCAAGCGCGCGCCAAGTGTCACGAAGGCTCATTAAGCGTGCGCGAAGATATCGGTGTCTTCCCAGCCTGCGAGATCGAGCGCGGCGCGGGTGGGGAGGAAATCGAAGCACGATTGGGCAATCTCGGTGCGGCCCTCGCGCGCCAGCATCACGTCGAGCTTTTCCTTGAGCGCATGCAAGTGCAGCACGTCGGAGGCGGCATAGGCGAGCTGCGCGTCGGTCAATTCCGGTTGGCCCCAATCGGAGCTTTGCTGCTCCTTGGAGATGTCGCGGCCCAAAAGCTCCTTGGTGAGATCTTTGAGGCCGTGCCGATCGGTATAGGTGCGCACCAGCTTTGAGGCGATCTTGGTGCAATAGAGCGGGGTGGTGACAATCGAAAGATCGCGCATGAACATGGCGATATCGAAGCGCGCGAAATGGAAGAGCTTGAGGTGCGCGGCATCGGTCAGCACGCGCTTGAGGTTCGGCGCGTCGTAGCTGCTGCGGTCAAGCTGCACCAGATGCGCCTCGGGCCCGCCATCGGAGAGCTGCACCAGGCACAGCGGATCGCGCACCAGCGAAAGCCCCAGCGTCTCGCTATCGACGGCCACCGCGCCATTGAAAACAACGCTCTCAGGCAGATCGCCCTTGTGCAGATAGACGGCGATGTTCTTGGCTTCGACCGTCAGGGAAAGTTTGCGTGTCATGGGGCCATGCGCTTAAGCCAATTTTCCCCGCCGCGCTAGCTGGGCTTGCGGGCGAGGTAGGCCTCCCGCAAATCGCGCTTTAGAATCTTGCCGATATGGCTGCGCGGCAGCTCATCGAGCAGCACGACATCGGCGATGCGCTGGGTTTTGCCCAGGCGCTCATTGGCGAAGGCGCGGATGGCGGGGCCGTCTGCAGCGCGCGACACCACGAACGCCACCGGCGTTTCGCCCCATTCGGCCGACGGCGCGCCGATAACGGCGGCGTCGGTCACGTCCGGGTGCTGATTGAGCACGGCTTCGAGATCGCTGGGATAGACGTTGAAGCCGCCTGAGATGATCATGTCCTTCTTGCGGTCCATCAGCTCAAGGAAGCCCTCGGCGTCGAAGCGCCCGACATCACCGGTGCGGATGAACACCGCGCCTTCGGGGGAGGTCCAAGTCGCCGCATCGGTTTGCGCCTGACGGTTGTGATAGCCGCTCATCATCATGTCGGACCGGCCGACCACTTCGCCGATCTCGCCGCGCGGCAGCTCTTTGCCGTCGTCATCAATCACGCGCATGTCGTGCCCGGGCGCGGGCACGCCCACGGTGTGGAGTTTGTCGGGAAACACGTGCGCGATCAGCACGCAGGTGCCGCCGCCTTCTGTCATGCCGAAATATTCGACGAGCCCGCCGGGCCAGCGCTTGAGCACCTCGGTTTTCAGCGCGGCGGAGAACGGCGCGGAGGTGCAGAATTTCAGCTGAAAGCTGGAGAGATCAAAGCTGTCGAAATCCGGATGCGCCATCAGCCGGCTAAATTGCACCGGCACCAGCATGGTGTGCGTCACGCGATGGCGCTGCGCCAGCTCAAGATAGCGACCCGCATCGAATTTCTTCATCAGCACCGCCGTGCCGCCGAGCGCCAGCGTGGGGAAAAGCGCCACAAGCGTCGTGTTGGAATAAAGCCCGGTCGAAAGCAGCGTCACAGCGCCGGGGCCATAGCCCATTGGCGCGGCGCGCGCGATGTGGGCGGCGCGCATCTTGTGGCTCTGCACAATGCCCTTGGGCGCGCCTGTCGTGCCCGAGGAATAGATGATGTTGAACGGTGCATCCTGCGCGATCGCAACGGGTGCGGGCTTTTGCCCCTCTGGCGCAAGCCAATCAGAGAACGCGGCGCCATGGGCGCCGTTATCCAGTGCGATGATCTTTGCTTGGATGCCTGCGCGCACTGGCGCAAGCGCGGCCGCGACTTCCGCATCAATAAAGAACACCTGTGCGCCGCAATCGGCCAGCATGCCGGCAATGGATTCGGGCGTCGAAGAGGGCGCGATCGGCGCGGCCGCCGCGCCCGCGCGCAACGCGCCAAGAAACGCCGCAACATTATGGATCGAAGTTCCCGCGCAGATCGCCACCGCATCGCCGGGCTTGACGCCATCGCGCTGCAGCGCCGCCGCAATGCGATCCGCCAGCGCGTCGAGCTCTGCATAGCTGAGCTGCTGCTCATCCTGGATGAGCGCGGCTGTTTGCGGCTGGCTCAACGCCAGCGCGGCGATCAGATCGGGGACACTGCGGAAATTTTCTTCGGACAAGGCGCGGCCTCCGTATGCGGCCTTGGCGGCCGGCGATGCTTTTCCACTTTATAGCGCGCAAGCGGCGCGGGCGCGCCAGCCCGTTGCGTCAGCGCTGCTGGCCGTCAATCGCTTCATAGGTCACGAGATTAAAGCGCGTGCGCTCATGCTCGCGCATGCTGGCGGCGACCACGCCATGCAGATCATCGCGCCAGCCGCCCCAGCGGGTGATGAAGGCCTCCGCTTCGGCTCGGTTCCCGTTGCGTTGGATCACCAGCACCTCGCGCGTCAGCGCCTCCACTGCGGCGGGGTAGCGCCCGTAATGAATGGTGAGGCGCCCATCGGCGAAGCTCAGCACGCCATGCTCAAGGAACCAGTTCCATTGCATCAGCTGCATCATGCCGTAGGGCTGCTCACGCCGGGGCTGGTTCTTCTGCAGCACGCGGCGCACGCCGCTGGCGTAAATCGCGGTGAGTTGCGCGTCTGTGATGCGCCCGCGCTGGTGCAGAATGCGCGCCGCCATCAGCGAAACCAGATCCGCCTTCATCTCTTCATAGAGCGAGGATACATCCTCCAGCGCATCATCGAGATCGCGCCCATCTGCGGTTTGATCAACGTCAAGATAATGGCCAACTTCGTGCCAGAGCGTGCGATAAAACCCGCCCTCCGGCGTCAGATCACCCGCCTGCGCTGGGATCACCGCCGCCGCAAACGCGCGCTGGGTTTCTGCGAACAGATCCTCGCTCAGCAGGATATTGCCGCGCATCAGAATGGTGCGCCCGTATTGGCGCGCGAGATAGGCTTCGTTCGGTAAAATGGTGGCGGTGTTGGCGCCGCGGGCTTGGCCGAAATCGGCGATGATGTTGTAAACCCCCACCGGAATATCGCTGCGCACCTCGCGGTGATCGCTGTAGGGCAATGCGTTTTCAACGGTTTGAATGTCAGCCAGCGCGGCCTGCAATTCATCGCTGCGCGCACGGTCGCGCACCAGCAGCGAGAGCGAGAAGAACGTCTTCACGCCAAACAGTGCATCGTCGTACGTCTCATAGGCGCCGATCTGAGCGTTGAGACTGCCGGTGAAGCGGCCCGTCACCCACGCTGCGTCTCCGCCCTCATAATCGTCGGCCAGCAAATCGCGCGCGCGCAAGCGCAGATAGCGCGCGAAGGCGGGATCGCCCGCTTCCACATGCGCCGCCGCCGCATTGAGGCGCGCGTAAACGAACAGGATGTCCTCCGCATAGGCCACGGAATACGGCACGGCCATATAGCGCTCGCTCGCCTCGATGCGCGCGCGCAAGCCGGGATGCAGCGTATCGAGCACAGGGTGCTGATCGAGCGTGCGCAGCGTGCGGCGCTTATTCTCGGGCGTGGCCAGCCACACCACCGCGCGCGGGTCGAGCAATTCAGCGCGCCGCTCAGGATGCTGCGCGAAGAAAGCGTCTGCGCCGGCGCGGGTGGCGGCGCTGGGATAGACGTTCCGCGCCGGCGTTTCGGGCGCGACGGTCAGGATCGGCGCGCGCGTGTTGTCCAGCGTGGTGGCGATGGGCCCGCTATTGAGCCGGAAGAGGTCGCGCTGTGCTTCGAG
>DAORMO010000023.1:15922-16306 GCA_035440585.1 Terricaulis sp.
CGCTCGCCGGCGCTGAGGGCCGAAAGGTCAGGCGCAAGGTGCAGCCGCTGGGTGCGCGCCAGGATCGGGGCGGCGTGTTCGACGCTCAGGGAGGGGCTGAAGCCGGGGGCGGCCGGGGCGGTGGCGCAGGCGGCGAGGGCCAGGGCGGCGGCCGCGAAGGAAAGCAAACGCATTTCCGGGCCTTAGCATGCTCTGGCGGATAAGGGGAGGGACGATGCGCCCGCCCGGCAACAGCCCAATTGACGCCGCCCCCGCGCTCCCCTAAACCCCCGCGCTCAGTGCCCAGATGGCGGAATTGGTAGACGCACTAGTTTCAGGTACTAGCGGGTAACACCGTGGAGGTTCGAGTCCTCTCCTGGGCACCAAGTTTAGCGAGAGCCTGTG
>DAORMO010000023.1:16316-18842 GCA_035440585.1 Terricaulis sp.
ATTTACGTATTCCGAGACATTTCGCAGCGTTCCTCGGAATGGCGGAAAATCTCTCGAAAACCCTTTGAAAACAATATTTTCAAGATGGTTTCTGCGTGTGAGTGGAAGCTCGCGGAACAGCCCGGGCGATTGTCCACGGCGTCCAATTGGCGGTACTTTGTCGGTAGCAAGCACTCATACCGCCAAAGGTGATACCGCCAATGTCGCTATCAGACATGAAGTGCCGCAACGCCAAGGGCAGAGAGCGGCCATACAAGCTTAGTGATGGCCACGGCCTCTATCTGCTCGTTGCGCCGACTGGCGCGCGATATTGTCGCTTCGACTATCGCTTCAATGGCAAGCGACTTACGCTCGCGCTTGGCGCCTATCCCGAAATTTCGCTCTCGCAAGCGCGTGATGATCACGCTGTCGCGCGCAAACAATTGCGTGACAGGCTAGATCCCATGGAGGAACGCAAGGTCACCCGCCTTGCGCGCGCGGTCGCGCGCGCAACAACGTTCGGAGCAGTAGCGGACGAATTGATTGCCAAGCTTACGAGAGAGCAGAAGGCGGCGGTTACAATCGACAAACGCCGCTGGCTCCTCAAGGATCTTGCTGGTCCTTTGTGTCCGCGCCCCATCTCAGCGATCACGCCGGCCGAAGTACTCGGGCTGTTGAGGACAGTGGAAGAGAAGGGCCACTTAGAAACGGCGCGACGGCTTCGCGCTTCTATAGGGCAAGTTCTCCGCTTGGCCGTTGCCACAAATAGAGCGCCAGTCGATTTCACGCCGTCGCTGCGAGGCGCGATCGCTGTGCCGAAGTCGAGGCATCGCGCCGCCATTACCGACGGCAAGGGCGCCGCCCGATTGATGGCGGCGATCGATGGCTATGATCGGCCGGTGGTTCGTTCGGCCATGCTTGTCATGGCTTATTGTTTCCCGCGCCCGATTGGCCGGGAGATGAAGGTGATCCGGTTGATCTCAAAGCCCATCCGCGCAAAGCGCTGACGCAATACGGCCCCAAGGAAATTGTCGCGCATTTTGAAAACATTATCCGCGCGCTGCCGGAGAGCCCGATCATTATCGGCCACTCGGCGGGCGGGGTGTTCACTCAGCATTTGCTTGATCGCGGCCTTGGCGTGGCTGGCGTGGCGATCGATCCGGCGCCGACGCCTGGCGTCGGCCTTGCGGCCGATGCCGCGATTTCGGCGTTGCCGGTGCTGAGCGATCCGTTCAGCGGCGGCAAGGTGATCTCGATGACGAAGAATTTCTTCGCCACGCGCTTCGCCAATGGGCTGCCGCGCGATGACGTCGATGCGCATTTTTCGCGCTACATCGTGCCCACGGCGGGCAAGGTCTATTGGGACGGCGTGCTCGCTGGCGGGGCGGGCGCAATCACTTGGAACAGTAAAACGCGCGCGCCGCTGCTGCTGATCGGCGGCGGCAAAGATCTCATCGCCCCTGCAAGTATGACAAAAGCGATCTTCAACAAGCAAAAGCGCGCCGCTTCGCTCACCGAGCTTAAGATCTACCAAGATCGCTCGCACTATCTCTGCGCCGAGCCTGGCTGGGAAGAGGTGGCCGATGATGCGCTCGCCTGGGCTGAGCGCCATCAACGCGCACCCGGCGCCGCGCCAAAAACGCAAGCGGCTTAATCAAACCCCATCCTTCCAGGAGGACGAGATGCCCTACGTCGCCACAGCAGACGGCGCGGAAATTTTCTACAAGGATTGGGGGCCGAAAACGGCGCAGCCCATCGTGTTTCATCATGGCTGGCCGCTCAGCGCCGATGATTGGGACAGCCAGATGCTATTTTTCCTGCATCGCGGGTATCGCGTCATCGCCCATGACCGGCGCGGCCACGGCCGTTCAACGCAAACCAGCGGCGGCCATGAGATGGACACCTACGCCGCCGATGTCGCCGCGCTCACCGATGCGCTGGATTTGAAAGGCGCGGTGCATATCGGCCATTCGACCGGCGGCGGGGAGGTCGCTCATTATGTGGCGCGTGCCAAGCCGGGGCGTGTCGCAAAAGCCGTGCTTGTCGGCGCTGTGCCCCCCATCATGGTGAAGTCGGATAAAAATCCAGGCGGCTTGCCGATTGAGGTGTTCGATGGCCTGCGCGCTTCGCTCGTCGCCAATCGCGCGCAGTTCTTCATCGATGTGCCTGCCGGCCCGTTCTACGGCTTCAACCGCGAGGGCGCGAAAGTCTCGCAAGGGCTGATCGATAATTGGTGGCGCCAAGGCATGATGGGCGCGGCCAACGCGCACTATGAATGCATCAAGGCCTTCTCCGAAACGGACTTTACCGAAGATCTCAAAGAGATCGATGTGCCCACCTTCGTCGCCCATGGCACAGATGATCAGATCGTGCCTTACGAAGATTCCGCGCCGCTTGCGGTAAAGCTTTTGAAGAAAGGCGTGCTGAAAGCTTATGCCGGCTTGCCGCACGGCCTGCTCTCAACCCACCCAGACATCATCAACCCCGATCTGCTTGCCTTCATTGAGGGCAAGCCGATTGAAGGGGCCGATTGATTGATCGCAGGTG
>DAORMO010000023.1:18977-19553 GCA_035440585.1 Terricaulis sp.
TCTTCAAACAGGCCGATGTCCAGGTCCTCTTGCGGCTCGCCCGCGCGCAGCGGCGCGGCGAGGCGCTCAGCAAGTTCGATCCGTTCCATCGGCGCGAGGGGTGCTGCAAGGCCGGGCGCGTGCATCGGGCGCCAAAAGATGATCGAGACAGCAAACTTGCCGTCGCGCTCAACGATTTCCGCAAGCCCGTTGCGCACCAGATCGCCCCAGCGCCGCATGAGCGCTTTGTGATCCTTGTAGAGCAGCGGCAGCACCTCTTGCGCAAGCTCGGCCGGGGTCTCGAGCAGGGCGCGGGCTTCTTCAGGCGTGCGCGCGCGGCCCAGCGGCTTTTTTACCGCTGCGGCCCCCGTGCGCGCCACCGGCGCCGGCGGCGCCGGGCGCCAATACCGCATGGTGATGCGCCAAGCGTCATCGCGGAACTGCAGCTCATAAAGGCCCGAGCCGTAGAGCTCAGGAACCGCCGCTTCAGCGGCGGCGGGTGTTTCAAACGCTTCGGGCAAATCCTCCACAGCCATGAAAACAGGCCCGCCAGCAAGGCTGGAGGCTTCGTCTTCGGTACGGGCGCGCGGCGCGTCT
>DAORMO010000023.1:19647-20294 GCA_035440585.1 Terricaulis sp.
AGGTCGATTATGCGGGCAACCGCAACAACCTCTACATCGTCGCCATCTCGCTCGGCTTCGGCATGATCCCGCTGGTGGCGCCGAAATTCTTCCAGTACATGCCCAAGGCGCTCGGCCCGCTGCTGCATTCGGGCATCCTGCTCACCGCGATCATCGAGCGCGTGACCGGCCAGCGGGAAGAGCCGCCTGGCCCCGCCCCGCTTGAGGCGGTGCCGCTGGAGGCGCGCGCCGTGTCCGGCTCGGTGCAGCCCGAATCCGATATGGCCGCTTTGCTTGAGCCTGAGCCGCTGCTGGTGGCGCCCGGTGAGATCATCGTCGGCGCCCGCGTGGAGGCCGCGCTCGATGACGCCGCCTCGCGCCTTGGCCTTGCCAGCACGTTCGTGCGCTCGCTGCGCGCGCGCGGCATGGAGGCGCTCGAACAATTGCCGCCGGCGACGCTTGAGCAAGTACGCGCGCGCGCTGAGGTGGAGGCGTCCAGCGCCGCGCGCGCCGCAGCACTTGACGTGCTCGGCCGGCTTGGCGTGGGCGGGGAGGTGAAAACGCGTCCGGGCGGTGTGGTGACGATCGATCTCACAGCGGGTGCGAGCCCGACGGCGCTGCGCTTTGCGCAAGAGCTGCAAACCGCACAAGGCGAACTCCCCTCGGCG
>DAORMO010000023.1:20312-24959 GCA_035440585.1 Terricaulis sp.
GGAGGATCGCTGCCCGCGCGTTGTCACCCAGCGCCAGCTCGAAACGGATCTGGCGCTGGCCATGCGCTGCACCATTCAGCGGCTTGAGGCGGCGCGTGAGTTTGAATTTGTGGAGCCGAACTATATCGCCAGCGGCGGGTTCTCTCTGTTGCCGCGGCGGCGCGAGGATGCGCCCCCGCCTGCGCAGCAGCCCGCCCCGCAACCGCCGCAGCCCAGCGATGGGGCAACAACGCCGCCGCCAACTGCGCCAACAACGCCGGCTGAGCCTGTCGCGGTGCGCGGCGGCATGCCGAATGACCCGCTTTTGGCGCTGCAATGGCATTATCGCCCGCGCGGCAGCGGCGAAGGGCAATCGCCTGGCGGGGCCGGCTTTGTCAGCTTCTGGCAAGCCAATTATGTTGGCACGCGCGACATCCATATCGCCGTGCTCGATACCGGCCTTGATATGAGCCACCCCGATATCGCCGGCTCGCCGAACGTGGTCTCAGGCATCGATCTCATCGCCAATCCCGAGCGCGCCGGCGATGGCGATGGCGTGGATGCGGATGCAAACGATGCGGGCGATCGCTGCGGCGCGGCGACAGAGAATTCCTATCACGGCACGCACGTCGCCGGCACGGTCGGCGCGGCGGTCACCAATGATCGCGTCGGCGTTGCGGGCGGGGCGTGGGACGTCACCATTGTGCCGGTGCGCGTGCTGGGCCGTTGCGGCGGAGAGCTGGCGGATATCGTGTCGGGCATTCGCTGGGCGGCGGGGCTTGCGCCGGCGATCGGCGCCAATGGGCAGCAGATCGTCAACGCCACCCCGGCCGACATTATTAATATGAGCCTCACCATCCAGGCGCCATGCCCAGCTTCGCTGCAATCGGCGATCGACGCCGCCACCGCGCGCGGCGTTATCGTTGTGGTGGCGGCGGGCAATAAGGCTGATCAAGCCTCGCGCTACGCGCCGGCCAATTGCAACAATGTGCTCGTGGTGGGTTCCGAAGACGCGCGCGGGCAGCTCGCCTTCTATTCAAACTTCGGCCCCGAGGTGCAGATCCTCGCGCCGGGCGGCGACGTGTTTGCTGACAGCGATGGCGATGGCCGCCCTGACGGCGTGCTCTCCACGCGCGTGACGCAGGCTGGCTGCTACGATCCGGTCGATCGCGGCGCGACCGAGCGCTGCTATTATTCGTTCCAACAAGGCACCTCGATGGCCACGCCTCATGTCTCCGCCGCCTTGGCGCTGCTTGCATCGCAGACAGGGTTAAGAGGCAGGCCATTGCGCGATGCGTTGATCACGCGGGCGGTCGCGCCGCACCCTGAAGGCTTTGCCCAGATTGACTGCGCCCGCTCGCGCAATGCGACCCCGGTCGAGGCCGGCTCAACCACATGCGCCCGACCTAGCGGCATGGGCGCGTTGGATTTAACGCGGGCGCTGCCATGAAGGTGGCGCGCATCGGCCGGGCGGGGTAGGGTCGCGCCATGAGTTTTGACGCCATGCGCCTTTGGGGGATCGCGGCCAGCGCTGTGCTGGTGGCGGGCGCGCTTGTGTTTTCGATCACAGCGCCCGCGCCTGCAGCGTTTGCGCAGGCGCCGATCGCACATATCGCGCAGGCCACGCCTGCGGCGGAGCCGGCGGCGTTCTTGGTGCGGTTTCAGGGGCGCGGGCCGATCGCTGCGGCGCAACGCGAGGCCCAGCGCGGCCGAACAGTCGCGGCGCAGCGTGTGATCGAAGCGCAGCTCGCCCGCCAAAGCGGGTTCGCCGGGCTTTGCTTTGATCGCTTCACCGTCGGCGCCGCCGAGGTGGTGCTGCGCACCTGTGAATCCGTTGCGGTGAGTGATCGGGCCGGCGTGCAGCAAAGCTGGGTCGCGCGCTTGCGGGCGATGCGCGCCATTGCCTATGTCGATCCAAACGCCGTCGCCTCTCAGGGCCGCGCGGGCTAAGGGAGCAAGTCATGGATTTTGGCGCGCGCGCCGCGATCGGCGGTTTTGAAGAGCGCATCATCGCCACGGTGGATGGGCTTACGCTGTATGCGCGCGATTACGCGCCGCTTCTGCCTGAAACTGGCTTGCCGGTGATTTGCCTGCACGGGCTCACGCGCAACAGCCGCGATTTTGAAGTGATCGCCCCGCGCATCGCCGCGCTGGGCCGGCGCGTGATCGCCGCCGACATGCGCGGGCGCGGCAAAAGCGCGAACGATCCTGATCCAGCCCATTATGTGCCGGCGGTTTACGCGCAGGACGTGCTGCAGCTTTTGGATGCGCTGCATATTTCTAAAGCCGTGTTCGTCGGCACCTCGATGGGCGGGCTGATCACGCTGGTGATCGCCGCCAACGCGCCGGAGCGCATTGCGGCCTCCGTGCTCAATGATGTTGGCCCCAAGCTCAGCATTGAAGGGCTTTCGCGCATCGCCGGCTATGTCGGGCGCGTGCAAGCGGTGGAGAGCTGGGATGAGGCGGCCGGCGTGATCCGCGCCGTCAACGGCTCAGCCTTCCCCGAACGGCTGGATGACGACGCCTTCTGGCAAGCCTTCGCCCGCCGCACATTCCGCGAGCGCGCCGATGGCAAAATCGAGTTCGATTACGATCCGCACATCGCGCTCGCCTTCGCCGATTTCGATGAGGACGCGCCGCCACCGGATTTGACGCCGCTGTTTGACGCGCTGGCGCAAAAGCCGATGCTTTCGGTGCGGGGGGCGTTATCCGATCTGTTCAGCGCTGAGGTGGTGGATTTCATGCGTGAGCGGAAGCCCGATCTCGACGCCGTCACCATCGATTATGTCGGGCATGCCCCGATGCTGGATGAGCCTGAAGCGTGGGACGCGCTGCTCGATTTCCTCGCCAAGGTGGATTAGCCGCGCAGCGCGCGTGCGCCCAAGCCATTGAGCCAATGGCGCAGCATCGCCGCCGCAATCACAACCGCGCCGATCGCGATCCCAGAAACGAACGCGGCGCCCCATTGCACCAACACAGCCGTATCGGCTGTGAACGCAGGCTGGGTTGTCATACGCCAGGCGACGCCGGCGCCAAGCAGGCTCAGCCCCGCGCCAAGCGCGCCGCGCCAAAGCGCGCCATAGGGGCGCATGAATGCAACGCCGGCTATGGCGAGCAGCGCGATCGACGCCGCAGCGAATGAAAGCAACTCCAACATAACAGCACCATCGGCTGCAACATTGGCGCCGCCACAGTAAGCGCTTCGGCAAGAAACGTGCTTAAATTGCGTTGGCTTTAACTGTGTTAGCGCGCGTTTCTTATGGTGCGGGTTCGGCTTCGGGTTCGCTCTCAGCCGGTGCTTGCGCCTCCTGCGGCTCAGCGCCCGGCAGGATGCGAATTTCGGTGATGCTGAGCGCGCCGGATGCGCCGGGTTGATCGCTCAGCGCGCGGAGGCCGATCGCATCCACGGCGATTTGCGCCGGCAGTTCAAAGCGCGCGCGCCCGCTTTGATCAAGCGGCCGGCTAAACCAATCGGCGGGCGCAATCCCTTGCAGGCTCACGGCAAGCCCCGATGCGGCGCCGCTGGCGGGCAGGGTGTAGTCAATTTCAACGGCCACGGGGCGGTCATTGATGCGCGCGGCGTGCTCGGCGCTGATCAGAATGCGCACGCCGCGTTCGGCTGGCGTCGGCGGCGGCTGGTTCGGCAAAACCGTGAGCCCAAGCGAGCCATTGGCGGCGGCGATGGTTTGTTCCGGACTTGAGTCAGGCGCGCGCAGCGCATTGCCGCGCAACACGAGCGCCGCGCCGTCGATTTCTCCGGCCACGGCTCTGCCACGCGGATCCATGGTTCGCTGCCACATAAACAGCGCCGCGCCCGCAATGAGCAGCAGCACGATCGAGATAATGACGCCCTTTTTCATATCGCCTCATGCTTTGCTGGCGCCCGGTGCTAAGCGCCCGATGGCGTGATGCGGATGCTTGTGATTTCCAGCCCATAGGCTTGGTCATCGTTGTGTGACATGGCGCGCAAGCCGATTGCGTCCACCGCAAATTGCGCCGGCAATTCAAACCGGACAGAGCCGGTTTGCGCGGAGATCTCCTGGATCACCCAATCGGCCGGGGCGATGCCTTGCAAGCTCACGGCAAGGCCGGAGGCCGTGTTCATGTTGAGCGGGTTGTAGTCCACCTCAACAATCACAGGCCGATCCTGCAACGCCGCCGCAGCTTCAGGGCTTAGCAACAGCCGCACGCCCCGCTCGGCCGGGGTGGGTTCCGGTTGGTTGGGCAGCACGGCGATGCTGAAGCTTTTTGGGACGCCCCAGAAGCTGCGATGCACTTTGACGTGCTGCTCGGGGCTCGGGCTTGGCGCATCGAAGGCCTCGCCGGTGAGGATGAGGGTTTGTCCCTCCATCGCGCCGTCCACGGCATGGGCCGCGCGGGCCCAGCGCTGCGGCTCAAGGCCGATAACGACGATGAGCCCAGCGGCGATGATCGCCAGCGGAAAGAACAGCAGCGGCCGCATGAAAAAGTTCATGCCCGTTTCTAGCCGAGACGTGCGCCCCGGCAAAGCCCGGCGCTAGCGGGCAGGTGCGTAAAAGCTGGCCAGCGCTGCAACGAAAGCGGCGGCGATGAGAATCGCAGCGTTCCACCATTCCTGCCAAATGCCGAAACTCACATTGGCGATGACGCCAATTGCGGCCAGCGTGGCCGCGGCCGCCGCAGCGGCGG
>DAORMO010000024.1:0-339 GCA_035440585.1 Terricaulis sp.
AGCGAGCGCCGCCTCAGCCGCGCCATGTAGCGCAGCCAAATCGGCCTCAGCCGGCGCGTCCAGCGTCAGCGGGCGCCAACGCGCGAACCAGCGCGCCGCATCACCCATCTCCGCTTCAAGCGCCGCATCGAACAAAGCCATTGAAACCGTACGGACGCCGGCGACGCGCGCGGCCCAAGCCGCCAGCGCGGCGACAGCCGCTTGCGCGGTCGTTTGCGACGTCAGCTGCGCCTCATGCGCAGCCGAGCCCGCACGACGCGCGCGCGGATAAGGAGAATCCAGCGCTTCAGCGCGCGCGCTGTGCTCCAGCCAGAACGCTTCGGATTTCGCGGCCGCCTT
>DAORMO010000024.1:397-6393 GCA_035440585.1 Terricaulis sp.
AAGCCAGCGTCAAGCGAGGGGTCAACCGGCTCGCCGTGCTCATCAGTCAAATCCGAGAGCCGCACCGGTTGATCGGCGGTGGCGATCGTGACCGATTGCGCATCAATCGCGAGCACCGTTCCGGGCGCGCCAGAAGCGGCGCCTTCCGAGATGGCTGCGGCGCCCACGAGCAGAGCGCGCTCACCGGTCCACAATTTGGCGGATGTCAGCGGATTGGCGTAAGGGCCGAAGCTGAGCCCGCGCACCAGCGCCAGCACTTGCGCAGCCGGCGCCTCAAACCCCAGCGTCGCCAAGGCGGCCGGGCGCTTCACGCGCCCAAAATAGCTGCGCTCCCCCTGCTGGGCGCGCGCCTGAACGTCGCCCGCAGCGATCTGTTCCAGGATATTCTGAAAACCGGTGAAGCCCGCCTCATAGCATTTGGCGTTGAGGCTGAGCGCCGTTTCATTTGGATCAACCTGCACGGCTTCGGCGGCGACAATGCCGCCGGCATCCGCTTTCGCGGTCATTTCGTGCCAAGTCACGCCGTGTTGCTGCTCACCGTTCAGGATCGCCCAGGTGGTGGCGTTCAGGCCGGCATAGCGCGGCAGCGGCCCGTCATGGAAATTGATCGCCATCTTGCGCGCGGCGGCGATGAGCGGCGCCGGCAGCATGTCGAGATTGGCGATGCTGAAAAGATAATCAAACGCGAACCCGGCCGCTTCCGCGAGCGCAGCATCGGTTTTGCCGCTGACGCGCACGCCGCGCTCGGCAGCCTGCGCGGCAAGGGCGCCGTCTTTTGTAATTAGGGTTACAACGCCGCCGCCGGACGCAGTAAATGCGTCCATGCAGCGCATCGCCAGCGGGCCATCGCCGATGAACACCGCGGAAACTGCCGACAAGGCCGTGTTTGTCCCACTCACGCGCAACCACTCCAGTCCGCGCAGTCCCGCCCTAAACTAGACCGCGTAACCCATTGTGCCAAGCAACATCTACGCCATACCGGCGCGCCCGCCCCGGCCCCGCCAAAGCGGCCTTCACCAACGCAGATGACGCCCCGCCCTCGGCGGGCGCACCGAAGCTGGCGCCCTCCGCCGCAGAGGGCTGCAAGCGAATACTTGAAGGGCGGACCCTGCGCCAAATTCTTTAAGAAACGCCCCGCGTGGCCCTGTCGGGACATCAAAAACCACGCGTTAAGGCAATCTTTAGCATAAGGCGCGGGGCGCAGCCCAGCGCCTCGGGGAAGCAAGCAGCGCCTCAGACTCGACGTGATCGAATTCTGAGCAAACCTTGGGGATCGCGTTGCCTTCACAAATCTGAAGCGCCTCTTGGGTCAATTTGCCAAGCGGCACGTTGATTGCAGGCGGCGCCGCCAGCACTATGCGCTGAACGTGGGTGACATCGGGTGGGAACGAATATGAGCGCCGAAGGGCTGGCCAAGCAGGCAAGCGCCGCGCCGCCGCTGGTCGTCGATCTCGATGGCACGCTGACGCGCGGCGACGTCTTCAGCGAAGCGATTTTGCGCTTCCTCGTCGCCGCACCCTGGCGAATCTTCACGCTGATCGGCTGGTTCATGAAAGGCCGCGCTTACGCTAAACAGCGCCTCGCCGAAGCCGCCCCGTTCGACCCAGCGGACCTCCCCTACAATATTGAGCTGATCGATTGGATCAAAAGCGAGAAAGCGCGCGGACGCACCATTGTGCTGGCGACCGCCGCAGACGCTGCGGCCGCGCACGCGGTTGCTGAGCATGTCGGCGTGTTTGACGCCGTGTTCGCTTCGGATGGTCACATTAACCTCAAATCCGCCGCCAAGTCGCAAGCGCTGGTCGAGGCGTATCCGCAAGGCTTTGTATACGCCGGCAACGAGACGGCGGATTTGAAAGTGTGGGCGGCGGCCGAGCAGGCGGTCATCGTCAACGCCCCCAAATCGCTGACGGCGCGCGCTGGGCGCGAGTTCAAGGTTGAAAAAAGCTTTGCGCCCGCGCCCAACGGGCTGCGCGCATTCGTAAAAGCCATCAGGCCCCAGCAATGGGCCAAGAACGTGCTGGTTTTTGTGCCGATGATGATTGGCCAGGGCTGGGCTGACATCGCCGCCTGGCAAAACGCGTTCATCGCGTTCTGGGCGCTCAGTTTCACCGCATCGAGCGTCTATCTTGTCAATGACGCCGCCGATATCGACGCCGACCGGCGCCATGCGCGCAAGCGCCGCCGCCCCTTTGCAAGCGGCGTGTTAAACCCTCTCGTCGGCGTTGCAGCTTCATTCGCGTTGCTCGCGATAGGCGTGACCCTCGCCGCGCAGGCTGGCGCACTTTTTTACATTCTCGCCTATCTCGTGGCGACAACGCTCTATACTTTCTGGCTCAAGCGCGTCGTGCTCGTCGACGTGTTTGTGCTCGCAGGCCTTTACACCTTGCGCGTTGTGCTCGGCGGGGTGGCGACGGGCTACATCGCCAGCGGTTGGCTGCTGGCATTCTCTTGCTTTTTCTTCCTGAGCCTTGCCCTGGTTAAGCGTGTCGCGGAAGTGGACGCCTTGGCCGCCAAGGGCGGCGGCGCGCTGAGCCGGCGCGGCTATCTGCACACCGACGGGGCGATCTTGAAAGCGATGGGGCTTTCCGCCGGCTTCATTTCAACGCTGGTGCTCGCGCTCTATCTGCAGGAGCCATCCAATGCCAGCCAGTATGGCGAGCCGTTCCTGCTTTGGGCGACGCCAGCCGCCATGGTGTTCTGGCTCTGCCGCATCTGGCTGATCACTGAGCGCGGCCACATGCATGACGACCCGCTTGTCTACGCATTCCGGGACCGTGTTTCGTGGCTGATCGGCGCAGTGGTGGCGCTTAGCTTCGGCGCGGCCGTGCTGTTGCCGCCCGATACGCTCAGTTGGTGACGCGCCAAGCCGCCGCACGCAGCCCACACCCTGAAGCAAGACGCAACTTGCGCGACGAACAACGCGCCTTGCGATATTCCTTATTATGGATGAATAGAGGCCTACGCACACACGCTGCGCATGCAAACCATATCTGCCGGCTGCACATCGCACGAGCAATTGCACGCCAGTTTTGCAGCAGCCATCACACTCGCAGACACGCGCAGCAACCTCGTTCGCACGCTGCTTTTAAGTTGCATTTTATCTGATGAAACAGTTAGATGCAGCCTGAAGCGCACAACGCGCGTCATCCGTCAGCGCGCATCATGCCTATTGAAACACTCGTGCGGCGATTGACGCTTCTGGTTCTCGCACTGCTTGGATCTGCATACGCGCTGTTTGCGCAAGATACGTCCAGCTTCAACACCCTCTGCCGCGCCGCTCTAACAGCCAATCTCGTGCAAGACGGGCGCATCGACGTCGACGGTTATGAAGAGCTCACGCGGGACATCTCATTTCGCGAAGGCCATTATTATTGCGACAAAGCCCCAGGCATGAGCTTTCTCGCTACGCCGGCGGCGGCAGTTTTCATTCAAGCTTCTCAAATCACGCCTGCAACGGTCTACTCGCGCGACTGGCACGTGTTTTTGTATCTCTGCGCGCTGACCACATCGGGCCTGCTATGCGCGGGCGCGGGCGCGCTGCTCTTCAGGCACCTTTTCGAGCGCACGAACGATGTTTGGGGCGCGCTCGCGGGCGCGGCGGCGTTTGGCCTTGCGACGCCGGTGTGGGGATGGGCGACATCTTTCTTCAGCCACGCCGCGACCGCCGCTTTGCTCGTGATGGGCTTCATCGCGCTCGATAATGCGATCCGCGGAATCGAAAAACGCAGAGCTTTGGCGCCGGCCGTGCTCGCAGGGTTGGCGCTCGGCGGCGCAACTGCTGTTGAATACTCAACGCTCATCCCTGCGCTGCTTATTGGCGCGGCTCTGGCCGCTTCTGCGCCCTGGTCGCGGTTTTGGGACGTGGCGCGCGTATTCGCGATCACTGGCCTTGCCGCGGTCGCCGCGCTTTTGCCCGTTCTTTGGTATCATGCGGCGGCGTTCGGTTCGCCGCTCGTGGCGGGTTACGCTTATCCAGCGTATTTCACCGCAACACAGCAAGGATTGTTTGGCATTGGTGTTCCGCGCCTCGATGTGCTTGGCGCGTTGCTGGTGAGTTCGGATCGCGGCGTGGTTTGGTATGCGCCCATCGTGATCGCAGCACTTTGGGCGGCAATCCGCCTGCTGCGCACGCCAAGCCAGCGCGTTGCAGGCGCCGCCGTGATCCTGGTGCTGGCTTGGTATTTTACGATGAACGCCGGCTTCGCCTATTGGAGGGGCGGGTTCTCGACTGGACCGCGCTATTTAACGCCGTGCCTTGGCTTCGCCGCACTGGCGATCGGCTTGGCATGGCCGCGCTTGGGAGGCTGGGAGCGCCGCGGAACGCTGGTGCTGCTCGCGGTCAGCATCGCCATCAACTTCGCGGCCGCCGCCGTTGACATGACCGCGAACGACGACTCCCCAATCGCCGAACAGATCGCCTCCGCGTTCTTCCGCGGCGATCTCTATCATGCTGTGACTTATTATATTTTTCCCCATCCCAGCTTGGCGCATTTTGCAGCGCCGCTTCTTGCCTTCGGGCTGTTTGGTTGGCTGATTTGGCGGACCGCAGGCCGTTTGCGGTCCGTGCAAGCCCCCTAAAGACGCCGATGCGCCGGAATTTGCTTGGCTAGGCTCCCCAGCGTCTGGGATTCACCCACGCCCGCAATATTGAACGGCGACACCGCCCACGGCGTATGGAAGAAGCAAACGCGCATGGCCGCCATCCGCACGATGATTAACAAAATTGACGCAAAAGCTCGGGCCGAGGCGCTGCGCTATCTGTGCGTTGTGCTTGTTGGCTCCGTGATTGATCTCTCGATCGCGTGGACGGCCTATAAGGTTTTGGGCGCGCCGATCGTCGGCGCTGCGGCACTTGGATACGTCGTCGCCACGATACTCAGCTATTTCGCGCACGAATTCTGGACCTTCCGCGGCGCAGGCAGCGCATTTTCGCCCACGCGATTAGGCAAGTTCACGATGGCGGCCGTGGTGACGCTCTCTGCGCGCCTTTCGGCCGTGTGGCTCGCCGCGCCTCTGGAGGCGCTGCCTTTTGGCGCCCTGCTCCGGCTGCTGTTTGGATTTGGCGTCTCGTTGACGGTGGGGTTCGTGATCAATCGGCTGCTTGTCTTCGAGCGGAAAACGCCCCGTTAACCATTTCGGCGGAAGCCCTCCCCCAACGCGATGTGCCAAAACAACACGCACGCAAAGCGCGCAGCCTTGCGTATTTGGCCGTAAAGGCTCGCCTCTATTGCATATTTCGAGGCGCCATGCTTGCTTCCGCCGCCGCAGGGCATAGGCGGCGCGCCGTACGCCGAGGGGAAGAGCGTGGCGTTCACCACACCCAGTTTCGTATGGTTTTTCCTGCTTGTGGCGCTCGTTCATTTTGCGCTGCCGCAGCGCGCGCGCTGGATTTGGCTGCTCGCGGCCAGCCTATTCTTCTACGGCTACGCTGAGCCGTCCTTCCTTATTCAAATCCTGGCGGCGACTGCTGTTTCATTCTGGCTCGCTCAAAAGATCGAAGCCGCGCCAGACAAAGCCGCCAAGCAGAAGCTGCTCTGGCCCGGGATCGCGCTGCTTGCCGGCAATCTTGTGCTGTTTAAGTACACGCCGATGTTCAATGAGACCCTGCGGGGGCTCCTTGGCCTTGCCCATGTGGACTATCCGATCCCCGAATTGCGCTGGCTTTTGCCGCTTGGCATCTCGTTTTACACCTTTCAGCTGATCTCCTATCTCGTCGATGTGTTCCGGGGCCAAAAAGCCGAAGGGCATTTCGGCCTGTTTGCGCTTTATGTGACCTTCTTTCCGAAGCTCGTCGCCGGCCCGATCGAGCGGGCTAAGAATTTGCTGCCGCAATTGCACGCGCGTCCGGGCTTTAGCTACGCGCAATCTTTGGAGGCGATGCAGCTCATCATCTGGGGCGTGATCCAAAAAGCCGTGATCGCCGATCGGATCGCGCCGTTCGTCAACACAGTGTATGACAACCCCGCCGGCGCCAACGGCGTGCAGATCACGCT
>DAORMO010000024.1:6503-6883 GCA_035440585.1 Terricaulis sp.
CCCGCCCCTATTTTGCGGTTTCTGTGCAAGACTTTTGGAAGCGCTGGCACATCTCGCTGTCGTCCTGGCTGACCGATTACATCTACACGCCGCTGACGCGGCAAAAGACAATCAAGATCAAGTTCTACACACTGATGCTGTGGAGCCTGCTCATCACCTTCGTGATCAGCGGCTTCTGGCACGGCGCCAATTGGAATTTCGTCGCTTGGGGCGCGCTGCACGGCGGCTACATCGTGATCTCGCTCCTGCTGCAGAAGCGCTGGAACACGTTCGCGCGCCAAATCAAGCTCACCGAGCGGCCAAGGCTCTATCGCGGGCTTAAGATTGGCGTGACCTTCCTGCTGATCTCGCATCAGCCCGCGCGCTTGCTGCCCACGATC
>DAORMO010000024.1:6900-23148 GCA_035440585.1 Terricaulis sp.
GGCGGACGCACTCGTCATGATTAGCCATCTGGGGACAGGCTGGAATGAGCTTATCGACAACATCAAGTCCGTGATTGGCGGCAACCTTGCGCAATTCCTGCTGGCTGCAATCGGCATCGCCGTTCTGATGGGGGCGGATCTGCTGCACGGCCGCATCAAAACCGATGAGGCGTTTGCGCCGGGCCGCATCGCCGGGTGGGTCGCCTGCTACGCCGCTATCGTTTGCATCATCCTGTTTGGCGCCTTCTACGACGACCAGCAGCAATTCATCTATTTCCGGTTCTAGGCATGAGCGCGACCGACAACAGCGAGGCGAGCCCGCCCCCTCCCGCAGCAAAGCCGCAGCCAGGGGCTTACGTCTTTCTTGCGCGCGTGGGCGCACTGATTGCGGCGGCGCTGCTGGCGGTGCTTGTGCTCGTTCTGATCATTCCTGAAGGCCACGACTACCAGCTCGCCTCCAACCTCAAGCACGATGCGCTCGAGCGGCACGAGCACAAGATCGTGCTCGTCGGCGGCTCAAATCTTTCTTACGGCGTCGATAGCGGCCTGCTGGAGCGGGCGACCCAATGTCCTGTGGTGAACATGGGCATGAACGGCTTCTTTGGCGTCCGCTTCATGCTGGAAGAGGTAAAGCCTTATCTAAATCCTGGCGATACTGTCGTTATTGCGTTCGAGCACGAAACCTACGTGCGCCCCGCAGAAGGATCCCCGGAATCACTCTTGGTGGTGACAAAGGCCAACCCCCGAACGCTCCAGGCGCTGTCCCTGCAGCAGATTTTCAGCGTCGCGATGCGCTATCCGTACGCCGCCCACCAAAAGATGCTGCGCTTGCTTGGCGATCAGACCCACGCCATTGGGCGCGCGCTTGGCCTCGCCGCCGCGCAAGACGAAGTCGATGGCGAAGCGCCCTTAACGATTTCTCAGATCGAAAGCTTTAGCGGTTTTGATGCCCGCGGTGATCTCGTAAGCCACCTGAATATCGATTGGCCCGACCCACCTAAAGAAGAGGAGGACGTGCCAGCGTTCGAGATGACGCCAGAAGCATTCGCGCTGATGGAGGATTTTGTGGAAGATATGTCAGAGCGCGGCGTGCGCGTGATTGTCTCCTACAGCGCGGCTGAGCGTGAGTTTTATGAAAAGCACAGGGAGGCTATAGAGAGTTGGGACGCCCGGTTCAGGGAGAACCCCGCCTTCGTCGTGCCGAGGTCGCCCTCGGATTACGTCTTTGACGCCTCGATGCATTTCGACACGGTTTACCATCTCAACGCCGAAGGGCGCGCCATTCGCTCTCAAATGCTCGCCGAAGATATCGTCGGCGTATTTCCAGGGGCGAGCGCCTGCGCCGCCCCTGACCAACCGCAGGAAAGACCCGCACCATGACAGAAGCAGAAATTCTCGGCCAAATTTCCACCATCGTCACGCGCATGCTTGATGACAAAGGCTTGCCGGCCCCCGCCATCACCGCCGAAACAGAATTGCTCGGCGGGGAGCTTAAGATCGACTCGCTCGATCTGGCCATGCTGGTGCGTGAACTCGAAGATGCGATCGGCCACGATCCCTTCGCCGAAGGCTTCATTGAATTCCGCACGGCCGGCGAATTGGCCAAGCTCTACGTGAAATAAGCATGGCGGGCGCGTTCAATCTCGAGAGCGACGACGACACGCCGATCGTGGAATACGCCGATCGCGTACTGACGCGCGGCGAGTTGGCGCGTCGCGCCGAGGACTTAACCACGTTCGCGCGCGCCAATGATGTTCAGCGGATGATGGTCCATAGCGACGACCCGCTGCACATCCTGCGTGCGATCGATGCGGCCGTCCGCAGCCAGGCCGATCTCTTCATCGCGCACACCAACCTTCCCGCAGCGCATATCAACGCGATCATCGAAACTTTCGCCATAGGCCTGGTGATCGGCGCGGAAGACGCCCTCACCGGCGCGCCGGCCGGCGACGCCGCGCCGACAGGGCGCATCTTCATGATGACCTCCGGCACGACCGGCGCGCCGAAAATCGCCGCGCACGATGTCGAAGCCTTAATGCGCCGCGCCAAAGCGGCGATCACGCCCAACAATCGCGGCGCCAAATGGCTGCTCACCTACCAGCCCACCGGCTTTGCCGGCGTGCAAGTGCAGCTGACGGCGGCGGCGAGCGGCGGTGTGATCGTCGCCCCTGCGGAGCGTTCGCCGGCGGGCTTTCTTCAGGCCGCCCGCCAAAGCGGCGTCACCCAAATCAGCGCCACGCCGACATTCTGGCGCTCCTTCCTTATGACCATGCGCCCCGGCGATCTGGCGCTGCGCCAAGTCACGCTGGGCGGCGAGGCCGCAGACCAAGCCACGCTCGATCGTATTCGGAAAGCCTTCCCCGAAGCGCGCGTCACCCACATCTACGCCTCGACCGAAGCGGGCGTGGTGTTTTCCGTGCATGACGGCCTTGAGGGCTTTCCTGCGGCCTGGCTCGATCAGAGCAATCAAGGCGCGCAATTGCGCGTGCGCGACGGCTTCCTCCATATTCTGGCGCCGAACGCGATGCAGAGCTATGTTTCCGACAACGCGCAGCCGGTGCTTGATGACGGCTGGCTCGCCACGGCGGACCGCGTCGAGCTGCGCGGGGATCGCGCCTTTATCGTTGGCCGTGACGATTCCACCATCAATGTCGGCGGATCGAAGGTCTATCCGCTCGCCATTGAGCAATTCCTGCTGCAGCAAACAGGCGTCGCCGAAGCGCGCGTGTTCGGCCAGCCCAATCCGATCTCCGGCTTTTTGGTCGCGGCCGAAGTCGTGCTTGACCCCGGCGTTGATGCGGCGGCGGCGCGCACGGCCATTCTCGCCGCCTGCCGCGAGGCGCTTGCCTCTTATCAAGTGCCGCGCGTGTTCAAGATTGTTGACGCTATCGCCGTCCGGGAATCCGGCAAGAAAGGCTGAGCCATGCCCCGCCATATCATCGTCACCGGCGGCAGCCGCGGCCTCGGCGCCGCGATGATCGAAGCTCTGCTGGAGGACGGATACCGTGTCTCCACCTGCAGCCGCTCGCGCTCTGACAATATCGCACGCCTGCTTGAGCACCCCCAATTTGGTCCGCGCTTTTTTTGGGCGCAATGCCAGGTGGGCCAGGCCGACGAAGTCGATGCGTTCGTTGACGCGGCTGTCGCTTGGGCCGGCGAAGATGGGCTCTGGGGCGCGGTGAACAATGCGGGCGTGGCGCAGACAGGCATCCTCGCCTCTTTTCCCAATCGGGAAACCGAGAAGATTATTCAAGTGAATCTGCTTGGCGCGATACAACTGGCGCGCGCCGCTTCAACGCACATGCTGCGCTTGAACCAGGGCGGCCGCATCATCAATATTTCGTCGATCATCGGCAGCCGCGGCTATAACGGCATGACGGCCTATTCGGCCTCCAAGGCCGGCATGGACGGGCTCACCCGCTCCCTCGCGCGTGAGCTTGGCCGGCGCGGCATTACTGTTAATTCTGTCGCGCCCGGCTATGTGCTGACAGAGATGTCCTCTGTGCTGACGCCAAGCCAACTCAATCAGATCGTCAATCGCACCCCGATGGGCAAGCTGGCGGAAGACTCCGACGTGAGCAATCTGGTGCGTTTCCTGCTTGGCGACGGCGCGCGCATGATCACGGGCCAAACCATCCTGGTTGACGGCGGCGTCAGCGTTTAACGCTCAGCGGCAGCTAGAGCTATTGAGGGCGAAAACAGCCGCATGCCAAGCGTCGTGATCACCGGAGTCCACCTCCTCGCCACCGGCCTTGGGCTCTGGCTGATTTGGCGGCTTTCTCGCACGGCTCTGCCTGCTATCGCATTTCATGCCATAACCGCTGCGCTTTGCGCTGCGATCGCACTTTACGTGTTCCTCGTCAGCGAGCCGCCAAACCTGTTTGAGGACTTCAAAGACGCCTACCTCGCTGCAGGCCGCGCGGTTTTAAGCGGCCCCGCCGCTTTGGAAGCAGAGATCAAGCTGGGATCCGCAGGCTTTGTGAATCTGCCGATCGTCGCCTATCTCTTTTCACCGTTCGCGCTCGCGCCGCAGCGTGTGGCGAGCCTCGCCTTCTTGCTGCTTGGCGCAGCGTGCGTGCTCGGAGCGTGGTGGATGACTTGCCGCCACTACGCCTTTAACCGAACGGAATCCGCGCTCGCGCTGTTCGCACTCTCCAGCTTCGGGCCGCTGCTTTACAGTTTTCGGGAAGGCAACACCTCGCACATGCTGCTGCTTGCGCTGGTGGGCGGGCTTGTGTTGGCGCAGCGCAAGCGGGAATTCGCCGCCGGCGCTGTGTTCGCAGCAGCGGCCATCATTAAGCCGCCTCTCTTGCTAATCGGGGTTCTCTACGGCCTGCGCGGGCGTTGGCGCATTGTCGCCGGCGGGCTTGCGATGTGTGTTTGCGCACTGGCGCTTTCACTGCTCGTATTCGGATGGGATATGCACGCCCTCTGGATCCAGCAATTTTCTGGCTACGCCAGCGTGCCGATGCCAGGTTTCAACAGCCAGTCGCTCGCCTCCGAGGCCGCGCGCTTTGTGTTTGGCCCGAGTTCCTATTGGGATTGGAGCCCGCACGCCTTGCCCGCATTTGTCCGCGGGGCCGTTCTAGGCGCAACGCTGGCGCTGCTCGGGCTTGGCGTGCTCGCCTGCCTGCGCGCGACAACCGACCGCGATGACCTCGATCTCTGGATGCTGCTGACCTTCATCTGCATCGCCAGCACAGTTTCCTGGTCACACTATTATGTCTGGCTGCTTCCAGGCTTTGCTTTCGCGTATGCGCGAACGAAGTCTGGCTCGGCGCCTGCCTGGAGTGGCGCGGCTTTGCTGGGCGCATTCGTGCTCGCGATGCCTGCGGTTTATCTTCAGCGCACCGGTGTGGAGGGCTCGCCGGCGCTGTTTACAGACATTGTCGTCTCGCACCTGCTCATGGGCGGACTGATCTTTTATGTAGTTTTGGCCCGCCTCGGCGCGGGCGCGTTGATCATTCGGCGCAGCGGCGCGAACGCCCCCAGCGCGGCGAGTTAGAGATTGCGTGATGTTGAGCAGCGACAACGGAGCAACGGCGAGGGCGACATTTTGGACCCCACTTCAGCACCGTACTCGGATGTGGTGACTTCGTGAAACAAGAGACAGGAGCAATTGTCGTGACCGGCGCCGGCGGCTTTGTCGGCCGACGCGTCGTCGATCATCTGCTCGCACGCGGTGAAAGCGTGATCGGGATCGGACGAAGTGAAGCCCCCGCCGGGTGGCCAACAACCGCGCCGTGGGTGCAGGCTGACCTGCTCGATCCGTCCGCCTATTCGCAAACACTGCAGGGCGCGGACGCTGTTATCCATTGCGCGGCGCTAACCGGCAAAGCCAGCCCCGCCGCCCTCCGCAAAGGCAATGTCGACACCACGCGCGCTCTGATCGGGGCTTGCACCGGCGCCAGCGTAAAACGCCTTGTGTTCGTATCGAGCATCGCCGCCGTGTTCGCGGACCGGCGCGCCTACGCATACGCCGAAGCGAAAATTGAAGCCGAGGCATTGGTCCGCGCCGCGCCTCTTGAAACCGTTATCGTGCGTCCAACGATGATCCTCGGCGCCGGCTCGCCGATCCAAGCGACGCTAGAGCGGCTCGCGCGCCTGCCCGTGACGCCGATGTTTGGAGACGGCGAGCGTCAGGTCGAAGCGGTGGATGTCGAGGATGTCGCGCGCCTGCTCGCCGCGCTGCCGCGAGACGCTGAAGCCGCTGACGCAGTGTTCGCATTGGGCGGCGGCGAGCGATTAAGCCTGCGTCAATTGCTGGCGCGGCTGCGTGCGCTTCAAGGAATCGCCAGTCCCGCACGCTTTATGAGCTTGCCCCTCAACTTCACGCGCAGTTGCCTTTCATTACTTGAAGGACCGCTCCTGCCGCTTCTGCCGCTCACCGCCGGGCAGCTCGCCACCTTCGCCAATGACAGCCTCGCGCCGCCGAACCCCATCGTTGAGCGCCTCGCGCCAAATCGGCGCCCCAGCCCGCCACGCGCAGGAGAGCAAGCGCCCCCAACGCCGCCGCCGCGTGAAGACGATACCACCCTTGAGCGCGAGTTCACCCAACTGGCCCGCTATGTCGCCGGCCAAAGCGCGACCACCTATCAGATCGCAAAGTATCTCGACGCGCACGAGGCATGCGCGCTGACGCCAGTGACGCGCTTTGACCGATTGCTCGTTGCGCTCGCGCGCACCGGCGGCATCGGCCTCGCCATCGCCGATTCCTATAGCGGCGTGCTTTACCGAACGGCCACGCTGCGCGCCAAGCTCGTCGCCACGCTGGCCATCCTCGAATGCTCGCCGCCCAGCTACGCCGTGTTTGACCGGCCCGACCAGGGCGGTGCGCTTGTCTTCCTCCGCATGGGCGCGAGCGTCGCGGCGAATGCGGTGCTGCTGTTGTGCGGCGCGCTTTTTCTGCTGCCTGCGCAGATCGTTTTGAAACGCGGGGCATAGCTGCGTGCGCGATCCCATCGTCATCGTCGGCTCCGGCGCGAGCGCTGTGCATTTCGCCCAGACCGCGCTCGAGCTTGGCCGGCACGTGGTGATGCTCGATATCGGCCATATCGGGGCTGCCCCCGTGCAACCGGGCGCCTCGCTCAATCAGCTTAAGGCTGAGCTTGACGATCCCGTGCGCTACTTTCTCGGTGACGATTATCGCGCGATGGTCCTGCCGGCCAATAGTGAGGAATATTATGGCCTGCCGCCGAGCAAGTCTTATGTGTTCCGCCAAACGCCGGGGATGGAGGTGGTGTCCGATGGGTTTGCACCGCTGCACTCGCACGCAGGCGGCGGACTTGCACAAGCCTGGACGGCCGGCTGCTACCCCTTCAATGATGGCGAGCTTGCGGCCTTCCCCTTCGGCTGGGACGAGATGGCGCCCGCCTACACAGAGGTTGCGCAGCGCATAGGCGTTTCCGGCCTTGATGACGATCTTAGCCGCTTCTATCCGCTTCACGGCGGCCTTCAGCCGCCGATCCCTCTCGATGCGCATTCACAGGATTTATTGCGCCGCTACGAAAAAAAACGCAGCGGTCTGCACGGCGGCCCGCGCGTGTTCATGGGGCGTGCGCGGCTCGCAAGCCTCTCGCAGCCGCACGAAGGCCGTGAGGGCTGCTGGCGCTGCGGCCGCTGCCTTTGGGGCTGCCCCACGCAATCGCTCTACACGCCTTCGATCACGCTGGAGCATTTGAAGCGGCGCGAGGCGTTTGAATATGTCGCGGGCGTGCGCATCACCCATTTCAGTTTCGACGAGGCCAACCGCGTGACCCACGCTGCTGGCATGGCAGCCAATGGCGAAGCGATCGTGCGGGAAGTCGGCACGCTCGTACTCGCCGCCGGCGCACTCGGCACGAGCGAGATTGTTCTGGAATCGCTGCTGCGCGCAGGAACCCGCGCAGAACTGCACGGCCTTATGGACAATCGCCAAGTGCTGATGCCATTCATCAACCTCGCGCGCGTCGGTGCGCAGTTTGATGATCGCGCTTACCAATATAATCAAATCGCGGCCGGAGCGCCGGGTGAGACGCCCTTCGACTATGTCCATGGGCTCGTCACCACGCTGACGACGGCGCTCGTACATCCGGTGATGCAGACCTTGCCGCTGGGGGTGCGCGCCAGCATGGGCCTCTTCCGCAACATGCATGCGGCGTTGGGCCTGGTGAACATCAATTTCCCAGACACGCGGCGTGAGGACAACCGCATCGCGCTTGAAGTAGGCCCCGATGGGCGCTCGCGCCGCATGCTGATCCATTACCGGCCAGACGCCGCCGAGCCCGCGCGCCTCAGGCCAGCGATCAAGCGTTTCCGCGCGCTCCTGCTGCGGCTTGGCTGCTTGGCGCCGCCACACATGACGCGCGCACGGCCGATGGGCGCGAGCGTGCATTACACAGGCACGCTGCCAATGCTCACTGACGGCGGGGATCTCACCACCGATCGCGCCGGCCGCTGCCGCCCCTTCGACAACCTGATCATCGCCGACGGCGCCACCTTCCCATCGCTGCCGGCCAAAAACCTCACCTTCACGCTGATGGCCAACGCCACGCGCATCGCCCGCGAAAATTTCGGCGGCTAAGCCGCGCGTGGGGCCTGCGTGCGCCGCCACAACATGGCGAGCATGCCCAGCGCCGCGAAGAAGAGGTAGGATTGGACGATATTGAATGGCGCCTCCGCCCAATTCAGCGTGAACGCAAAACAATTGGCGGCGAATATGAAACAGACCGCCAGCGCCGCGAGCCATCTGCTGCGCGCGGCGCTTTGTGGCTGGGCCAAGGTCACGGCGAACAAAGCCGCGAACATCGGCGCGAGCACCCCGTAATGGTGTTCCCAGGCGATCGGCGAAGCGGCGGTGAAAGCCAGCGCAGCCAACATAAAGTCCATCAGCGCCGCTTCAGGACCCGCCCCGCGCCGCGCGCTTAAGGCAAGGCCGAGGATTGCGATCGTGGCGATTAAAGAGCCGCCATAGACGAAAGGATCAAATGGCGGAAAATCATTGGCGACCCATTCTGTCACGCCGTGGCCGACAAGGCGATGAAGCAGGCCATTCAACGATTGGTTGGCCCAATAGGATTCCCCATGCTGCGACAGAAATTGCAGCACTGATAGGTATTCCAAATGGTTTTTGAACCCAAACAGCAATATCGAGATCAACAGCCCGAGCGCGCCAGTGACGCAAAGCGCCGCGAGGAAACGCCACTCGCGCCGCAACAACGCCCAAAGCGCAAACAGCCCAAATTGCGGCTTTAAAAGGCAGATGAGGCCAATCAAAACGCCAGCGAGCGCGCGTCGTTCGCCCACCCAGGCCAAACACGCCAGCGCGAACAGCATATTGATCCACACCTGCAATTGCCCGAGGTGATAGGCCATCATTACGGGGTAAAAGCTCAGCACAGCCGCGCCAGCAAGCGCAGCAGCGGCAAGACGCGTCTCACCAAGCTGCGGCTGGGCGCGGCCAAGCAGCAGATGCGTCAAACAAGCGACGGCGGCGGCGGTGAAGCCAATGAAAACCCAATTGATGGCGTTCAGGAGTTTCGCATCGGGCGTAAGCCCCAGCGCCTCCAGCGCGACCATCGGCAAAAGACTGGTGGGCGCGTACTGGAACTTGTTCTGCCCGTCGAAGAAAATGGCGCGGTAAAGCCCGCCATCGGGATGGGTGCGAATCCAATCGAGCGCCTGCTGCATCACGCGCCAGGAATCGGCCACCTCCGCGTCGGCAGACAGCCAAACGCGCATCGGCCAAAACGCCGACCAGCCACTCAGCTGCTGCATCAGGTAATTGAGCCCGAGCAAAACAACCCAGGCGGCGCCGGCGCACAGCACAATCCGCCCGCGCGGATCGCGCCATTGCGCGTTGAACCCGGCCCCTATCGCAGACGCCCAGCTCATTCCGCGTTTCGCCGCCGTTCGGCGCCAGCGCCAGCCATGTCAGCCCCCTTTAAAAGCCGCATCCACGCCGATTTGCCTTGCAAGTCCCGCGCTAGGCAACTTCCACTGCGCGTGTTACGTTCTGGTGAACTGTGCCCCGGCAAAACTCTTGCTTGGCTAAAAACATGCTCGCCGGTCGCGCCAAGGGGCGCTTGCAGGCGGCGTGCACGCTTGGTTAACCCTAAATGGTCGCGACTTCAGAGAACAATCGGCGATCGAGGCTGGCCACGCGAGGCGGCGGCGCCAACCCGCTGCTGCAATACGTTCCCGATTTTCTGGCGGCAATGATCATCCTGTTCATGCCGATGCGTCTTTTTGGCATTGGCCCCGTCACCGCGCTGATCTGGATCTCGTGCGCGGCCTTGCTGATCGCCTATCGCCGGCAGACGTTCGCGCGCACCATGCTGCAATGGTGGCCGTTGCTGCTGATGCCGATGATGCTGTTTTTGTCGTTCATCTGGTCCGACGCGCCGGAAATTTCGGCGCGCTACGGCTTTCAGGCGATGATCACCTGCGTACTCGGCGTGTTTTTAGCCAATGTATTATCGCCAACACGGTTCGCCATCGCCATGTGCCTTGGCATGCTGGTGTTCTGCGTGGCGTCCGTCATCGACGGACGGCAGGGGCTCGCCGAAACCGGCATGGTGCTGATCGGCTTGACTGGCTCGAAAAACTCCATGGCGTTTGCCGCCAATATGCTGCTGTCAGCGAGCGTGGCAGTTCTCTTCCTTCCGGGGATGCATCGCGTGCTTCGTCTACTTGCGGGGGTCGGCGCGCTGCTTGGGATCTATCTCGTATTGATCACCGCCTCAGCCACTGCGGTCATTCTTTCGATCGCACTTGTGTGTTTGTTCATGGTGATGTGCGTGATGCAGCGCTTTTCGCCGGCGGCGCGCGGGGCCACCATGATCGTGGCGATGCTGGTGATTTCTCCACTCGCGTTCGCCAGCGACGAAATCACCGAAATGGTGCACACCTTCATGCGCGAGGTGCTGCACAAGGACCCGGTATCGATGACAGGCCGCTCATACTTCTGGGCGCGCGCAGATGAGCTCATCGCGCAACGCCCGCTGCTTGGGTACGGCTTCCAGGCCATCTGGATGGGCGATTCATCGGACACGCTTGGCCTGCTGCGCGCCGCCGGCGTGAGTGATGGGCGCACATTCAATTTCCACCACACCTATCGGCAGACCGCCGTCGACATCGGGCTTGTCGGCGCCGGGATGCTGGTCGTGGCTCTGGTCGCCTCGGTGATCGCCGCGATCCGGCAATTTATCCTGACCCCGACGGTGGCGACTTCGTTTATCTTTTCGTTCCTGATGATCACTCTGGCGAAATCTTTCACCGAGTTGATTATAGGCGCATTCACGTTGCAAACGGTGCTTCTCTTCGCGTGCTGCACGTACGCCTTTTGGCGCCCGCCGCCGCAGGATCAGCCAGGGCGCCGGCCCCCAGCGAGATCTGCCGCCTACTGAGCCGGGGGAGCTTCAGCGCCCTGCGCGCTGTCCACGAGCAAGACGCCGGTGCCGATGCGCAGCATGTCCACGCGGCCGCTGAAGCTAAGGCCTGCGGCTGCGCGCAAATCCTCCAGAGGCGGCACAGGATCCCAGATGTGCTCAAACCAAACAATGTTGGGGCAAACGCTGGGGGCGGGCAAAACATCCCCGCGTGCGACTTCCCGCGGTTCAAGCCCATAGCGGCCAGCGTAAAAATCAAACCCATAGCGGCGGGTTTGGGCGAGCATATCCTGTTGCCCGACATAGAGCGATGGCATGGTAAACACCTGCGTGGCCGGGCAAGCCTCAACCATCGCCGCAACCGCTTCTGCGGAAGTGGTCCATCCTTTGCGCTCATAAGCGCCGGTATAGAGCGCGCGCGCCTGCGACAAGAGCGCGAACACGCATATCGCAGCAACAGCCAAGCGCGGCGCTTGCGGCCCCGCGGCCAGCAGCGCCAACGCCACTACTACGCAGCCCCCGCACGCGATGAGATAGCGATCGATCACAATCGGCCGGACGGCGTTCGCGAGTGTTAGAAACGCAAAAAACACCGCAAGCACGGCAATAAACGCAAGTGGATCGCGCAGCTGCGGCCATAGCGCACCGCGCTCCAGCGCGATCAAAAGCGCCGTCGCCGCCACCCCGAACGCCACCACATTGCCCGCGCCCGCAGCCCATATCTGATCCAGCATGACCAACACAGCGTCGATGCGCCCGGTGGCGATCCAACTTGTGATGTCTGGCGAGCCGCCCAACCTCTGCACCAAAAACAAACTCACTGCGGGGGCCGCCGCCAGCGCGCTGACGCAAAGGAAAACCATAACGCCGCGCCCGCCCCGCAACAGAACGATCGCGAATGTGAGCAAGCCGCCCATAAACACAGCGAAATAGTGCAGGTTTACCAAGACGGCGAGGCTTACGCCCCACAGCAAAAGCACGCTCCAATCCCACCGCGCGCCGGCCTCCGCCTGCAGCAGCGTGCGGGCCGATAGCGTGGTCGCGATCGAGGCGGAGTAAACGAGGAAATAGGCGCGCATGTCCGCGAAGGTTTCGAGAAACATCGGCGAGGCTGCGTAGATCGCCAGCACCGCACACACCTGCCCGCCATCAAGCGCCCTGCGCCGCGACGCCTGCCATAAAGCGAACAGCACAAGCGGCACGCCCAGAAGGTTCAGCGCACGCAAAGCCGCGACGTCGGTCACGCCCAGTTTTTGCGCCGCCTGAATGAGCAAGTAATGCAGCGGCGGATGCACCTCATTGGCCATCAGCGCCCAAAACTGCGCCCAGCTCTGCTCCGGCCGCGCAGAGGTCAGCGTCCAAAATTCGTCGAGCCAAAGCCCGCGATCCAGCAAGCCAAAGCCCACGACCAATCCCAGCGCCAGCACTGAGCCGGCAAGCACCGCTTCGACTTTTCGTAATGACCACTGCATCGACGCCACCCCCTCTTGCGGTTTGGACCGAACCCGGGGCGATCGCAAGATGTTAGGCCAACGCCGATAGGCCCTTTAAATCCGCCTATTCATGGTAACCGCGCGTGGCGACGCCTGGACAGAAAGGCGCACGACTTGCATATTCCCGCACATTCCAATGCAGGCAGCGACGCCCCGGGGGGAGTGTCTCATTATGAACGATAGCGCCAAGCAGCCTGCGCAGCGGCGACGCGTGCGTGTCATCGCGTTTGTGGCCGCCGTCGGCGCGGCCATGATCGCCTTGGCGGCCGTTTTTGCTGTTGGCTATTGGGGCGGGCAAAACCAAGCGATCGAGAAAATTAACCAGCGATATGTGCAGCCCGCGCTGGCGCGCATGCAGCCGCCAGCCGAGGAACAGGTCGTCGCCTGGGAGACGATCAACACGCACTTCTTTCCCCTGCAAATCGGGCGCATCAACATTTCGGGCGGGGCGGCTGTTTGGGCGCTTGAAGAGCTCGGCAGCGATATCTTGTTCGCCACGCGCCTTGGCCAGTTCGGCTATCTCGACAGCGAGCACCGCATCCACCGCATCGAAGGCTTGCAAGCGCCGATGGGCGTAGATGAGCTTACCCAGACCGGGCTGTTTCAAGATCCCATCTTCCAGATCAGCGAAGTGCGGCTGCTTGACTTGCTCAGCACGCCGGTGGGCGAGAACGCTTACGATCTTTATGCCAGCCATCACCGCTATCGGAACGGCTGCTTTGAGCTTGTGGTGTCGCGCACGCGCATTGAGCGCGGCGACAATGGATTGCGTCCGACAACAGGCGCTTGGGACACGCTTTACGTCACCGATCCGTGCATTCCGGTGAAGGACATCGGCATGCGATTTGCCGGCCATGAGGGCGGCGGCCGGCTGGTGCGCCTTAACGCCGATACGTTGCTGCTCGCGATTGGCGTTCATCAGTTTGACGGGCTGCATGGACCGGATCGAGCCGGCCAGGACGCCTCTACAGCGCTCGGCAAGCTTATCGAAATCTCGCTGAGCACTGGCCAGCACCGGGTGTATGCGCGCGGGCTTCGCAATCCGCAGGGCCTGCTTGTCGCCAGCGACGGGCGCATCTGGGAAAGCGAACACGGCCCGCGCGGCGGCGACGAGATCAACCTCATTCGCCGCGGCGCCAATTATGGCTGGCCGATCGTCACTTATGGCGGGGACCACGGCGTCGCGCCCTGGCCGTTCAACCCCAATTCCGGCCAGCACTTGGGCTATGAGCGGCCGCGTTTCGCCTTCGTGCCCTCGGTCGGCATTTCCAACCTGATCGAACCCAACGCCGATGAATTCCCAGAATGGGGAGAACACCTGCTTGTCGCCTCGCTCGCGGGCCACACGCTTTATGCGCTCAAGACCGAGGGCGATGACATCACCTACGCCGAGCCGATCCATATCGGCAACCGCATGCGCGATATGATCAGCCTTGCCGACGGCCGCATCGCCATCGTCACCGATATGGGCCAGATCATCTTGGTGCGGAACGGCGCGCGGCATGAAGCGGAGCCCGGCTCCTTCACTGTCACCGGCCTTGGCGAGCGCCCACAATTACAAGCGGCCGAGGCATTGCCAGATTCCGCCTATACGCGCGGCGCGCGCGTGTTCTTCTATTCTTGCGGCAGCTGCCACAGCGTCAGCGGAGAGGTGCTGGCGGGGCCGCCGCTGAACGGCTTGTTTGGGCGTGAAATCGGCTCTGTTGCGGACTACCCCTATTCTCCGGCCCTAGCCAACGCTTCTGGCCGCTGGACGCCATCGCGGTTGCGCGCGTTCCTCAATCACGAGGATCGCCGCCTCGACGGCACGGCGATGGCGCCAGTCCACCTTTACAAAGATCAGTTCGAGGCGCTCACCCTCTATCTCCGCAATACTGAGCGGCCCTCGGAGCAGCCTTAATCGCCGAAGCGGGATGTTGATCCCTGCACATGCATGCGCCCATGAATGTTTCGCCCCCTCCCTCCGTCGCCATTCTGATCGCGGCCTACAACGCGCAGGCGACGCTTCAGCGCGCTATCGCCTCGGCCTTGTCGCAGCCGGAGGTCACCCAAGTCATTGTTATCGACGACGCCTCGCAAGATAGCAGCGTGTCGATCGCCGAAAATGCCGCCACCGGCGATGCGCGCCTGCGCGTGCTCAAACAAGCGGTGAACGCTGGGCCGGCCGCGGCGCGCAATCGGGGGCTTGCCGAGGCCGAAGCCGATTGGATCGGCGTGCTGGACGCTGACGATTATTTCCAGCCAGGTCGCGTCGGCCGGCTGTTGGCCTATGCCGAACAGAGCGACTTCATCGCAGATGAACTTCTGCGCGTCGGCTACGAAAGCGCTGAAGCGCCCGCGCCCGCGGCCTGGAGCGCAGAGACGGCGCGCCCCATCGATTTCGCCGCCTTTGTGGAAAGCAATCTCGCCAAGGCGCAACTCGATCTCGGCTTTGCCAAGCCACTCATGCGGCGCAGCTTCCTCGCGGCGCACAGCCTTACCTATCGCGACATGCGGCTGGGAGAGGATTATGAGCTCTACGCGCGCGCGATTGCTCTGGGCGCGCGCTTTCTACTGACCCCGCCAGCGGGCTATATCTCGGTGGAGCGCGAAGGCTCGCTCAGTAAAAAGCATAGCGAACACGATTTGCGCCTGTTGCGCGATTGCGACGACGCTTTGGCGCGTATCCGCCCGCTTCGTTCCTCCGAGCAGCGCGCGCTCAATCGCCACCGCGCCAGCGTCGATCACCGGCTGCAATGGCGGTTACTGATCAGCGCTGTGAAGGCGCGCGATCCGGTGGCTGCGGCCAAAACCTTTCACGACCCCGCCGCTGCGCTCTATCTCGCCCGCCAATTGGGCGAGCAGGTCTGGGTGCGCGGCAAAAAACGCTTCGCGGCGCGATAGCCCCATGGGGGTGTTGCCTAGACAAATTGTTCCCGCCATAGCAGCGTGGCGGTAATCTCAGAGACTGAAGGCGTGACTACATGAAAATCTGGCCGTCATCGCCTGGCGCCATGCGTATGGCGCTGCTTGCCCTCGTTGTCCTACTCGGCTTCGGGGCGATCGCGGCCGCGATCGGTTATTGGGGCGGCGAGCGTCAAGTCATCGCGAAGGTCAATGAGCGGATCGTGCAGCCCGCGCTCGCGCGTTTCAAAGCCCCCGCAACGGAAGAAAAAATTGCCTGGGAAACTGCGAGCACGCATTTTTTCCCCCTGCAGATCGCGCGCGTCCCTCTTTCACAAGAGTCAGGGCCGGCGCTTATGTCCATCACAGAAATCGGCGGCAACATCCTCTATGTCACCCGGCTCGGGGTCTTCGGCTATCTCGACACGGAAAACCGCATTCAGCGCCTCGAAGGGCTGCAAGTGCAGATGGGCCTCGATGAACTCGCTCAATCGCCGCTGTTCCGGGATCCTGCGTTCCAGCTCAGCGAATTCCGCGTCATCGATTTGATCAGCACATCTGCCGGCGACGCCGCCCATGATCTCTACGTCAGCCATCACCGCTATCGGAACGGCTGTTTTGAACTCGTCGTCTCCCGCGCGCGATTGATAAGCGACGCTGAAGGGTTGCGCGCGGCCTCCCCCGACTGGGAGGAAATTTACGTTATGGAGCCCTGCCTTCAGCCCAAGGATCTCGGCATGCGGTTCGCTGGCCATGAAGGCGGCGGCCGCATCCAGCTGCTGAATGAGGACACCCTGCTGCTCTCGGTCGGCGTGTATCAGTTCGACGGCATGCACGCCCCCATCCAGGCCGGGCAAGACGACGCCAACGCCCTCGGCAAGATCATCGAAATTTCCATCCGCACCGGCCAGAATCGCGTTTTCGCGCGCGGCCTTCGCAATCCGCAGGGCCTGCTTGTCGCGCGCGACGGCCGCGTCTGGGAAAGCGAGCACGGCCCGCGCGGC
>DAORMO010000024.1:23158-24193 GCA_035440585.1 Terricaulis sp.
ATCAACCTCATTCGCCGCGGCGGAAACTACGGCTGGCCGATCGTCACCTACGGCACCGAATACAGCGGCGCGCCTTGGCGCTACAATCCTGAGCCGGGCGAGCATGCGGGCTACGCCATTCCGCGCTTTGCGTTCGTCCCCTCGATCGGCATTTCCGAACTCATCCAACCGGATGCAAATGCGTTCCCTGATTGGCGCAATCACCTCCTCGCTTCATCGCTGCACGGCAACGCGCTCTACGCTCTCAAAACCGAGGGCGACGACATCACCTACGCCGAACACGTCCCACTCGGGGAACGGCTGCGCGACCTGATCTCACTTGCCGATGGGCGCATCGCCATCATCACCGATTCCGGCCAGCTGATCCTGTTGCGCAACGGCGCGCAGAACCAAGACGCAGCATCGTCATTCGTTGTTTCCGGCCTTGCCAACAGGCCTCAACTGCTCCCCGAAGAGACCGTGCCCGATACGCCAGAAATGGCCGGCGCGCTTGTGTTCTTCTACAATTGCGGCACATGCCACAGCACGAGCGGGCACACCACGCTCATCGGTCCGCCGCTTAATGGCATGTTTGGACGGGAAATCGGGGCCATCGAAGATTACCCTTACTCAACAGCCTTGGCGAACGCCTCCGGCCGCTGGACGCCCTCACGGCTGCGCGCATTCCTGAATCAAGAGGACCGCCAACTCGAAGGCGCGGCAATGCCCGCTGTGCCTCTTCTGCGAGAAGACTTCGACGCGTTGGTGAGCTATCTGCGCAGCATGGAAGATATGCCTGAAGAGCAATAGCCGCGTCGGGGGCTTAACCGGAGATTACCCATTCCCCGCCATAGAGACGGGGCAGGACATCGGCGCAATATTTTGCTATCGCCAATGCGCCGGTCGGCTTCGCTACGGCCTGCCTGCCGTTTGCTGTTCCAGGAGACTTCGGATCGATGCCCCATTTGGACACCAATGCACGTCGCCTGTTTCTGTTGGGCATGCTTGGCACGGCGGCGTCGGCCTGCGCCACAACGGGCGCGGGCGACGGCGAGG
>DAORMO010000025.1:0-19894 GCA_035440585.1 Terricaulis sp.
CTCAACGCTCGATGTCGGCGCCGGCAGCGGGGCGGCGACCTCAGCGGCGGCGGCCGTGGGGCCAGCCTCTTGGCCCGGCTGGCTGCCGGCGCTCACGGCGATCGCCGCCGTCGAAACGATCGCCAGCGCGGCAATGCCGATCAGCCTGGGCGCCCGTCGCATCCAACCCTCCGCCATCGGAAATCCTCAACCACCCGCGCTTGTTCAGCGGGGCGAGCTTTAACCTGGACTGACACTGTGGCAGGAATCGCGCCAATGCCAGCCCGCTGGCCGCAGATGAGTAAGTCTCCATGATTAACGGGTCGATTCCCGCCCTGATTACCCCGTTCCAAGACGGTAAAGTCGATGAAGCGCGCTTCCAGCGCTTCGTGGAATGGCAGATCGCAGAAGGCTCCAACGGCCTGGTTCCCTGCGGCACGACGGGGGAAAGCTCCACGCTGTCGCTGGAGGAGCATATGCGCGTGGTGGCGCTGTGCGTGGAGGCCGCCGCCCGGCGCGTGCCGGTGATCGCCGGCGCGGGCTCAAACGACACCGCCGCCGCGATCGAGCTCGCGCAAGCGGCCAAGAAGGCCGGCGCGGATGCGGTGCTGCTGGTTGCGCCTTATTACAATAAGCCGAGCCAGGATGGCCTCGCGGCGCACTACACCGCCATCAACAACGCGGTGGATATTCCGATGGTGATCTACAACGTGCCCTCGCGCACGGTGGTGGATATCAGCGTCGAAACCATGGGGCGGCTCGCCAAGCTCTCAAACGTGATCGGCGTCAAAGACGCCAGCGGCGATCTTACGCGTGTGGAGCGGCATCGTGAGATCTGCGGCGATGCTTTCATCATGCTTTCGGGCAATGACGATATCTCGGTGGATTTCTGCCAGCTGGGCGGCGCGGGCTGCATTTCGGTGACGGCGAACGTCGCGCCAAAGCTCTGCTCGCAGGTACAGGCGGCGCTGCGCAAGGGCGATATGGAAGCGGCGCGCGATCTTGATGCGAAGCTTTCGGGCCTGCATCGCGCGGTGTTTATCGAGCCTTCGCCCTCGCCGGCGAAGTTTGCGTGCTCGCTGCTCGATAAGTGCGGCGAAGAGGTGCGGCTGCCGCTGATCCCGTGCAGCGAGTCTGCCAAGGGCATCGTGCGCGCGGCGATGATCCAGGCGGATTTGCTGTAAGCCATGGCCAAGAAAGCCGATCCCAACAACAAGCTGGTGGCCGAAAACCGCCGCGCGCGCTTCGATTACGCGATCGAGGATACGCTCGAGGCTGGCATTCAACTGCTCGGCACCGAGGTGAAATCACTGCGCTCTGGCCGGGCCAATATTGCGGAGAGCTACGCCGCCCCCGATGGCGGCGAGCTTTGGCTGATCAACGCGCATATCCCAGAATATGCGGCGGCCTCCCGCTTCAATCATGAGCCGCGCCGCAAGCGCAAATTGCTGGTGAAAGCGCGCGAATTGAAAAAGCTGATCGGCGCGGTGGAGCGCGAAGGCCGCACCATCGCGCCGCTGAAACTCTATTTCAACGATCGCGGCGTGGCCAAATTGTTGATCGGCTTAGCCAAGGGCAAAAAAGCGCACGACAAGCGCGCGAGCGAGAAGGATCGCGATTGGAAACGCCAGCAGGGGCGGCTGTTGCGGGATCGGGGTTAGCCGAGCGGCGTCACTTATCGCGATCTAAGTCGGGGTGGTGTGGCAGCACGCAGCGCGCGATACAGGCGTACACATCATAGGAAGCGCGAAAAGCCTCTGCCTCCGCCGCTTTGATTTCTTCGCTAGGCGGGCACCGGGCCAGCGTTTCGGAGATCGCGCCCACAAGCTGATCAAGGGAGTCTAGATGCTTCATCAGAAGTTCAGCGGTTTGCCGATCCATCACCTTTAACCCCACGCCAATTCCTTCGCCCGCGCCATCGCCGCCTCAAACATCTCCGGCGTCAGCCGCCGCGTCTGCGTGTTGTAGCGTGAGCAATGGTAGGATGAGACAAGCATCCGCCCGCCCGGCAACTCTGCCTCCACGCCATGGCCGAACTTTGCGTAAGAGGGTTTTAGCCCATGCGCGCGCAGCACGCTTTCATGCGCGATGGAGCCGAGCGCAAACAGCACTTTTAGTTTCGGCAACGCTTCGATGCGCGCGGTGAGGAACGGGCGGCATTGGGTGATCTCAGCCGGCGTTGGCTTATTCTCCGGCGGGGCGCAGCGCACCGCGTTGGTGATCATCGCGCCTTTGAGAGTGAAGCCATCCTGCGGATCGGCGCGATATACGCCGCTGCCAAGGCCGAGCTTTTTCAGCGTGCCGTAAAGCAAATCGCCGGCATAATCGCCGGTGAAGGGTCGGCCCGTGCGGTTCGCCCCGGTGCGCCCGGGCGCGAGGCCCACGATCAGCAGCCGCGCATTCTTATCGCCGAATGAAGGCGCAGCGCCGTTGAACCAGGCGGGCTCAAGCGCGGCGTTCTTTTGCCGATACGCCACAAGGCGCGGGCAGAGCGGGCATTTGGCCGGCGCTTCGGCGGGTGCGGGCGTGCTCACGCGTTTCGTCCTTCAGCGAATCCGTTTTGCGCCGCAGCGCCCCCGCGCCATATCTCGTCCGTGATCAAAACGCGCGCCTTTATCGCCCTTGGGGCCAATCTGCCGTTCGAGGGCCAGGCGCCCGCCGCCACCCTGGCGCGTGCGGCCGAAGCGCTGGTCGAGGCCGGGCTCAGGCCGCTGGCCTTCTCCAGCCTCTGGGAAACCGCCCCCTGGCCGCCGAGTGATCAGCCCGCCTATCTCAACGCCGTGGCCGAACTCGAGCCCGCTGGCCTTACCCCGCAACCGCTCTATGAGATTCTCCGCGCCGTTGAGGCCCGGTTCGGCCGCGAGCGCCGCGTCCGCTGGGACGCCCGCACGCTGGACCTCGATATTCTGGCGATGGATGGGTTTGAGGGCCGCTTCGGCGATCTTGTGCTGCCGCACCCGCGCCTGGCTGCGCGGGCGTTCGTGCTGGCGCCCCTGGCCGAGATCGCGCCCGATTGGCGCCACCCTGGCCTTGGACAAACCGCCGCCGCGCTGCTGGCGGGCCTGGGGCCGGTAGAAGGTTGCCGGCGTCTTAACGCGGCTTGGGCCGAAATGGCGGGGCAGGGGGCCTGAAAACGGGCGCTTCTTCGCATTGCGAAATCCCGCGCAGCGCACTAGGTTAGGCTTCGATCTTTCCCCAATCGCTGCAGAGGAAGCACGCCTTGGCCCGCGTAACCGTTGAAGACTGCGTAGATAAAGTGCCGAACCGGTTCTCGCTGGTGCTGCTGGCCGCCCACCGGGCGCGCAACATTTCCTCCGGCTCTGAGCCGCTGGTTGAGCGCGACCGCGATAAGGACCCGGTCGTCGCCCTGCGCGAGATCGCCGATTCCGCGATCACCCCGGAAGAGCTGCGCGATAGCTTCGTGAACCTCTATCAGGACGTCCAGCCGGCCGCCCAGGCCGAGGACGCGCAAGATCGCGCCGCCCTCATCGCCCCGGTGGACACCAGCGAAGACGACGTGTTGCGCGCGCTCCAGCAAGAAGCCGAAGCCCAGCGCGACGAACGGTACTAAGCCAATGGGCGGCGGTGACGGAGTCGCCGCCAAAACCCCGGCGGCCCCTCAACAGGCTGGCGCGGGCGAGAGCCCGCGCACGCGCTACCTGCGCCAGTTCGAGCTGGTGGAGCGGATGCGCGATTACGATCCGCAGGTTGATGAGAACCTGATCAACCGCGCGTACGTCTACGCCACCGTCAAACACGGCAGCCAGAAGCGCCATTCAGGCGATCCCTATTTCGCGCACCCGATCCAGGTCGCCGGCATCCTCACCGAATACAAGCTCGACGCCGCTACGATCGCGGCGGGGCTTTTGCACGACACGATCGAGGATACCGACGCCTCGCGCGAAGAGATCGAGGAAAAGTTCGGCGCGCAAATCGCCGATCTGGTCGAAGGCGTCACCAAGCTCTCAAAGCTCGAAATCCAATCGGAAGAGAACAAGCAGGCGCAGAACCTGCAAAAATTCATCCTGGCGATGTCCAAGGACGTGCGCGTTCTGATCGTGAAGCTGGCCGATCGGCTGCACAATATGCGCACGCTCAGCCACATTCCAAAGCCCGAGAAGCGCCGGCGCATCGCGATGGAGACTTTGGAGATTTACGCCCCGCTCGCCCGCCGTATCGGCATGGAGCGGATGGCGCGCGAGCTTGAGAGCCTCGCCTTCCACGAAAGCTTCCCCGAAGCGGAAGCGGCGATCAATGCGCGGCTCGATCAGCTGCGCATGGAAAAGGGCGCGAATGTCGCCAACGTCTCGCAAACCATTTCCGAGGTGTTTGAGTTCGCCGGCATTGATGCGCGCGTCTATGGCCGCGAAAAGCAGGCCTATTCAATCTGGCGCAAGCTGCAGCGCAAAAGCGTTGAGTTTGCCGATCTGGCGGATGTGTACGCGTTCCGCGTCATCGTGCCCACGCCCGATGATTGCTATCGCGCGCTCGGGCTCATTCACCAGACATGGCGCTGCGTGCCCGATCAGGTGGAAGATTATATCTCAAACCCCAAGCCCAACGGCTATCGCTCGATCCACACCATTGTGATCGGGCCGGGCAATGTGCGCGTGGAGATCCAGATCCGCACCGAGGATATGGATCAGCTCGCCGAGGTGGGCGTCGCCGCGCACTGGCGCTACAAAAACGAATCCTACGGTTTCGATGAAGAGCAGGCCGCCTCAGCAGGCCTTGATGCGCGCGAGGCCACACGCGCGCTTTTGGAAATCGCCGAGCATGGCGGGGCGGCGGAAGAATTTCTCGAGCTCGCCAAGCTCGAAATGTATCAGGATCACGTCTTCGCCTTCAGCCCCAAGGGCGCGCTGATCGCGCTGCCGCATGGGGCGACGCCGCTGGATTTCGCATACGCGGTGCACTCAGATGTTGGCGATCATTGCGTGGGCGCCAAGATCAATGGCGTGGAGCGCCCGCTGCGCACGGCTCTGCACAATGGCGATGTGGTGGAGATCATCACTGCTGATCGCGCCGCCCCCGTGCCCGGCTATGAGGCGCTGACGAAAACCGGCCGCGCCCGCGCCGCGCAGCGGCGGCTGGCACGCTCGGCCCGGCGCGAGGAATTTTTACGGCTGGGGCGCGAACTCGTCTCGCATGCGCTGCATCGCTATGGGCATGAGCTTGCTGAGACCCAGCTGAAGGACGCGGCGGAGCGCTTAGGCAAGCACGACGAGGAAGATCTGTTCATCGCCGTGGGTGAAGGCGCGCTCAAGCCAAGCGCGGTGGCGGTGGCGGCGTTCCCTGGCCTTGAAGAGCGCGTGCGCAAAGATCAGGGCCGCAAGCCGATGCAGGCCGAAAAGGCCAAGCTCTACGTCAAAGGCGGGGATCTCACGCCGGGCGTTGTGTTGCACTTTGCCGAATGCTGCACGCCCATTCCAGGCGATCGCATTGTCGGCGTGCAGGCGCCGGGCAAGGGCGTTGAGGTGCACACCATCGATTGCGAAACCCTCGCCGGGCTTGGCGATGTGGAATGGATTAACCTCGCCTGGACGCAAACCGCGCTCAGCCGCACGCTGGCGGTGGGCCGCATCATCGCAACGGTGGAGAACAAGCGCGGCGTGCTGGCAGATCTTTGCCGCATCATCGCGGAAAATGAGGGCGATATCCTCAATATCCGCATGGCCAAGCGCACCACCGATTTCTTCGACATGATCTTTGATGTCGAAGTGGCCGATGCGCGGCATCTCACCAACATCCTCGCCGCGATGCGCGCCAGCAAGGCGGTGAAAGAAGCTGATCGCGTCAAAGGCTAGGGCGACGCGCCATAGGCGCGCCGCCCCGCCCGATGAACGCTATTTCGCCAGCCGCGCGCGCGCAGCTTCAAGATTGAACGGCCGGCCCAGGAACGCTTCTATCGAAGCCGCCGCAGGGCGCGCCCCACCTTGGCGCAGGATCTCATCGCGATAGCGATGCGCCGTCACGGAATCGCGCAAGCCATTGGCTTCAAACTGCGTGAGCAGATCAGCCGAAATCGCGCCGCTCCAGAGATAGGTGTAATAGATCGCCGAATAGCCGTCCAAATGGCCGAAATTGGCGTAAGGATGCACGCCCTCTGGGTACGGTGAAAGATCATAGCGCGCGTAGCTTTCGCGATAGAGCGCATCAAGATCCATGCCGGCGGGATCGCGGTTGTAATAATTCAGCGACACTGAAGCGAGGCCCAGCTGGCGCATCGCGCCCAGCGCTTGGCCGAAATAGCGGGCGCTGTTCATCCGCTCAACCAGCGCGCGCGGAATGGTTTGGCCTTCGGCGTTCACCGCAAAGCGGGAAAGCGTCTCGTAATCCCACACCCATTCTTCCAGCAGCGTTGAGGGCGATTCAATGAAATCCCACTCAAGCCCGGCATAGTTGAGCTGCGCATAGCGCTGATGGCCGGAGAACATGCCGTGCATCAGATGCCCGAACTCATGCAGGAAGGTGACGACCTCGCCGTGCGTCATCAGCCCGGTCTCGTGATCGCCCGCCGGGAAATTGCAAATGAGCGCGCCAACCGGAATCGCGCCCGGCCCGCCGTTGCGGATCGGGAAATTGGCGGCGTGGCTGTATTTGCCTTCGCGCGGATGCATGTCGAGGAATATGCGGCCGAGCAATTGGCCGTTCTCATACACCTCATAGGCTTCGACGCTTTCGTGCCAGATCGGCGCGTCCGCCCACGGGCGGAATTCTACGCCGAACAGATCGCTCACCAGCGTCATGATGCCGTCGCGCACATTGTTGTACGCGAAATAGGTGCTTGGCTGTTGAGATTGTATTGCTCGCGCCGCACAAGTTCTTGCACGTAGCCGCGATCCCAGTTTTGCAGCGCTGTGGCGCGGCGGTTGTCCTGGCGCAGGCGCTGCAGCAGGCGGTCATAGTCGCGCTGCGCCGAAGGGCGGGCAAACTCTGCCAATTGCTCGATAAAGCTTTGCGCGTTGGCGGGGTTGCCGATCATCTTATCGGCCATCGCCACTTCAGCGTAATTTTGAAAGCCCAACAATTGCGCAAGCTCGTAGCGCTTGGCGATCAGCGACGCCAGGATCGGGGCATTATCGGGATAGGCGCGGTTGCTGAACATCTCATACACGGCGCGCCGCGTGGATTCGGTGCGCGCATAGGTGAGGATCGGGAAAACGTCCGGATACTGGCCGGTGATGCGGATGCGCCCCTCGGCATCGGCCGGATGGGCGGCGATGTAATCCGCCGGCAAGCCCGTCAGCGCGTTGGCGCCCGTGAGATATACCGCGCTCTGGTCTTCGCGCAGCGTGCGCGCGAAGGCGAGGCCGATCTCGGTGATCTCGGCGTTGAGGGCGGTGATGCGCGCGCGTGTGGCGTCATCCTTATCGACGCCGGCAAGGCGGAAGCCGGTGAGCGCGCGGTTCACCGCGTGGAGGTCGATCGCGTCGGCGTCGCTGAGATCAATCGCCGCGATCCGATTATACAGCGGGCGCGACAGCGTGCTCTCGGAATAGAAGGCGTTGACGCGCGTGGTGCAGGCCTCCCCTGCGGCGCGCGTGGCCGGATCGGGGTGGGTTTCTTGCACGAGCGCCGCATCGCTGATGCCGGCGCTGATCACGTTATAGAGCCGATCATATTGCACGAAATCGACGCTGATCGTCGCCGGCCCTTGGCGCGTTTCCAGCGCAGCGCGCAATGCGCTCGCATGCCCCAGCAGCGCATCGCAGCGCGCGGTGAAGGCTTCAGGCGAAGCAGGCGCGCCATTGAGCACCGCCACGTCCGCATCAATGCCCGAAAGATCGGCGCTTGGCGTGGTGGAAGTGGCGCAGGCGGCGGCGAGTGCGGTGATGCTGACAGCAAGGCAGCGAATAAGGCGCATAAAGTCCCCCGATTGAGTTTGGCGCAGGCTAGAGCCGGCTTTGCGCTGGATCAACACTTGCCGCGCCCGGTGACGGGCGAGCCGGGAACCGCTACATAGCCTGCATGAATCAAGAGCAAGCCCTCGATGAGTTCCGCGCCGCTGGCGCGCTGCTGGAGGGGCATTTCATCCTGTCCTCGGGGCTGCATTCGTCGGTGTTCTTCCAGAAGAACGCCGTCTTCATGGATCCGGCGCGCACGGAGCGGTTGTGCAAGGCGCTGGCTGAGAAGGCCGAGGCCGCCTTTGGCCGCATCGATGTCGTCATCTCCCCTGCGGTGGGGGCGATCATTCCGGGCTATGAAACCGCGCGTTGGCTCAAGGCCAAGGCGATGTTCGTCGAGCGCGAGAAAGGCGAGTTCCAATTGCGCCGGGGCTTTGCGATCGCGCCGGGTGAGCGCGTGCTGATGGTGGAGGATGTGATCACCACCGGGTTGTCTTCGCGTGAGTGCCTCGACGCCATCCGCGGCCATCCGGGCGAGCTCGTGGGCGCTGCGTGCCTGATCGATCGCTCGGGCGGGAAGGCTGACATCGGCGTGGCGCGCGTGTGCCTTGCCAGCGTTGAAGCGCCCGCTTACGCCGCCGATGCATTGCCGCCAGAGCTTGCGGCGCTGCCGGCGATCAAGCCCGGCAGCCGGGGGCTTTCCCAAGGGGCGTCAACGTGAGTGAGCGTTTACGGCTCGGCGTGAACATCGATCACGTCGCCACCATCCGCAACGCGCGCGGCGGCGCCCATCCCGATCCGGCGCGCGCCGCAGAGATCGCAGCGCAAGCGGGCGCGGATGGCATCACGCTGCATATCCGCGAGGATCGCCGGCACGTGCGCGAGGATGATTTGGAGGCCATCGCCGCCATCACGCAGCTGCCGATCAATCTGGAAATGGCGTGTGCTGAAGAGATGCTGCCGATTGCGCTGAAGGCGCGCCCGCATGCGGTGTGCCTGGTGCCCGAGCGCCGGGCCGAGCGCACGACCGAAGGCGGGCTCGATGCGGCCGGCCAGTTCGCGCACATCTCCCCTTACGTCCGCGCGCTGCGCGATGCCGGCTCGCGCGTGTCGCTGTTCATCGATCCTGATCTGCGCCAGATCGAGGCGGCGGTGCGGCTCGGCGCGCCGGTGGTGGAGCTGCACACCGGCGCCTATGCCGAAGCGTTCGCGGCGGGCGAAGCTGCGCCTGTTTTGCAGGCGATCCGCGAGGCCGCCGCCGCTGGCCATGCGCAGGGGCTTGAAATCCACGCCGGCCACGGGCTCAATTTTGAGAATGTTGGTCCGATCGCGGCGATCCCGGAGATCAGGGAATTGAACATCGGCCATTTCCTGATTGGTGAAGCGGTGTTTACCGGGCTGGCGGCGGCTGTGACCGAGATGCGCCGGCGTATGGACGCGGCGAGGGCCGGGGCATGATCATCGGCGTCGGCTCCGACATCTGCGACATCCGCCGGATCGAAAAGAGCCTCGCCCGCTTTGGCGATCGGTTCACCCATCGGATCTATACGGATCTCGAACGCGCCCGGTGTGAGCGCCGCCCGCTGCTGCGGGCGGGCTCTTACGCCAAGCGCTTCGCGGCCAAGGAGGCGTGCGCCAAGGCCCTCGGTACTGGATTGAATCAAGGGGTGTTTTGGCGGGATATGGGGGTCGTGAACCTGCCGTCTGGGCAGCCGACGCTGGAGCTGACGGGCGGGGCGGCCGCGCGCCTTGCCGCACTCACCCCGCCAGGATTTCGCCCGTACATCCATGTGAGCTTGACGGACGAACACCCCCTGGCTTTCTGCTATGTCATCATTTCGGCGGAGTTGGAGCCGAAGCAGCCGGGGCCTGGCCTGTGAGTAAAAGGCCTGTGAGTACGTTAGGGGCGCGGCCGGATGTTCCGGCGCATTGAGGGGGCGATCCCAGTTAAACGAAGGGCCCGGGCGGCCCTGGTTCGGCTGGGGTCTTAAGTGAGAAACGCATGAGCATGAGTTCGACGTCACAAGGCTCGGCGATGAGCGCGTTCTGGGAGAATGTCCGGGTCATTCTCTATGCGCTGGCGCTGGCCATGGTGCTGCGTTTCACCATCGCCCAACCCTTCCGCATTCCTTCGGGCTCGATGCAGCCGACGCTCGAAGTCGGCGATTATATCGTCGTGACCAAATGGTCCTACGGCTACAGCCGCTACTCGCTCGCCCCGCTTGAAGGGTTGCTGCCGAGCGGGCGTTTGTTCGGCTCAGCGCCCGAGCGCGGCGACGTGGCCGTGTTCCGCCCGCCGCACGAGCCGCACAAGGATTACATCAAGCGCGTCATCGGCATGCCGGGCGATCGCATCCAGATGATTGACGGCGTGGTGCACATCAATGGCGAGGCCGTGGGCATGGAATCGCTGGGCGTGCAGGAATTCGCCAACGGCCATTCGGGCTTCATCGAGCGCATCCCCGCGTATCGCGAGACGCTGCCGGGCGGCACAAGCCACGTGATCTTCGATCGCTCCCCGCGCGGGGAGCTCGACAACACGCGCGAGGTCACGGTGCCGGAAGGCCATTATTTCATGATGGGCGATGATCGGGATCAATCCGATGACAGCCGCCGCTCCGTCGGGTTTGTGCCGGCTGATAATCTCGTTGGCCCGGCCACGTTCGTCGTCGTCTCGTTCGATCACACCACCAATCTCTTCATGCCTTGGACGCTGTTCACCGGCTTCCGCGCCGAACGCTTCCTCAAGGCGGTCGAATGATGTCGCCATGAGCAAGCCGGGCTCCAATCAGGACGCCCGCCTTGATGCGCTGCAAACGCGCCTGGGCCATACGTTCAAGGATCGCACGCTGCTGCTGGAGGCGATGACGCACGCCAGCGCGCTCGATGGCAAACGCGGCAAGCGGCGCTCCTATGATCGGCTTGAGTTTCTGGGCGATCGCGTGCTTGGGCTGATCGTGGCCGAGCGTTTGCTGGCCGAGGATAAATCGCTCGATGAGGGCGATCTTGCGCCGCGCCTCAATGCGCTCGTCAATCGCCACGCCTGCGCGGCGGCGGCGCGCGCAGCGGATTTGGGCGCAGCCGCAATCCTCTCCCCTTCCGAAGAGGGCCAAGGCGGGCGCGGCAAGGAAACCATCCTCGCGGATCTCTGCGAAGCGGTGATTGGCGCGCTTTATCTCGATGCGGGCATGGACGCCTCCCGCCGGTTCGTGACGCGCTTTTGGGGCGATGCGTTTGAAGACGTGAATGAGGCGGCGCGCGATGCGAAATCGGTGCTGCAGGAATGGGCTGCGGCCCGGCATAGGAATTTGAGTTACGTGTTGATTGAACAATCAGGCCCAGAGCACGCGCCGCGTTTTCTGATCGAGGCGCGCGTGGATGCGATGGCGTCCGCGCGCGGCGAAGGCGGCTCCAAGCGCGAGGCCCAGCGCGCGGCGGCGGCGGCGTTTCTGGTGGAGCATGGCATCGATGGCTGAGCAGCGTTGCGCGGTGGTGGCCGTTCTTGGCGCGCCGAATGCGGGCAAATCCACGCTCGTGAACACGCTTGTCGGCGCCAAGGTGGCCGCCGTCACGCAGAAGGTGCAGACAACGCGCGCTTTGGTGCGCGGCATCGCCATGGAGGGCGAGGCGCAGATCATCCTGATCGACACGCCAGGCGTGTTCGCGCCCAAGCGGCGCCTCGATCGCGCCATGGTGGCCGCCGCCTGGAGCGCGCTCGAAGGCGCGGACGCGATCGTGCACGTGGTGGATGCGAGCGCTTTTGTCGGTGAGAAGCCCAGCGGAGCCGATGCGCACGCGCGCGCCGATAGCGAAGCGATCGCCGCTAAGCTCAAGCAGATGGACATCCCCTCGATCCTGGCGATCAATAAGGTGGATGCGGTGTCGCGGCCCGAGCTTTTGGCGCTGACGACGAAGTTGGTTGAAGATGGCCTCTACACAGACGTGTTCATGATCGCCGCGCGCAAGGGCGATGGCGTTTCTGATCTCATGCGCACCTTGGTTGAGCGCGCCCCGGTCGGCCCGTGGCTTTTCCCCGAAGATCAAACTATGGACGCGCCCGCCCGCGTGCTGGCGGCGGAGATCACGCGCGAGAAGGCGATGCTGCGCCTTCACGATGAAATCCCCTATGACATGGTGGTCGAAACCGAAACCTGGGAAGAGCGCAAGGACGGCTCAGCCAAGATCGATCAGATCATCTACGTGGCGCGTGAAGGCCAACGCAAAATCGCCATCGGCGCCAAGGGCGCCACCATCAAGATCATCGGCGAAGCCGCGCGCAAGGAAATGGAAGCGGCGTTCGACCGCCGCATCCACCTCTTCCTGCATGTGAAAGTCCGCGAAAACTGGAGCGAAGAACGCGCGCTCTATCAGCGGCTGGGCTTAGATTACGAGGCGTGACGGGGCGTCGTTTTGGGGCTATATTGCGCTCATGAGCCTCCTGGATCGCATCACCATTGAGCCCGGAAAGATGGGCGGCCGCCCCTGCATCCGGCGCATGCGCATCCGCGTGACGGATGTGCTGGAGATGCTCGCGGGCGGCGCGACGCAGGAACAGATCCTGGCCGATTTTCCCGATCTTGAGGCCGATGATATTCGCGCGAGTCTTGCGTACGCCGTGGCGCAGCTAGGGAACCCGATCATCGTCCCAGCGGAATGAGGTTCGTGGTGGATCAGCAATTGCCGCCGGCGCTGGTCGGTTGGCTACGCGCGCGTGGCCACGATGCTGAGCACGTCCGCGAGATCGGCATGCGCGAGGCGGCGGATCGGGACATCTGGCGGCACGCCGAAAGCGAGAGTGCAGTGGTTATCACCAAGGACGAGGATTTCGTGCGCTTACGGAACGTCGCTGGCGCCGGGCCCGTTGTCATTTGGCTTCGAATAGGAAATGTCACCACGTCCGCTTTGCTGACATGGCTCGACGCGCATTGGCTGCGCATTGAAAAAGCCCTCAAGGCCGGTCTCGGCGTGGTCGAAGTGCGCTGAACATGGAATGGGTTGACGACGCCATCGTGCTCGGCGCGCGGCCGCTTGGCGAAGGCAAGCTGGTTGCGGAGGTATTCTCGCGCAATCACGGGCGCTATGGCGGGGTGGTGCATGGCGGGCGCAAGGCGCAGCCGCTGCTGCAGGCGGGCAATGTGGTGCATGCCGGCTGGAAGGCGCGGCTTTCTGAGCAGCTTGGCTTTTACAGCCCGCTCGAAATGCAGGAGCCGCACGCAACGCGGCTGCTCGATGATCCAATCGCACTCGCGGGGCTTTCTTCGGCCGTGTCGCTCATTCGCGGCGCCACGCCTGAGCGGCAGGCCTATCCGCAGCTTTACGATGCGCTGATCGTGCTGATCGAGGCGATGCCGCACGGCGAGATTTGGCCGGCGCTCTATACGCGCTTCGAACTCGGCCTGCTCGCGGCGATGGGCTATGGCCTCGATCTCACCCGCTGCGCGGTCACGGGCGAGACCGAGAACCTTGCCTGGGTGAGCCCCCGCACCGGGCGCGCGGCCACCTATGAAGCGGGCGCGCCGCATAAGGATGTGCTGCTTCGGCTGCCGCCCTTTCTGCTCGATGCGGAGGCGGGACTAGTTTCCGGCGATGTGGCCGATGCTTTCGCGCTGGCGGGTTTCTTTCTGGAGCGCCGCGTGTTTGAGCATAAGGGCGAGGGCATGCCCGATGCGCGCCGGCGCCTGATCGAGCGCTTGGGCTTTGCGGGTAGACTCTGATTTAACAGCGCAGCAGAGCGCGGATTCGTTTCGGAGAGCCAAGAATGGCTGACGACATCACTCGCACGCCGGAAGAAGGCGGGCGCATTGTGGAAGAGCCGATTGGGGAGGCGCTGTCTCGGCGCTATCTCGCCTACGCGCTCTCCACCATCACCAGCCGCGCGCTGCCGGATGTGCGCGATGGGCTCAAGCCGGTGCACCGGCGCGTGCTCTACGCGATGAAGCGGCTCAACCTCACCGCCGACGCCGCCTTCCGCAAAAGCGCGAAGGTGGTGGGCGATGTGATGGGCGATTATCACCCGCACGGCGATCAGGCGATCTATGACGCGATGGTGCGGCTCGCGCAGGATTTCAACTCGCGTTACCCGCTGATCGATGGGCAAGGCAATTTCGGCAATATCGATGGCGATAGCCCGGCGGCGATGCGCTACACCGAAAGCCGGCTCACCAAGGCCGCCGAAGCTTTGCTTGAAGGCATTGATGAGGATGCGGTGGATTTCCGCCCGTCTTATGATGGCTCGAAGGAAGAGCCTTCGGTGCTGCCGGCGGCGTTTCCAAACCTGCTCGCCAACGGCGCCAGCGGCATCGCTGTCGGCATGGCCACCTCTATCCCGCCTCACAACCTGGCCGAGTTGATCGACGCGAGCATCCATCTGATCGACAATGCGAAGGCCACAACAGATGATCTGCTCAAGATCATCCCTGGCCCCGATTTCCCAACCGGCGGCATTGTTGTCGAGCCGCCTGAGAATATCCGCGAAGCGTATGAGACAGGCCGCGGCGGCTTTCGCGTGCGCGCGCGCTGGATGACGGAAGATCTCGGGCGCGGGCAATGGCGCATTGTCGTCACTGAAATCCCGCATCTGGTGCAGAAATCCAAGCTGATCGAACAGCTCGCCGGCCTCATCGAGCAGAAGAAAGCGCCGCTTCTGGGCGATGTGCGCGATGAGAGCGCTGAAGATATTCGTGTGGTGATTGAACCGAAGGCGCGTACGGTCGAGCCGGCGGTGCTGATGGAGAGCCTCTTTAAGCTCTCTGCGCTTGAGACACGGATTTATCTCAACATGAACGTGCTCGATGCGCAGGGCGCGCCGCGCGTGATGAGCTTGAAGGAGGTGCTGCGCGCCTTCCTCGATCACCGGCGCGACGTGCTGCAGCGGCGCACCCAGCACAGGCTTGAGAAGATCGCCGCGCGTTTGGACGTGCTCGCGGGCCTGCTGATCGTTTTCCTCAATCTCGATGAGGTGATCCGCATCATCCGCAATGAGGATGATCCCAAGGCCAAGCTGATCCAGCGCTTCAAGCTGAATGAGACGCAGGCCGAAGCCATCCTCAACACGCGCCTGCGCCAATTGCGCAAGCTGGAGGAAATGGAAATCCGCCGCGAAGATGCGGCGCTGCGGCAGGAGCAGGCTGATCTGCAAGGCCTCTTGGAAGATACGCGCAAGCAATGGCGCAAGGTGGCGGGTGAGCTCAAGGAAACGCGCAAGCTGTTTGGCCCCGGCACGCCATGGGGCAAGCGGCGCACCGAGCTTGGCGAAGCCGGCGAGGTGGCGACGGAAGTTGATCTTGAAGCCTTCATCGTGCGCGAGCCGGTGACGGTGGTGCTTTCCGAGAAAGGCTGGGTGCGCGCCATGAAGGGCCATCTCACCGATCTCACCGAGATCAAGTACAAAGAGGGCGATGGCCCCCAGCACATCATCCATTGCGAGACGACCGATAAGATCTTGCTGTTCGCCTCTGATGGGCGCGCGTTTACGCTCGATGCGCACAAGCTGCCGGGCGGGCGCGGCCATGGCGAGCCGATCCGGCTTTCGATTGAGCTTGGCGATATCGACGAGGTGGTGGCCCTCTTCAAATACGAAGAAGGCGCAAAGCGCGTTGTGGCCTCCAATGAAGGCTACGGCTTCATCATCGCCGAGAGCGAAATGCTGGCGACCAAGCGCGGCGGCAAGCAGATCCTCAACGGCCGCGCCATGGCGGCGGCGAAGGTGATTGGGGATCAGGTGGCGGTGATCGGCCAGCGCAAGAAGATGCTGATCTTCCCGCTCAGCGAGCTGCCGGAAATGACGCGCGGCAAGGGCGTGAAGCTGCAGAGCTATCACGACCGGGGCCTTGCGGACGTGAAGGTGTTCAACAAAGCCGAAGGGCTCACCTGGGAAGACAGCGCCGGCCGCGTGCGGGCGGTGCCTGAATGGAAGGATTTCCGCGGCAAGCGCGGCGGCGCGGGCAAGGTGGCGCCCAAGGGCTTTTCCCGCTCTGGCCGGTTCTCGGACGTAATCGGATAGCGCGCGGGCTGGGTTTCCGCTAAGACGGGGCAAGAACGAACGGAAGGATACACATGAGCGGCCTTTTGATTGCGCTGATCGTCGTCGTCGTTTTGGCGGTGCTGGTCATCGGCATTTACAACCGCCTGGTGGCGCTGCGGCAGAACACCAATCAGGCGTTCGCTGATGTGGATGTGCAGCTTAAGCAGCGGCATGATCTCATCCCCAACCTGGTCGAAACCGTGAAGGGCTACGCCGCGCACGAAGCGGGCACGCTTGAAGCGGTGATCCAGGCGCGCAACGCCGCCGTCAGCGCTGAGCGCACGGGCGATCCCAAAGCGATGGGCGCGGCTGAAGGCATCCTAGGCGCGGCGCTTGGCCGGCTGATCGCGCTGGCGGAGGCCTATCCCGACCTGAAGGCCAACACCAACTTCCAGCAGCTGCAGGCCGAGCTTTCGGACATCGAAAACAAGCTCGCCGCTGCGCGCCGCTTCTTCAACAACGCGGTGGGCGAATACAATACAGCGCGTGAGCAATTCCCAGCGGTGCTGTTCGCCGGCATGTTCGGCTTTGGCGGGCGCGATTTCTTCGATGTCGGCGAGGATACGCGTGCTTCGATGGATGCGGCCCCTCCGCAGGTGAAATTCAACTAAGGCGGATCGCGCGTGGGCGCTTACGGCCTTCAGACGCATATCTGGAACAACAATTGGAAATCCGTGCTGCTTATGGCCGGGTTTCCAATTCTGTTGATCCTCTTGCTCTATGCGCTTTTCCTTATGTTTGCGGGCTTTTCGGGCGTCAGCGTGGGCCCCGATCCGGTGGCCGGGCCGTTCATCTGGGCGGCGGATGCGCTGGCGCAATCGTGGCCGTTCGCAGTGGCCGGCGCGATCCTCTGGTTCGGCATCGCTTACGTGGCCTACCAAGGCATCATCGATGCCGCCACCGGCGCCAAGCGCGTGGAGCGCAGCGCCGAGCCCAAGCTTTACAATCTGCTTGAAAACCTCTGCATCTCGCGCGGCATCACCATGCCGGCGCTGCGCATCATGGAAACCGATGCGCTCAACGCGTTCGCCACCGGGCTTCACAAGGGCCAGTACTCGATCACGGTCACGCGCGGGCTGATGAACACGCTGAACGATGCAGAGATCGAGGCGGTGCTGGCCCATGAGCTCACGCACATCCGCAACAGCGATGTGCGGCTGCTCGTGATCTCTGTGGTGTTTGTCGGCATCTTCTCCTTCGTGGGCGAGATGGCGTTTCGCAGTTTGCGCTTTGGCGGGGTTTCGCGCTCATCCTCTGGCGGCTCATCCTCACGCTCTTCTTCATCCGGCGGGCGGAGCGATGGCGGGGGCGCGATCATCGCCATTCTGGCGGCGCTGGTGATCATCGCGATTGCTTATGCGCTCGCCATCGTGATCCGTTTTGCGCTCTCGCGGCGGCGCGAATATCTGGCCGATGCGGGGGCGGTGGAGCTCACCAAGAACCCCGATGCGATGATCTCGGCGCTGCAGAAGATCTCCGGCAATGCCGCTGTGGATGCGCCCTCTGAGGTGCGCGAGATGTTCATCGAAAATCCGCACTCGGAATTTGCCAGCCTGTTCGCCACCCACCCGCCGATCGCCAAGCGCATCAGCGCGCTGGCGCAATATGCGGGCGGGCGCCTTGAGGCGCCTGGGAAAGGGCCTTGGGGCTAAGCAAAAAAATGAGGCGCAGCGGTTGCCCGCCGCGCCTTAAGGCTATGGAGCTTTTGCGCTTCAGGCGCGGAAGCTGATCCACATATCGCGCCAATAATCAGCGAAATCGCGGATCACGATCACACCCTCATCGATCCAGCCGCGCGCGTCAGGCCAGAACATCCAGGCGAACCACAGCGCGATCGCAGTGATCGCGAGCGTGGCGAGCCCATCTGTCCAGCCCCCGCCGTCACGATAGCCGCCGAGCGTGGCGAAGGAGGAGCGGCGCATCGCGCTGAACGGCGCTGAGATCGCCGCATATGCAATCGCGAGCACCACGATGGCGAGCCAGATCGGCACGCCCGCAGGCGGGGTCCAGCCGAACACTGAGCCGGCGCTCAGCAAGCCGAAGAAGGCGAGCAAGAAGGCGATCAGCAGCACGGCGGTGACCACCGAGAAGAGGAAGGCGAAGAAGCCTGCCGTGATGCGCGTAGCGTAGCCGACAGGCTGGGCCGGCGCCGCGGCGAAATTCGGCGGCGGCCCGCCCATGCCCCAATCGGCGCTGCGTGAATGTTGGCTCCAATTGCGGCTTTCACGCCTCCACGCGCGCGTGGCGTTCTCCGCCACGTTTTGCGCTTCGCGCTTGGCGCGCTCGATGATTTCCTGGGCGTTGAACGGCATGCCGTGCGCGGCGGCCCATTCCTGGCTGGTGTGCGCCGAGGGGACCAGGAACATCATGGCGATGTAAACAACGATCGCCGCACCCGAAGTGAACACCGCAGCGATGATCCAGAGCAGGCGGATGATGTTGACGTCGATATCGAAGAACGCGGCCATACCGGTTGAGACGCCGGCGATATTCGCGCCATCCTTGATGCGGTAGAGCCGCTTGTGCGGGCCTTCATAAGCGCCGCTTTCCGTACGCTGCGCGCCTGCTTCGGCCTCGCCCTCGACAGGGCCCATCTCTTCGAGCACGCGCGCCATTTCGGCGGCGTTCACGACATTCTTGCCGGGCGCGAGGATGACGCTGCATTTGTCGGCGATGGCTTGCTCAAGATCGCGGATGATCTCGGCCTTATCGGGATTGGCGCTGAGCGCGGCTTCGGCGCGGCCGAGATAGGCGCGCAAGCTGTCATACGCCGGCTCTTCCAGCTGATAGGCCGCGCCGTTGAGATTGATGGTGACAACCCGTTCCATGGATTTATCGCCCCAGTGTTTCGAGAGTGGAGATTAAACGGCGCCAATAGGCGTTGAGCTCTTCAAGGCGGCCCGCGCCTTTTTCCGTCAGCGAGTAATATTTGCGCGGCGGCCCCTGGCCGCTTTCGACCCATTGGTAATCGACCAATTCCTCCCGACGCAGGCGCGAGAGCAGCGGATAGAGCGTGCCCTCCTGCGTCGCGAACGGGGTGGGGGCCAGCGCCGCGAGGATATCCCCGACATACACCGTCCGCCCCGAAACCAGGGAGAGGAGCGCAAACTCCAAGAGCCCTTTGCGGAGCCCGGCGAATTGTTCATCAGCAGTTGGCATAAAGCTACCTTTAGATACCAAGGTATAAGGGTCAGCGCAGGAAGTCAAGAAAAACGGGGTGCGCAGCCGGTATTTTTTGGGAACTGCATCGCAGAGTGGGCTAGAACCGCAGGTAGCGCGGGGGCGGCATGGCTGACGTTTTTATCTCGTACAAACGCAATGACCGAGCGGTTGCGCAGGCGCTTGCTAAGCGTCTTGAGGAGGCGGGCTATTCATGTTGGTGGGATAGCTCGTTGGTTGCAGGCGAGCATTTCAACGCAGCTATTCAGCGTCAGCTCGACGAGGCGCGTTGCGTGCTCGTGCTCTGGACGCGGGAGAGCCATGAGAGTCAATGGGTCCAAGCGGAAGCCATCTCGGGGTTCAATCGCCAAGCGCTGATTAGCGCTCGTCTCGACGACGTTGAGCTCCGTTATCCGTTCCCGATCGTTCAAACAGCCGATCTGCGGGCTTTTACGGGGCAAGGCGACCACCCAGGTTTGTTTGACGTTGTCCGCGGCATCGCCGCTAAGGTTGGGCGTGCGCCACGCGCAACTGAGTCAGCTCCTAATGCCTTTCATGAAACTCATGGCGAGTTGGGCCGCGCCCGCACTGACGCAACACCCGAGCCGACGCGACGTTCGTATGCTTTGGCGCTGCCCATTGCGGCGGTGGTCTTTGTGGCGGCGATCGCTTTTGCAGCGACTTTGTTTATGGCGTCACGCGAGGCTCCTTCCTCGCGCGACTATGCCGCGCAGCCAGATTCAGTGGTAGTGGCCGCCACCGAAGAAGATGTCTCCGCGAAGGCGCCGGCGTTGCCGCCGGCTGCCGAGCCGGAGCAGAATGTCGGGCGGGAGCAGGATGGCGCTGCCAACCGTCAAGTTCCAACGCACGTCGCATCGACCGCTGT
>DAORMO010000025.1:19972-20578 GCA_035440585.1 Terricaulis sp.
TGGTGCAACTTGCGGGCGGCAGTTTCATGATGGGTGCGGCAGGGCGTCAACGTGCCACGCAGGTTGCGCCATTTGCAATTGGCGCGCACGAGGTCACCTTTACCCAATGGAACGAATGCGTTTTGCGTGGCGGCTGCGCCAGCAATCCAAATCCGCGTGATGCTGGCTGGGGGCGTGGATCACGGCCGGTGATCGCCGTGTCTTGGCGGGACGCACAAGAATACGTTCAATGGCTCTCGCGCGAGACCGGGCGCGCATATCGTTTGCCGACAGAGGCGGAGTGGGAATATGCCGCGCGCGGCGACACCACCACACGGTGGTCGTGGGGCGATGATGCGAACCAAGGGTGCGCCTACGCGAATTTCCGCGATATGGCGATGAATCCGCGCGCCGGAGTAACTTGCTCAGACGGCGTTGGAGAAATGACCGCGCCCGTTGCGAGCTATCAGCCGAACCCGTTTGGTCTTTACGACATGAACGGGAATGTTTTCGAGTGGGTGCAAGATTGCCGCAATAGCGGTGTCAACGCATCCGAGGGGGGCGATTGCGGTTCCCGCGTGATCCGCGGCGGCGCTTGGAACTATAGCCCGGAAAGCAGCTCGTCTT
>DAORMO010000025.1:20757-21101 GCA_035440585.1 Terricaulis sp.
AACATCGGTTCGCTGTCGGCGCGGCCAGCGACCTCGTAGAAACGGCCTGCGGGGATGCCTTCACCAGCGAGCGCGCGGCGAGCGGCGCTGGCGCGGGCGGCGGAGAGCTCGAAATTGGTGCTGTAGCGCGAGCCCGAGGGGGTGCCGTCGGTGTGGCCGGAAATGGTGAGCCGGTTGGGCAATTGGGCGACGACGCTGGAAATCGTGCGCAGCAGGCGGCGCGCGCGGTCATTCAGCTCAGCCGCGCCGGGCTGAAACATGGAGCGGCCTTCCTGATCGATGATCTGGATGCGCAGGCCCTCGGGCGTCTGCTCCATAATCACGTTGCGCGAGAGCTCGGCCAC
>DAORMO010000025.1:21157-23992 GCA_035440585.1 Terricaulis sp.
CTCGGCGTTCTCGCGCAGGGTGCGGGCGCGGGTGAGGCTGTCTTCGCTGGGGGTGGTTTGCCCGCCCGGCTCGGTTTTGGCCTGATCGTTATCCTCGCCGGCGGCGTTGGAGGTGTATTGCGGCTCCGAGGCGGGAGCGACGGGGGCCGAATGGCCGTGGCGCACGCCTTCTTCGGCAAAGCTGGTGCCTTCAAGCAGCCCGCCTGCGCCGGAGGCGACGCGGCTGACGCTGGCGGGGGCGAAGAACTCGGCGATGCCGCGGCGCTGCTCGGGGCTGGTGGTGTTGATGAGCCACATCAACAGGAAGAAGGCCATCATCGCCGTCACGAAGTCGGCGTAGGCGACCTTCCAGGCGCCGCCATGGTGGCCGCCGCCGCCGCCCTTTTTGACTTTCTTGATAATGATCGGGCGTTGATTGGTCGCGGCAGCCATGATCCGTCCATTCTGGCGGAGAGGGGCGCATCAATGGACGAACAGCGTTAAGATCAGGTTGCGCTGGCGCGGCGATGAGGATGCGGCATGGAAGTTGAAGGGATGCGGCATGGAATCTGAACCGGACATCGCGTTTCGGCGCGCCATGGGCGCCTTCGCCACCGGCGTGGCGGTGGTTTCGGCCGTGCGCGGGGCGGCGCTTTCGGGGCTCACGGTTAATTCGTTGGCCTCGGTGTCGCTGAAGCCGCCGCTTTTGCTGTGGTGCCTGCAGAATACGTGCGAGCGCTTTGAGCTGTTCGCGCGCGCCGAACATTGGGGGCTCACCATCCTGGGCGACGGCGACGAAGCGCTGGCGCGGCGCTTTACCCGGCAACACACCGAAAGCATTGACGAAAGCGATCTGCTGTCCGGCGTGCCAGTGCTGCGCGCGGGCGTGGCGCATTTCGCTTGCCGCACGCATGCGCGGCATGAAGGCGGCGATCACCTGATTATCGTCGGCGAGGTGCTGGGCTTTCAGACAAAGCCTGGCGCGGCGCTGACTTTCTATCGCGGCCGCTATGGCCACGCGGCGGATCCGCACGAAGGGGGCGCGTAATGGCGAAAACGACGTTCATCGGGCTGGGCGTGATGGGCGCGCCTATGGCCGGGCATCTGGCGGCCGCAGGGCACGACGTGGCGGTTTACAATCGCTCCGAGGCTAAGGCGCGCGATTGGGCGCAAAAGCATACGGGCCGCACCTATTCTGACATCGCCGCCGCCGTTGAGGGCGCGGATATCGTGTTTACCTGCGTGGGCGCTGACCGCGATGTGCGCGAGGTGTTTGATGCAGCCGCGCCGGCGATGCGCAAGGGCGCGATTTTCGTGGATCACACCACGGCCTCGGCTGCGCTGGCGCGGGAGTTGGCCGAGAAAGCGGCCGCGCGTGATCTTGGCTTTCTCGATGCGCCGGTGTCCGGCGGGCAGGCGGGCGCGGAGGCGGGCCGGCTTACGGTGATGGCGGGCGGGGTGGCGAGCACGTTCGCTGAAGCGCAGCCGATCATGGCTGCTTATGCGGCCAACATGACGCTGATCGGGCCTGCGGGCTCGGGCCAATTGGCCAAGATGGTGAACCAGATTTGCATCGCCGGCGTGGTGCAAGGGCTGGCCGAAGCGCTGCATTTCGCCAAACGCGCGGACCTTGACGTTGAGAAGGTGATCGCCGCGATTTCCAAAGGCGCGGCGCAGAGCTGGCAGATGGAAAATCGTTGGAAGACGATGGACCAAGGGCGCTTCGATTTCGGCTTTGCGGTGGATTGGATGCGTAAGGATCTGGGCTTGGTGCTGGAAGAGGGCGCGCAAATTGGCGCGCAGCTTGAGCTCACCAAACTGATCGATGCGTATTACGCGGATGTCCAAGCCATGGGCGGGCGGCGCTGGGATACCTCAAGCCTGATCGCGCGGCTGGAGCCGCCTGCAAGCTGACCTGCCGGAAAGGTCAATCGAAATTTAAGCGTCTTGGCCTATAGCTTCGCCCTTCATAGGGACGCACCGCTAATGGACGTTAAGGACTGGGCCGTCTGCCTGATCGAGCCAAACAAGTTCGAACGCCAGATCGTGATTGATTTGCTGCGCTACGCGAATGTCGGCAAATTGACGGTGATGGAGTATGCTGACGAGGCGCTTGAGGTGCTCGAGGCTTACCGCGCCAACGTCATCATCACCTCGTTTGAATTGGACGATCAAAACGCCGCCGATTGGACGCGCAAATTTCGCCGCTCCAAAGAGGTGGCCAATCGCAAGGCGGCGGTGTTTGTCACCTCCGCCGCGTTTTCGCGGAGCATGGCCGAGCAGTGCCGACATGCGGGCGCCAATGCGCTGATCGGCAAGCCGCTCTCGGCCGGCACGCTGCTCAACACCGTGCGCAAAGTGCTGCTCAATCCGCGCGAATTTATCGATGCGCCTAATTATGTCGGCCCGTGCCGGCGCGCGGGGATTGTCACGGCCGGCGATCCGGTGCTGCGGCGCAAGGGCGATCAGGCTGAAGGAGCTGCGCCCGCGCCAACGCTGACGCTCGAGCAGGCGGCTGAAGCGCTGAGCGCGGCGGCTTCGCTTTACCTGATGGACGCCAAGCAAACCAAAACCTGCGAAGCGGCGCTGCGCTTTGTGCAGGCGCACGCGGTGAACGCCAATGACGCGCCGCTGATGAGCGTGTGCCGCGCGTTCGCGCAGCAGCTCGCCGCGCAAAACATCCCCGCCGATGCGCGTCGCTTTGGCGTCGAATCCTGCGTCGATGGCGTGATGATCCTCACCACCAAGAAGCTGAAACCGGCCGAGCGGGCCTTCCTGGCTGAGCGCACGCAGAACGCCGTCACCAAAGCGATCGCCACGCGCGCGGCGTAAGCCGCGGCGGCGAGCGGAGGCGGG
>DAORMO010000026.1:0-10658 GCA_035440585.1 Terricaulis sp.
GCGCCTGAGCGGCTGACGCTGACGCGCGCGGCGCTGGCCCGCGCGCAGACGCTGGCCTTGCTGATCACCGGCCCGGCGAAAGCCGAAGTGCTGCGCCAGGCGGAGGCGGGCGCTGATTACCCCATCGCCGCGCTGCTGGCCCCGCCCGCCCCGCCTTTGCGGGTGCTCTGGGCCGCTTGAACCTCAAACACGCGAGCCGGATTGCCAATGACACCGGTGTCGTCTAATGGTCACCGGTGTCCGAGGTGACATCCCAAGGGAGGAAGGGGGCGCCGTGACGAATGAAGCCACTACTATTGCCCGTGCGTTTGTGACCGCGCGCAAGGAAGCGCGCGCGCTGCCGGAGTTTCCGGGCGCCGTGCCGGCCGATTTGGCGACAGGCTATCGCGTGCAAGACGCGGCGCTGGCGCTGTGGCCCGACAAAATCGCTGGCTGGAAGATCGGCCGCGTGCCGCCGCATCTGGTCGCCAAGCTTGGCGCCGAGCGGGTGGCCGGGCCGGTGTTTTCCGAAAATTTGTGGCGCGCGGTTGAGGGCGCAGAGACGCCCTTCCCGGTCTATGACGGCGGCTTTGCGGCTGTTGAAGCCGAGATCGTGTTCCGCATCGGCGCGGACGCGCCGGCGGATAAGCTCAAATGGACGCCGAACGAAGCCGCAGGCTTGATCGGGGCGATGCATGTGGGCGTGGAGCCCGCCGGCAGCCCGCTGGCCAGCATCAATGAACTCGGCCCCACCGTGGTGGCCTCCGATTTCGGCAACAATCACGGCCTGATCCTTGGCCCCGAGATCGCCGATTGGCGCGCGGCGCTGGATCGCGGCGTGGAGGCGGAAACTTTCATCGAAGGCCAGAGCGTGGGCGTGGGCGGCGCGCGCGCCGATGATGACGGCCCGCTTGGCGCACTCGCCTTCCTGGCGGGGCATTTGGCGGCGCGCGGTTTGCCGCTCAAAGCTGGCCAATACATCACGACTGGCGCCATGACCGGCGTGCACGACATTCGCATCGGCCAGCATTCGCGCTTGCGCTTTGGCGGCCTCGGCGAAATCCTTTGCACGGCTGTGAAAGCACAGGCCAATGGAAAGGCTCTGACATGATCTCGCGCCGCGCGACGATACTGGCAGGCGCCGCGATTGCAGGCGGCGCAGGCGTCGCCATGGCGCAAAATGCGGGCGCAACGACGCTGACCGCCGTTGACGTGCATCCGAACGATTATCCCACCGTGCAAGCGGTGCGCTGGATCGGCGAGGAAATCGCGCGTGAGACCAGCGGGCGGCTCGATTTCCGGCTCTATCCATCAGGCCAATTGGGCAGCGAAACCGATACCGTGACGCTGACGAAATTCGGCGTCCTCGATATTGCGCGGGTTTATCTCGGCGCGGTGAACAACGCCTTCCCGGCGACGATGCCTTTGGCCCTGCCCTATACGTTCCGCGACGAAGGCCATATGCGCCGCGTCTGCGACGGCGCGATCGGGCGCGAGATTTTGCAGACGTTCGAGCAGCGCGATCTGATCGGGCTTGCCTTCTACGATAGCGGCATGCGCTCGATGTATAATGCGCGGCGGGCGATCCATACGCCGGCGGATATGCGCGGGCTGAAAGTGCGCGTGCCGCGCGCGGACGTGTTTATGTCGATGTTGACGGCGATGGGCGCGAATGCAACGCCGCTGCCGTTCGGCGAAGTCTTCACCGGGCTGCAAACGCATCTGCTGGATGGCGCAGAAAACAATTGGGCGACGTTCCAATCCACGCGCCAATATGAGGTGGCGCGCTATTGGTCTGAGACCAATCATTGCGCGGCGCCCGAGGCGTTGCTGCTCTCAAAACGCCGCTATGACGGCCTCTCGCGCGCCGATCAGGATCTGATCCGCGCCAAGGCGACGGAAAGCGTCGCAGTGATGCGCGCGCTTTGGGATGAGAAGCAGGCGGCGGCGCGGCAAACCGTGCTGGACGCCGGCGTTCACTACAACGTGGCCGAGATCGATCAATTCCGCCGCGCGGTGGAGCCGATGCGCGCACGCTTTGCGCGTGATGAAGCGGCCGCCATGCTCAAGCGCATCGAAGCGCACGAATAACACGCCGCCACAAGGCGCGATGGGGAGTGAAAAATGAGCGCATTTAAAAGCGCTTTTGCAGCGATCGCACGCTTGGCCATGCTGATCGCCACGGTTTCGCTTTGCGGGCTGGTGGTGTGCTTGGCTTGGCAAGTGTTTGGCCGCTACGTGCTCAACGCCAGCCCCGGCTGGACCGAGCCTGTGGCGCTGACGCTGATGGGCATCGCAGCGTTGTTTGGCGCAGCGGTGGCGGTGCGCAACGAAACCCATTTCAATTTCCCGACTTTGGTGGAAAGCGCGCCGCAAGGCGTACGCGTTGGGCTGAAGGCGGTTTCGCGCCTGATCGCGCTCGGCTTTGGGCTCACGCTTTGCTTTTACGGCTTTGAGCTGATGGCCGACGCCTGGGACGTGCCTATGGCCGGCGCGCCGCTGCCCGAGGGCGTGAGCTTTATCGGCGTGTTCGCGGGCGGGGCGCTGATTGCGCTGTTTGCGATCGAGCGCCTTCTCACGGGCGATCCTGAAGCAGAGGGCGCGTAAGCTGATGGAAATCGCAATTCTCTTTGGCGTGTTCGCCGTTCTGCTCGTGCTTGGCGTGCCGGTGGCGTTCGCCATCGCGGTGTCCACCATCGCGACTGTGCTGGCGATTGGGCTTGAGCCGATCGTGGTGGTGCAGCAGGTGGCTTCGGGCTTCACCAAGGTGTCGCTGCTGGCCATTCCGCTGTTTATCTTTGCTGGCGAGTTGATGCTGCGCGGGGGCATTTCGCAGCGGCTGATCGCGCTCGCCTCCTCTCTTGTCGGGCATATGCGCGGCGGGCTGGGGCAAGTGAGCGTGCTGGCCTCGGTGTTTTTCGGCGGGGTTTCGGGCTCGGCGCTGGCGGATGTGTCAGCCGTGGGCTCGACCATGATCCCGCAAATGAAAGAGCGCGGCTTTTCCGCCGATTATGCGGTGGACGTGACGGTTTCGGCCGCGCTGGTGGCGCTGCTTTTGCCGCCTTCGCACAATCTCATTCTTTATTCCGCGATCGCCGGCGGCGGCGTTTCGATCGCCGATCTGTTTGCGGCGGGCATCATCCCAGCGCTGATGCTGGCGGCGAGCGTGATGGGCGCGGCGTACTTTTTGGCGCGCGCCCGCAACTACCCGACGGAGAAATTCCTCGGCTTCTCAGCGGTGCTGACGCGGCTGATCGCGGCTATTCCGGGCCTTTTGCTGATCGTGGTGATCTTCGGCGGCATCCGCGCCGGCATTTTCACGGCGGTGGAAAGCGCGGCTGTCGCGGTGATCTACGCGCTGCTGGTGACAATGTTGGTGTATCGGGGCATGGGCTGGGGCGCGTTTGTGAACGCGGTGAGCCACGCGGCGCGCTCGACCGGGGCGATCCTCTTCGTGATCGGGGCTGCGGCGGCGTTTGGCTGGGTGCTGGCCTATCTGCAAGTGCCGGCGATGGCGGTTGAGGCGCTCAACGCCGTCACCGACAACAAGATCATCGTGCTGCTGCTCATGCTGCTGATGCTGCTGGTGCTGGGCACGTTCATCGATTTGGCGCCGATGATCATCATCTGCACGCCAATCCTTTTGCCCGTCGCACGCGCCTATGGCGTGGAGCCGCTGCATTTTGGCGTGATCCTTGTGCTGGGCGCAGGCATCGGGCTTATCACCCCGCCTGTCGGCTCAGTGCTGTTTGTCGGCTCCGCGATCGGGCGGATCAGCGTGGCTGAGGCCCTGAAATCGATCTGGCCGTTCTATCTGGCGGCGCTGAGCGTGCTCCTGCTCGTGACCTTCATCCCGGAATTGTCGCTGACGCTCCCCGCGCTCTGGCGGTAATATAAGAAGCCCCATTCCATCATCACCCGCGCGCCCTCCCCCTGGGCGCGCGGGATTTGGCTTGCCGGCCTAAGCTGATCTGATAACGTCGATGTTTGCGGTACCATAAAAGTGGATCGCAAGACCGACACGGGCCCAAAGACGGCCCGGCAGGGGGAAACGAACATATGGCAAGCATAAGCTTCAGCGCGCTGGATTGGTCCGTCGTGGGCGTCTATTTCGCGCTGCTCGCAGGGATCGCCGTCTGGGTGGCGCTGCAACGCGAGAAAGACACCACCGATTATTTCTTGGCCAGCCGCAACGCGACCTGGTTTCTGATCGGGGCCTCGATCTTCGCTTCAAATATCGGCGCAGAGCACTTGGTCGGCCTTGCCGGATCTGGCGCCAATAGCGGCATGGCCTTCGCCCATTGGGAGCTGCACTCCTATCTCTGCATCGTGCTGGGCTGGATCTTCGCGCCGTTCTATCTGCGCTCGAAAATCTTCACGACGCCGGAGTTTTTGGAAAAGCGCTACACGCCGGCCACGCGCACGGCGCTCTCGCTGATCTTCCTGATCTCTTACATCCTCACCAAAGCCTCGGTGACGATCTATGCCGGGGCGATCACGATCCAAACGATCCTCGGCTATCAGCACGTCAATCTGTTTGGCTTCCAGATGGATTTCTTCTGGTTCTCAGCGTTTGCGCTGGTGGTGATCACCGGGATTTACACCGTCGTCGGCGGCATGAAGGCAGTGCTGTGGACCGAAGGCATGCAGGCGCCGCTGCTGCTGATTGGCTCTGCAGTTATTCTGGTTGTCGGCCTTGATAAGGTTGGCGGGCTCGACGCGCTGCGCGCCGCCAATGGCGACAATATCCATATGTGGCGACCGCTGATGCAAGGCACTGAGAGCGAAAGCTGGCTGCCGACATCGTGGGACTTCCTGTTTGACACCAATCAGACGCCATGGCTCGGGGTGCTGCTGGCCTCGCCGATCATCGGGCTTTGGTATTGGTGCACCGATCAATACATCGTCCAGCGCGTGCTGACGGCGAAGAACCTCTCGCACGCGCGGCGCGGCGCGATTTTCGCGGGCTATCTCAAGCTCGCGCCGGTGTTCATCTTCCTGATCCCCGGCATGATCGCGGTGGCGCTGGCGCAACAAGGCGCGCCGGGCTTTGCCGACTGGAATTATCAGGAAAACTCCAACGAGGCGTTCCCGCGTTTGGCTTCGGCGCTTTTGCCTGAAGGCCTGCGCGGGCTTGTGCTGGCCGGCATGCTGGCGGCGCTGATGAGCTCGCTGGCCTCGCTGTTTAACTCAACGGCGACGTTGTTCACCGTCGATTTCTACAAGCGCCTGCGCCCGCAAACCACCGAGAAGCAGCTTGTCGGCATCGGCCGGATGGCGACCGTGGCGATGGTTGTGCTTGGCATCGGCTGGATCCCGGTGATGCAGGAGCTGGGCGGCAACGATCAGCTTTATGGCTATCTGCAAGCGGTGCAATCGCTGCTCGCGCCTTCGATCGCGGCGGTGTTCATGCTGGGCATTCTTTCTGAACGCGCCTCGCCGCGCTCGGGCTTTATCGGCATCATCGCAGGCTTTGTGCTGGGGATGTCGCGCCTTGGCATGGTGGCGGCGCATGAAATGGGCGGGGTCGATTTCGGCATGCTGCAATGGTTTGTCGATCTCAATTGGCTGTACTTCAGCTTCCTGCTGTTCGCGTTCAGCTGCGCGCTGATCTATGCGGTGAGCATGTTCACCAAGCCGGCCAGCAAAGAAGCGCTGGCGGGCCTAACGATGCAGAGCATCACGCCTGAGCAAAAGGCCGAAGATAAGGCCCATTTCTCACAATGGGATGTGATCCACTCGGTGATCATTCTTGGCATCATCGCCGGGATCTACGCTTACTTCTGGTAGATCGCGTGCGCGCACTTAGCGGCGGGCGGCGTGAAAGCGCCGCCCGCTTTTTTGTGCGTGCTGTCTAAGCGGCGATGGTCAGTGTTGCACTTTTGAGATCGGCGGCGCTTGCGCCCGCCATGATCTCAAATGCGCCGGGCTCGACCACGCGGCGCATCTCCTGACTCCAAAGCGCGAACGCTTCGGGCGCGAGCACAAAGCGCAGCGTGCGGCTCTCGCCCGGCGCGAGCGTGACGCGCTGAAAGCCGCGCAGCGCCCTCACCGGCTGCGCCACGGAGGCGAGCACGTCGCGCACGTAAAGCTGCACCACCTCATCGCCCGCGCGCGCGCCGGTGTTGCGCACATCAACAAGCACCTCGGCGCTTTGCCCCATGGCGATGCGCTCTGCTACCAGGCGCGGGGCGCTGATCTCAAAAGAGGTGAAGGAAAGCCCGAAGCCGAACGGGTAAAGCGGCTCGCTTGATTCAAACAAATAGCCGCGCCGGGCGCTCGGCTGGTGATTGTAATAAAGCGGGATCTGCCCCTCATGCCGCGCGATGGTGACGGGCAGCTTGCCGCCAGGGTTTGCATCACCGAACAGGATCTGCGCCATCGCCGTGCCGCCCTCCTGGCCGAGATACCAGCCTTCAACAATGGCGCGCGCCTCACCGGCGATCGCTTCAATCGATTGCGGCCGGCCATTGATCAGCACAACAACCATCGGCTTGCCGAGCGCTTTGAGCGCATCGAACAGCTCTTGCTGCTGCCCGATCAGGCCTATGCTGGCGCGATCACCCAGATGATTATCCGCCCAGCCCTCGCGCGCCTCGGCGCTTGAGCCGCCGATGCAGAGCACAATCGTATCCGCGCGCCGCGCGAGGCGCACCGCTTGCTGGATCAGGCGGCGGTTTTCCGCCGGATCAGCCAACTCCACCGCGTTGCGCGACCAATCGCCGGCAGGATCTTCGGTGACCAGGCGCACGCCTTCATGGTGCAGAATTTCCATGGACGCGCCGGCGCGCGCTTGCAGCCCCTCAAGGATCGAGATCGTGCGGCGCGGCACGTTGCTATAGGCGCCAAGCGGGGCGGCGGCGGCGTTGGGGCCGATCACGGCAAGGCGGCGGATGTGCGCCGCATCCAGCGGCAAAAGGCCGTCATTCTTAAGCAAAACCACCGATTTGCGCGCGGCCTCCTCCGCAAGCGCGCGGGCCTCCTCATTATCCGTGATTGCTTCCGCATAGGCCGGATCGGCGTAGGGATTTTCAAACAGGCCGCCGAGAAATTTCATGCGCAGCATGCGGCGCACCGGCTCATCAAGCTCACGCTCTTCCACGCGGCCAGCGCGCACGGCCTCCGCCAACGTGATGAAGCCATCGCCATTGGGCAAATCCCAATCCACGCCGGCGCGCAGCGCGCGGATCGCGGCGGCGGGCCAATCAGGCTCAACGTGATGGAGATCAGCAAGCTGCTCAATCGCGTTGTAATCACTGACGACCGCGCCGCGGAAGCCCCACTCCCCGCGCAGCACATCCTTTAAGAGCCAATCATTCGCATGGCTCGGCACGCCGTCGATCTCGTTATAGGACGCCATCACGGCCATCACATTGGTGCGGGTGAACGCCTGCTCGAACGGCGGGAAGAACATTTCGCGCAGCGTGCGCTCGCCAAACGGCGCCGGCGCCACGTTGTGCCCGCCTTCGGGCTGGCCGTGGCCTGTCATGTGCTTCAGCGTGGCGAACACGCGGCCATCTTCCAGCGGCAGCGCATCCCCCTGAAAGCCGCGAATGGCGGCGACGCCCATTTCGCCCACCAAATAGGGATCTTCGCCATACGTTTCCTCGATCCGCCCCCAACGCGGATCGCGGGCGATGTCGATCACCGGCGCAAGCACCAAATGCACCCCGCGCGCCCGCGTTTCCCGCGCCGCGATGGTGAAAATGCGCTGCACAAGATCAGGATCGAACGTGCTGGCGAGCGCAATGGAGATGGGAAAACTGGTCGCGCCGCGCGCGGCGAGGCCGTGCAGCGCCTCTTCATGAAACAGCACCGGCACGCCAAGGCGCGTGTGCTCCATATGATGGCGCTGGATGGCGTTGATCAGCTCTGCGGTTTCGGCCGGGCCGCGATACGGGGTCTGCCACGGGCTGCCCATGCCGGGGCGATCCGCCGGGCGCGCGATATGTCCCACGCCATGCGGATAAAGCGCCGCAAAGCGGGCGGCATCGAAATTGAGATCATCATCATAAAAGCTGCGGCGCTGGCGCCAAACTGTGGTGATCTGCTGGATCTTTTCATCGAGGCTCATGCGGGCCAGCAAATCTTCGACGCGCGCCTCAAGCGGTGCGTTTGCATCCTTATAAAGCGGGGCGGCGCTTATGCGCGCGCGCGTTTGCGCTGCGGCCTCTTCTGCGATGAACAGCCCGGCGAGCACGCCGGCCGCGCCGCGCATCAGCGCGCGTTTCGTCAGGCGCATGCGCCATCCTCCCGTTTTATATCGTTGCAGCGACGATGGCGGAGAAAATATGGTACCGCAATCACAAACGCGCCGGCGCGCCAAAACGCTTTGACGGGGCGAAAGAGCCCGCTTACGGTAGCGCTATCAGAAAAGCGCGATAACGCGCGGGGAGGAAGAGAATGGGATGGCGTCTGCGCCTTGTGCGCCCGCATGCGCGCGCGTTCGTCGCGTTCATGGGCCTTGCCGCGCTGCTGGCGCTGCCCGCCGCCTCATCGGCCCAGCAAACCCCGCTTTATCGAGACGCCAGCGCGCCGGTGGAACGGCGCGTGGCCGATCTCATCAGCCGCATGACGCTCGAGGAAAAGGTCGCGCAGCTGCTGACAGTGTGGACCAACAAGCCCGAGATATTCGACGCGGCGATGGAGTTCGATCTCGAACGCGCCCGCGCGCGCTACCCGCACGGCGTTGGCCAATTCGCGCGCCCGCAGGATATTAGCGGCCCGGTTTCTCCGCGCGAGGTTCCGCATCGCGATGCGCGGCGCACGGTGGCGCTGGTGAACGCGATCCAACGCTGGGCGGTCGAGGAAACGCGCCTCGGCATTCCGGTGCTGTTTCACGAGGAGGGCCTGCACGGCTACGCGGCCCCGGATGCGACCAGCTTCCCGCAAGCGATCGCGCTGGCGAGTTCGTGGGATCCTGAGCTGGTGCGTGAGGTGAACGGCATTGTTTCGCGCGAGATCCGCGCGCGCGGCGTACATCTTGTGCTCTCCCCTGTCGTCGATATCGCGCGCGATCCGCGCTGGGGGCGGATTGAGGAAACTTTTGGCGAAGATCCCTATCTCGTCGCCGAGATGGGCGTGGCCGCCATTCGCGGGCTGCAGGGCGATACGCTGCCGCTGGGCGAGCATCGCGTGATGGCGACGCTGAAGCACATGACAGGCCACGGCCAGCCCGAAGGCGGGCGCAATGTGGCCCCCGCCCCGTTTGCGGAGCGCGAATTGCGGGAATTTTTCTTCCCGCCGTTCGAGCAAGCCGTGCGCCGCACCAATCTGCGCGCGGTGATGGCCTCCTATAACGAAATCGACGGCGTGCCGAGCCACGCCAACACATGGCTGCTCAATGGCGTGCTGCGCGGCGAGTGGGGCTATCAGGGCGCGGTGGTGAGCGATTATTTCGCCATCGAGCAGATGGCGGACATTCACCGCATCGAGCCCGACTACGCCGCCGCCGCCGTGCGCGCGCTGCGTGCGGGCGTGGATATGGATCTGCCCGATGGCGTGGCGTTTCGCACGCTGGTGGACGCCGTGCGCGCCGGCCGCGTGAGCGAAGCGGAGATCGACCGCGCGGTGGCGCGCGTGCTGACGATCAAATTCCTCGCCGGCCTGTTTGAAAACCCTTACGCCGATGGCGACGCGGCGGAAGCCCTGACTGGAAACGCCGAAGCGCGGGCGCTGGCCGAAGAAGCGGCGCGGCGCTCTGTCGTGCTGCTGCGCAATGAGAATAATCTTCTGCCGCTGGATGCGAACCGCATCCGAACGCTGGCGGTGATTGGCCCCAATGCGGCGGCCGAGCGGCTGGGCGGCTATTCCGGCATTCCGCGCGGGGTGGTGACGCTGCTTGAGGGCGTTGAAGCGCATGTGGGCGGCCGCGCGCGCGTGCTGCACCATGAAGGCGTGCGCATCACCGAGAGCGATGATTGGTGGGCCGATGAGGTGCGCCTTGCTGACCCGGCGCAAAATGCGCGGCGCATCCGCGAAGCGGTCGCGGTGGCGCGGCGCGCCGATCACATCATCCTGGTGCTGGGCGATACCGAACAAACCAGCCGCGAAGGCTGGGCGCCGGAGCATCTGGGCGATCGCGCCAGCATTGATCTGATCGGTGAACAGAACGCGCTGGCGGAAGCCATCTTCGCGCTGAACAAGCCGACGGTCGTGGTGCTGCTGAACGGGCGCCCGCCCTCTTACCCGCTGATCGCCGAACGCGCGCAGGCGATCATCGAGGGCTGGTATCTCGGCCAGGAAGGCGGCACGGCGATGGCGCAGATCCTGTTTGGCGCGGCCAATCCGGGCGGCAAGCTGCCTGTCACGGTGGCGCGGCACGCCGGGCAATTGCCGATGTTCTACAATCACAAGCCAAGCGCCCGGCGCGGCTATTTGTTTGAAGACACCACGCCGCTCTATCCGTTCGGCTGGGGGCTTTCCTACACCAGCTTTGAGCTGAGCGCCCCGCGCCTTTCGGCGGAAACCATCCGCGCGGGCGAGAGCGTTGAGGTTTCCGTGGACGTGCGCAATACCGGCGCACGCGCGGGCGATGAGGTGGTGCAGCTTTATGTGCGCGACCGGATCAGCTCCGTGGCGCGGCCGGTGCTGGAGCTGGCGGGCTTTCAGCGCGTGACGCTGGCGCCCGGCGAAAGCCGCACGGTGACGCTCACGATCGGGCCGCGCGCGCTTGAGAT
>DAORMO010000026.1:10787-23535 GCA_035440585.1 Terricaulis sp.
GACCGACCACCAAAGCGCGCCGCCAGCGGCGCGATTCGAGTGGTTCGCCTATAGCGGTGCAGATCCGGTGCGCGAAACGATCACGGCCAGCGCTGATGCATATCTTAACCCGATCCTGCAGGGCTTTTATCCCGACCCTTCGATCACGCAGGTGGGCGCCGATTATTATCTCGTCACCTCCACGTTCGCGTACTTTCCCGGAATCCCGGTGTTTCACAGCCGCGATCTGGTGAATTGGACGCAACTCGGCAACGCGATTGACAGGCCAGGCATGCTGGATTTCGGCAATCTCGGCCTATCGCGCGGGGTGTTTGCGCCAACGATCGAGCATCATGACGGCGTGTTTTACATCGCCAACACCTGCGTCGATTGCGGCGGCAATTTCATCATTCGCGCAGAAAACCCCGCCGGCCCATGGAGCGATCCGGTTTGGATTCCACAAGTGGGCGGGATCGACCCTTCGCTGTTCTTCGATGACGATGGCGCTGTCTACCTCATGAACAATGACGGCCCGCCCGGCGCGCCGCAATATGACGGGCATCGCGCCATCTGGATCAGGCAAATCGACCCGCAAACGCTGCAGCCCATCAGCGAGGCGCGCGTGCTAATCGATGGCGGCGTGCGCTTTGAAGAAAAGCCGATCTGGATCGAAGGGCCGCACATCTACAAGCACGGCGATTATTATTATCTCAGCGCCGCTGAAGGCGGCACGGCGGAAGGCCACTCGCAAGTGATCCTGCGCGCGCACCATCCGCTTGGGCCTTATGAAGCGTTCGCAGGCAACCCGATCCTCACGCAGCGCCATATGGATCGCGCGCGGCCGTACCCGATTACATCGGTGGGCCATGCGGACTTTGTGCAAACGCCCGATGGCGCGTGGTGGGTCACGTTCCTCGGCGTGCGCCCCTATGAAGGCGATTTTTACAACACCGGTCGCGAGACATTTCTCATGCCGGTGCGCTGGGCGGATGGCTGGCCGATCATCACCGAAGGCGCGGAAGCTGTGCCCTACACGCACGCGCGCCCGAACCTGCCGCCACAAGCAGCGCCCGCTTTGCCGACGCATGGCGATTTTTCTGTCCGCGAAGCGTTTGACGCCCCACTCGGCCCGCACTGGATGCGCATGCGCGCGCAAACCACGCCGTGGCTCAGCCTCGGGGCTGGCGCGCTAACGCTGAAGCCACGCGCCGTTTCGCTTGGCGCACGCGCTGATCCTTCCTTCATCGCGCGCCGGCAGCAGCACATGAACGCGAGCGCTGAAACGGAGCTGCGCTTCACCCCGCGCGGCCAGAGCGAAGCGGGCCTCGCGGCGCTGCAAAGCGATGAGTTTTACTTCTTCTTGGCTGTTGCGGCCGAGGGCGGCGAGCGGGTGGTGCGCTTGCGGCGGCGCGGCGGCGATGGCGATCCCGAGCGTGGGATCGTGATCGCTTCGGCGCCGCTTGCGGGCGATGCGAACGCGCCCGTGCGCCTGCGCATTAGCGCGCGCGGGCCGCTTTATGATTTCGCTTACGCCGTCGGCGATGGGGAATGGATCACGCTGGCGCGCGATGTGGATGGGCGAATTCTATCGACGCGCACAGCGGGCGGGTTTGTTGGCGCGGTGTTTGGCTTGCATGCGTATGCGGGCGCGGATCAATAAGGGAGAAAGCCATGCGCACATTCACACGCCGCGCCATCCCTGCCCTTGCGCTGGGCGCCGCCGCCTGCGCGACGCCGGTTGGCGCGCGTGGGCAAAGCCTGCATGCGCTGGCGGCGGCCAAAGGCATGCGCTTTGGCTCAGCGATGCCGCATCGGGCGCTGGGCGATGCCCGCTATCTGGAGCTGCTGCGCAGCGAGTGCGGGCTGATCGTTTCCGAGAACGAGCATAAATGGGCGTCGATCCAGCCCGCGCCCGGCGTGTTTAATTTCGCGCCGGCGGACGCGATGATGGCGTGGGCCGATGCGAACGGCCTCGCCTATCGCGGGCACACTTTGGTTTGGCACCATGTGCAATGGCTGCCGCGCTGGGTGAATGAATACCAATTCGGCGCAAACCCGGCGGCGGAGGCGGAAGCATTGCTGCGCGCGCATGTCACGACAGTGGCGCAGCGTTATCGCGGGCGAATTTCATCGTGGGACGCGATCAATGAAGCGGTGGATCACACCGATGGCGCGATCCGCGAAACCGTGTTCACACGCGCGCTGGGCAAGGAAGCCGCGAACGACCTTATCTTCCACATCGCGCGCGAGGCGCTGCCGAACGAGCAGCTGGTCTACAACGATTATATGAGCTGGGAAGGCCATTCCACGACGCACCGCAACGGCGTGCTGCGGCTGCTGGAGGGGTTTAAAGCGCGGGGCGTTCCTGTGGATGCGCTAGGCGTGCAGGCGCATATCGGCAGCGCGAACACGGACGATTCCGTCGGCTTCGCCACGCAGAACGAGCGCGAATGGCGGCGCTTTCTCGATGAGGTCACGGGGATGGGCTATGATCTCTTGATCACAGAGCTCGATGTGCATGACCGCACGCTGCCGGCTGATATCGCAGCGCGCGATGCGGAGATGGCGCGCTACCTGCGCGGCTATCTCGATCTCATGTTCAGCTATCGCCAGCTCAAGGCTGTGCTGGCGTGGGGCATGGCCGATCATTATTCGTGGCTGCAAGAGCGCTGGCTGCGCGATGATCGCGCGCCCAAGCGGCCCACACCCTATGACGCGGCGTTTCAACCCAAGCCGATGCGCGATGCGATCGCCGCTGCGTTTAAAGCGGCGGCGGCGCGTTAATCTACCCTTGTGCTCTCTTGGAACGCCGGCGTCTCGCCGGCTACACACAGGTTCAACTTGAACAGACGGCGCAGGCTGAAACGCCGAATGCCGGCGAGACGCCGGCGGTCCAAGCATCGGTGCGCGCGCTTAAAGGATGCTCTGCCCCGTCGCCGCCCAATCGGCGGCGAATTGATCAAGCCCCTTATCGGTCAGCGGATGCTTCACCAGTGAGCGGAGCACAGAAGGCGGCACGGTGGAGACATCCGCGCCCGCGAGCGCACACGCCTTGACATGCTCAGGCGTACGCAGCGAGGCGGCGAGCACTTCTGTCTCAAAGCCGTAATTGTCATAAATGGCGCGCACCTCGTGGATGAGGCTCATGCCATCGGCGCCGACATCATCGAGCCGGCCGATAAAAGGCGAGATGTAGGCCGCGCCAGCTTTGGCTGCGAGCAGCGCCTGATTGGCCGAGAAGCAGAGCGTGACATTGCTCTTCACGCCCTCCTTCGCCAGCGTGCGGCAGGTCTTGAGCCCATCGAGCGTCAGCGGCAGCTTCACCACCACGTTGGGCGCGATGGCCGCGAGCACGCGCCCCTCCGCCAGCATGGTTTCGGCATCCATGGCCGAGACCTCGGCGCTGACGGGGCCATCCACCGCCGCACAGATCTCAGCGATCAGCGCTTTGAAGGGACGCCCCGCCTTCTTCACGAGGCTTGGATTGGTGGTGACGCCATCGAGCAAGCCAAGCTCGGCAAGCTCGCGGATGTCGCCAATATCGGCGGTGTCGACAAAGAACTTCATTATTTCACGAACCGGTTGACGAGGTTTTCGAGATATTCTTGCCGGCCCGAGCGGGTTTTTGGCGCAACGCCCTGCTTGATCGCCGCATCCGCGACTGAATCCAGCGTGGCGTCCTTGGCGAAGATGGATTGGCCCAGCGCACCAGACCAGCCCGCGTAGCGATCCTCAACGAAGGCATCGAGTTTGCCGTCATCAATCAGCGCCGCCGCATTGAGCAGGCCGCGCGCGAGCGTATCGATGCCGCCGATATGGCCGTGCAGCAGATCGGTGGGATCAACGCTTTGGCGGCGCACTTTAGAATCGAAATTGAAGCCGCCGGTTTTGAAGCCGCCGCCCTTGAGGATGCGGTACATCACCAGCGTGAGCTCTGCGACGTCGTTCGGGAATTGATCGGTATCCCAGCCGTTTTGCGGATCGCCGCGATTGATGTCGATCGAGCCGAAAATATCCAGCGCGAACGCGGTGGCGACCTCATGCTCGAAGCTGTGGCCCGCGAGCGTTGCGTGATTGGCTTCGATGTTCACGCGCACGTCTTTCTCTAGCCCGTAGCGCTTAAGGAAGCCGTACACCGTGGCCGTATCGAAATCATATTGGTGCTTGGAAGGCTCATGCGGCTTGGGCTCAATCAGTAGCGGGCCCTTGAAGCCGATCTTGTGCTTGTGGTTCACCGCCAGCGCCATCAGCCGGCCAAGCTGATCCAGCTCGCGCCGCATATCGGTGTTGAGGAGCGTGTCATAGCCTTCGCGCCCGCCCCAGAACACGAAGTTCACACCGCCCAGGCGGTGCGTGGCTTCGAGGCACGCGCGCACTTGCGTGGCGGCGAAGGCGAACACTTCCGGATCGGGGTTGGTGGCCGCCCCGCCCGCATAGCGCGGGTGGCTGGTGATGTTGGCCGTGCCCCAAAGCGGCTTGATGCCGATCTCGGCCTGCTTGGCCTCAAGCCCATCCACCGCCGCGGCGAAATTGGAGAGATGCTCATTGATGGTGTTGGCCGAGGCCATCACGTCCACATCGTGGAAGCAATAGTACGGCGCGCCGAGCTTCTGCATGAACTCGAACGCCACATCCATTTTCTGCTTGGCCGCGCGCGCATCCATAGCGCCAGGGGCGCTGGAATGTGGGCGCGCCGAAAATGTCGTGCCCATCCCAGCAGAAGGTGTGCCAATAGCACACCGCCATGCGTAAGTGCTCTTCCATGGTGCGGCCATGCACCACGCGGCTTTTATTGTAATAGCGATAGGCGAGCGGATTTTCGCTCTCGGGCCCTTCGTATCGAATGGTCTCCACGCCTTTGAAGAACCCTTCGGGGTTAGACATGATCTGCTGCTCCTTTGAAACGCGCGCGCAAATCCTTATAGATCTGCGCGAAATCCAATCTCTTTTGCGCCAGGCGCTCGACATCATGCGGATCGGGCTCGATCACCGCGCGCACGGGCGGGGGCTTGCACACATCGCTGATGTCTTCTTCGCCCAATCCCAAGCGTGCGAGGCGCGCGGCCCCGTAGCTTGGCCCCAGATCTCCGCCCTCGCGGTAGATCAGCGGCCGATCGAGCGCGGCGGCGAGCACGCGGCCCCACCAGGGCGAGCGCGCGCCACCGCCAATCACCGTGATCTGATCGATCGCAGAGCCCGCCTCTAGCAGCGCATCGAGCCCATCGGCGAATGCAAACGCAACGCCTTCCAGCACGGCCTGTCCGATCGAGAGGCTATCGCTATCGTGATTGAGGCCAAACAACACCCCGCGCGCGTGCGGATCGTTGTGCGGGGTGCGCTCCCCCGAAAGATAGGGCAGGAAAATTTCGGGCCCATCCATGCGCGCGCGCTTCTCCAGCGCTTCAAACATGGCGCCCGCTTCGGGCTGGCCGGCGGCGCGCGCGGCCCAATCGACGCAAGACGCGGCGCTGAGCATCACTGTCATCTGATGCCAGCGGCCCGGCAGAGCGTGACAGAACGCATGCACGGCCCGCGCAGGGTTTGGCTTGAACGCATCATTGGCGAGGAAGAGCACGCCGGATGTGCCCAGCGATAAAAACGCATCGCCAGAATCCACCACGCCCGCGCCAACTGCGCCCGCCGCGTTATCGCCGCCGCCCGCCATCACCGGCACGCGGGCCATGCCCCAGGCCTCGGCCAATTCAGCGCGCAGCTTGCCGGTGATCTCCGGCCCTTCGCACAGGCGCGGCATCGCCGCCTGGCTGAGCTCACACGCGGCCAGCATCTCGTCAGACCAGGCGCGCACGCCGACATCCACCCAGAGCGTGCCGGCGGCGTCCGAAAGATCGGTGGCCTTTTCGCCCGTCATGCGCAGGCGCACGTAGTCCTTGGGCAGCAGCACCGTGCGCGTTTTGGCGAACACCTCAGGCTCATGCTTGCGCACCCAGATCAGCTTGGGCGCGGTGAAGCCTGGCATGGTGAGATTGCCGGTGATGGCGCGGCTGTTTGGCGCGCGGCGCTCAAGCTCGCTGCATTCGGCTTCGCTGCGGCCGTCATTCCAAAGAATGGCGGGGCGCAGTGGCCGATTGGACTCATCGAGCAGCGTCGCGCCATGCATTTGCCCGGAAAGGCCGATGGCGCGCACGCGCTTGCGCAAGCTGGCGTTCAGCGCGCTGACCGCCGTGTTCGCAGCCGACCACCAATCGGCGGGATCCTGCTCAGACCAGCCGGGCCGCGGGCGCGCGATCGGCAGCGCGGCGCTCGATTGCTCGGCTATCGCGCCGGCATCGTCCACCAGCGCGACCTTCACGCTCGATGTGCCAATGTCGATCCCGAGATACATCAACGCTTCCCAACACCTTCAGGCGCCACATTGCGCCATACGCAAAAAACAGGAGCGGCGATGAGGACCAATCGGTCAGCCCATCGCCGCTCACCTTTAGCCCCTTGGCTGGACCGCGCGGGCAAATCCGCACGGCCCAGCTGGACACCCCTTAGAACGAGGCGCGCGCCACAAACGTGAAGCGCCGATCGTTCATGAACCACGAGCGCCCGGTTCGGAGCAGATCGTCGTTCAACACTTGGCTTGTGCGTGTGATCTCATTGGTGAGATTCACGCCCTGCACGCCGATGCGGAAATTATCCGTGACACGATAGAAGATCGAACCATCGAGCTGGCCGGTGTCTTCATTCATGATCGGCGCGAATGGCACGATGACATCGCGCACCGTGAGCAGGAATTCCGAGCGCCAATTGTAGGCGAGGCGCAACTCAAGCGGGCCCTTTTCATAGAAGCCGACCAAGTTGAAATTATGCTCGGAAAGCCCCTGCAGCGGCAGCAGCGATGCATCGATGTTTGCAACGCGCCCGGCCGCGACGTCCGGGTCGGTGGACGAAAGCGTGCTTTGCGACACGCCCTCGCTATCGATGTAGGTGTAGTTCGCCTGCACGCCGAAGCCATCCATCCAACCCGGCAGGAAATCGAACACCTGCTGGTAGGCGATTTCAAAGCCGCGGATCGTGCCCGTGCCTGAAGCGTTTTCCGGCTGCGTCACCAGGACGTCGAACGTGGCGCCGTTATTGGTGAAGCTCTGCCGCGAGGTGCCGTTGGTGATGACGTTGTCGAGTTCTTTATAGAACACCGCAAACGTCAACTGGCCGACATCAGCAAAATACCACTCGAGCGAGGCGTCGAGATTGATCGATTCAATCGGCTGCAGCCGGGGATTGCCCACCGTCACGGCCCCAACCGGCCTGCCGCCATTGGCGTCAATCACACCCTGATCGTTCACATCGAGCGAGAGGTTGTAATAGTTTCGCGTGAGGCCGACTTCCGGATAGCTGATGGCCTTGGAGGCGCCGAAACGGAATTGAAGCCCGTCGGCAAATTCCCAGCGCACATTAAAGGCCGGCAGCACATAGCCGATATCGACCTCCGCCACATCCGGGATCAGCGAGCCATCCGCCCACGCGCGCGCCTCTTGGCGCACAGTCGGGTCAAGCGTGCAGAACGGGGTTGGGGTAAAGCCGACAAGCGTGCCGTTAGCGGTGAGATACGCTTGCTCGGCCGCGTCGCAGCTCGCATCGGTGGAGAAGCTCTGCTGCGTGAAGGCCTGATAGCCCGTCGCCTGCCGCTCCAGCGTGACAAAGCGCATGCCGAAATTGCCGCGAATGGTGCGCTCCTCGTTGCCGAAATTCAGCAAGAAGTAGAACGCCTCGCTCACCTCGTTCTGCGGATTGACCTCCTGCAGGCGATAGCGCCCGCCGGGGGTGTCCGCGGATGCGCCGCAGCGCAGATGCAGCGGCACCCAGTTTTGCGGCGCCAGCGGGCCAAGCGGCGCGTTCGGCCCGTTGCAGGGATCCCCGCCGATGCGGCTGCGCCACTCATCGCCGACCTGAAGCGCGAACGCGGCAAACGCGTCGTAATCGCCGACCGTGCTGTTCGCGTAGAACGGGACCGGCGATTGCAACGGCGCCGGCACTTCGCCGCGGAAGAAGTTATTCCAGTTAAACAGCGCCGTTTGTGACGAGGTGGGCGAGCCGCCCGTGCCGGCGCCGGGCACGCCGTCAACCGGATCATCAAACCAGACAGGGCCGCCCCCGCCCCAGATTTCGCTGAGCACGCCCCAATTATATTGGGAGAAGCGCGTGGTTTGATCACGCTCGGCCCAGCGCACGCCAACGCGCACCGATTCCAGCCAGCCCGCATTGGTCGGGCTGAAATCAACGTCAAAGCGGATCGCCTCTTCTTCGCCCTCGCTATCTTCGGCGTGATCCATCGCAGAACGCCAGAAGCTGTTGTGCGGATCAGAGAAGCTCGCGTTCGGCGCGTTGAAATAGGTCGTGCACGAACTGCTCGGCGCGGCGCGGCAATCTTGAACCGTGCCCGTCTGCGATGGCGGCAGGAAGGTGAAATGCGGCGCCTTATCGCCGCGCAATTGCAGATCAAGGTTCTGGAAGCTCGAACCCCAGATGCCGACATCGAGGTTCTGCACCTCAGATTCCACGCGCTGATAGTCAAGCGAGAAGCGCAGATTATCAGTTGGCGTCCAGCGCAGATTGAACGCCATATCCTGCGTCATGAACTCTTGAGCCACGTCGCGGCGGATATTGTTGCTTTGCAAGCCATAGGCCGGCACGCGCGGATCAGCGGAGTTTTGATCGTCGCGCCAGCCGGGCGTGCCGGTGATCACGCCATTGGTGAACACGCCCGAGCCGTCATATTCAAACGATGTGCCGGAAACGGGCTGAGAATCGCCATTGTTGGCGACGTTGTCGGTTGCGATTTCCATCGCATGCTCGACCCAAGACTGGCTCGATTCCGAGCGCAGGAACTGGAATGTCGCCAGCCAGCGATCATCCGGGCTTTCCCATTGCAGCGCCAGGCCTTGGCCAATGCGCTCGCGCTCTGTGCGCTGAGTGCGGAAAGCGGCGCCGCGCGGAAACCACACGCCAGGGGTGCCGTTGCAATCGGCAGGGCCTGGGCCAAGATTGGTGCGGCAGCCAAAGTTCGACGCCTGCGTGCCGTCCGAGCGCGTGATGAGCTCGGAATCGACATAGTTCACCAGCAAGCCAAACTCGCCGGCCGAGGTATTCCAGCGATCGGAGAACAGCACGGAGAAGGTCGGCGCGCCCTCTTCGACGAAATCGCCGTAGCTATATTCGGCCGAGGCGGAGATCAGCCGGCCGGCGCTATCAAACGGCACGCGGGTGCGGAGGTTCACCGTGCCGGAAAGCCCGCCTTCGATCATGTCAGCCGAGGGACTTTTGAACACATCGACGCCCGCCATCAGTTCGGGCGGCACATCGGCGAAGGAGAGCGCGCGGCCGTTGTTTGCGGTGAACGCATCGCGGCCGTTGATTTCTGAGCGCACAAAGTTGAGGCCGCGCACCACAACGCCCGAGCCTTCGACCGAGAAGTGATCGGGATCAACGCCGGCGGCGAAGCGGTTGATGGCGACGCCAGGCACGCGCTGCAGCGCTTCACTGACAGAGCGATCGGGCAGCGCGCCGATATCTTCGGATGTGATCGAATCCACGAACACATCCGCATCGCGCTTGATTTCCTGCGAGCTGCGCAAGCTGGAGCGGATGCCGGTGACGACGATGTCGTCATCACTCGCCTCATCGCTTTGCGCGAACGCGGCGTTCGGCGTCGATAACGCGCCAAATGCAAATGCAGAAACACCGAGCATTAAAAGATTGCCGATCGACCGGCGCTTGACGCACTTCGCCCCTCTATGGACCGCCATTGACATTCCTCCCCTTCGCCAGATGTCGGAGGCTTGCGAGCGCTAACGCGCCCATCGCCAATGCACCGGCATGTTATGGCGACCATCTTTCACCCGCCCCCGAAAGGCGCGCAAGATAAAAAATCAAGGTTTCTCTTGATTTCACAAAGTGAATAGCGCGATCTCGCCCTTATGATAACGCCACCATCGACAGTATACGTAAGCTTTCAGTGCCGCCGATTTAGTATTTAACTCAGCTACAGCTTCGATTGGCCCAGCAATTGCCTAAGTTTATCGCAGCATCCACGCCCACTATCTTGGAGAACTAGTTGCATTCTTCGCCCTGCTCGCGCTGCACACACAGGATAGATTTATCTATGATAGCGCTATCATTTGTAGAGACTAGCACTGTGGCGGCGGCGCACAGAATTCAGCCTCACGGCGCTTGAACCCTTCGCAAGCGCAGCACGCGCCCCGCCTCTTCACGCCGCGCGCATGTTCAAGCAAGCTCGCAAAAAAACGCGCGAGAAAGAAAGAAGCGCATGAGGAAACGCCCGATCGAATCCATCGTCATTGTTGGCGGCGGCACATCAGGATGGATGGCGGCCGCAGGCATAGCGCGCACGCTGCAGCACACAAACATCGCCATTCGCCTCGTTGAATCCGAAGAAATCGGCATTGTCGGCGTCGGCGAAGCGACTGTGCCGCACATCCGCTATTTCAACGAACGCCTCGGGCTCGACGAAGCCGATTTCATGCGCAAAACGCATGCGACGTTCAAACTCGGCATTCAATTTCTCAACTGGGCGCGGCGCGGCGATTCCTACGTCCATCCGTTCGGAGAGATTGGCCGGCGCATCAATGGCGTAGATTTCCACCATTATTGGCTTCGCCTGGCGCAGCATGGCGAGGCGTTCAATCCATTTGAGGCGTCACTGCCTGTCGTGGCCGCTGAAGCGGGCAGGTTTGAGTTTCCTAAGCAGGACGCTTCGATCCTCTCCACCTACGGCTACGCCTATCATTTCGACGCGACGCTCTATGCGCCTTATCTCCGCGCCTATGCGGAGGCGCGGGGGGTGCGGCGCACCGAGGGCAAAGTGGTGGATGTGGCGCTCAACGGCGAAACCGGATTCATCGAGGCGATCACGCTGCACAATGGCGAGCGCATCGCCGGAGATCTCTTCATAGATTGCTCAGGCTTTCGCGGCGTGCTGATCGAACAAGCGCTTAAAACCGGCTATGAGGATTGGTCGCACTGGCTGCCGTGCGACCGGGCGATCGCTGCGCCCAGCGAATCCGCCGGCCCGCCCCACCCTTATACGCGCGCCACCGCCCGCGAAGCGGGCTGGCAATGGCGCATTCCGCTGCAGCACCGCGTGGGCAACGGCTATGTGTATTCAAGCCGCTTCATCAGCGACGATCAGGCGCGCGAGGACATGGTGCGCCATCTCGACGGCGCCCTGATGGCCGAGCCGCGTCAACTCCGTTTCGTCACCGGCAAGCGCCGCGTGAGCTGGAATAAAAACTGCGTCGCTGTCGGGCTCGCAGGCGGCTTTCTGGAGCCGCTGGAATCCACCAGCATCTATCTGGTGCAGCAGGCGATCACCTATTTGCTGGAAATGTTTCCTGACGCGGGCTTCGACGCGGCGGATGCGGACGAATACAACCGCATGATCGATCTCGAATATGAGCGCGTGCGCGATTTCCTGATCCTGCACTATCACGCCACCGAACGGGATGATTCCCCGCTTTGGAACTACACACGCACCATGGCGATCCCGGACTCGCTCGCGCACAAAATCGCGCTGTTCCGCGACGCCGGGCAGGTTGTGCAATATCGCTATGGGATGTTCTTGGAGCGCAGTTGGCACGCGATTTATCTCGGCCAGCGCATCACGCCGCAGCGCTATAGCCCGCTGGCGGATAAGCTGAGCCTCGATGAAACGCGCCGCGCCGTGCATGACATCCGCGCCCTCGTCGCGCGCGAGGCGGCGGCGATGCCGACGCACACTGAGGTGCTTGCGCGCCATTGCGGGAGCGCGGCATGAGGCGCATCGTCATTTGCGGCGGCGGCGCGGCCGGATGGCTCAGCGCGGCCGCACTCGCCGGCGTGTTTAAGCCTGAAACACTCGACATCCGCGTGATTGAAACGCCGGCAGATGCCGCAGGCGTCGGCGCAGGTGCGCTTCCGCCCGAGCACGCGGCGCTGCACGGCCTTATTGGCCTCAGCACGCACGATCTGCTCAGCGAAGCGGACGCCACCTTTAAGCTCGGCACCGCTTTACGCGGTTGGGTGCAAGCGGGAGAGGCGTTCATCCCCTTCGGCCCCATCGGCGAAGGCGCGGGCTTTCATCATTTTTGGCGCCGCGCTGAGTCAAAGCATGCGCTAAGCGCCTTCGCGCTTGGCGCCCATGCCGCGCCGTTGCAAAAATTTGGGCTGCCGCCGCGCGGGCGTGAAGGCCTGCTGCGCTATGGCCTGCATATCGATATAGCGCGTTACGCCGAGGCGTTGCGCGCGCGGGCGTTGGCGCGCGGGGTCAAGCGCATTGAGGCGGAGATCGCGGGCGTTGCGCTGAATGACGCCGGCGAGGTGGCGCAGATCGCGCTTGCCGGCGCGCCCGCCGCTGAAGCGGATCTGTTTCTCGATTGCACGGGCGCGGACGCGCGCATTCTCAGCGCGTTGGGGGCGAGGTTTGAGGATTGGGACGCGGTGGCGCCGTGCGCCTATGTGGGCTATGGGCGCAACGCGCCAGGGGCCGAGATCGCGCCCTTCACCACCATCACCGCGCGCGATGACGGATGGATGCAAACCATCCCGCTGCAAAGCGGCGAAGCTTGGGCAATCTTCAGCGAAAGCCCCAACATCAAGGGCGCGCAAATCATTCTGCCATTTCGCAGCGGCGTGCGCGATGCAATCTGGCGCGGCAATTGCGCGGGCGTTGGCGGCGCGGCGGGCGTGATGGAGCCGCTGCACGGGCTTGACCTGCAGATGGCCCATCGCGGCGTGCTGCGGCTGCTGTCTTTGCTGCCGCAGCACG
>DAORMO010000027.1:0-9770 GCA_035440585.1 Terricaulis sp.
ATGCGCAAGCCTTACAGGCACTGCGTCCCGCGAGAGCGGGTTAGTGCTTTGCCCCGAAGCAGCCGCTACACTCTGACCTGAGCCCTTAAAAAGTGCCCGCTTCCACCAGCTGCGCCAGGTGGCTGCTCACACGAATTTGCTCCGCGTAGCCTGGGCGTCCCTTGCTAAATTTCAAACTTTTTGGGAAGTCGCGAGACCACCTGTTCGAAAAGTTCGACTGGATCTCGCCCCATCGCCCGCGACAGTGCTACGAATTCCAATACGTCTACACGGCGCTGGGAGCGCTCGATCAGCGACACAAACGTTTGGTCCTTGCCCACCTTCTCTGCCACATGTGTCTGGTTCAGACCCGCAGCCTTTCGAGCCTTGAGTAGAACCTCCACAAGGATTTTGTGAGCGCCGGTGAAAACCGTTTTCGACAAGCCAGCCTCGTTTGACTGGCGGCCCACATATACGGAAATTTTCGATAGGCATTATTTCCGTATTTTGCTATACCTTCCGGGAGGAAGCACATTGCAAGACGGAGCAAAACATCCGGAGACAGTACGCGGCGCCTTGATCGCTGCGACCTTCAACTGCGTCGCATGGGTGGAGGCCTCTGATCATGCCGTGGATCTTGCAGTTCGCCTATCCGATACTCGACTGATTGTTGTTCGCTGCGCGGGCCAAGCCCTGCCAAAAGACCACTCAGACCTCGCCTCAATGATGGCTGAGGGCGATTTTGTCTGGGCAGGGCTGGTCTTTGGAGAGCGAGAGGGATCTGAGGCAGTCGGGTTGGTCGAGACCTTTCATGTGAGCGAGCTAGATGGGCTGGTAGCGCGACTGTCTGCGCTCAGGGAGGCGTTCGATGGAGCCCGCTGAGCTTGCCCGCCTCTTCTCGACGGAAACCCCACGCCTCTTGCGACGCTTACGCGGTTTTCGCGGGCGAGTGGCGGCTGAGGATGTGGTGCAGAACGCATTCGCCAAGATGTTGGAGGTGGATATGTCTTTGATTGCGGACCCACGGGCCTATTTGGCTCGTCTGGTGCGGAATTTGGCCGTCGATGAAGTGCGCCGCCAAGAAAGGGTGCGCGTCTCCTCTGCCAGTGAGGAAGATCTTGAGGCGCTGTTGGCTAAGCGCCCCGGCCCCTATGATCGGCTCGACCTGACGCCAGAAGAGATGCTGATCGCGGGAGAGCGGTTTGCCCACATGACCGCGGTGGTGCTCGCCCTGCCCGAGCGCGAGCGAAGAGCGCTGGTCCTGTTCAAATTTGGCGGGCTCTCGCATGAAGAGGTAGGCGCCAAGCTCGGGGTCTCGCGCCATAGCGTGCCGGGCTTGCTCGCTCGTGCGGTCCGGAAATGCGCCAAGGCCAAGGCCGCATTCGAAGACGGCGCGCTCAAAGAGATCGCCAGCGCCAGCGAAAGCAAGAAGCCCGACCGCACCTGAGCCTACGGAAAGACAATCCAATGTTCTGAGGCTCGCGCAATTGGCCTGTGCGCTCTTCCGGCCCTATCGCGGAGCCGTTCAGGGATCGGTTTAGCCCCCCCCCTCTCTCCCGTGTCTGCTTGCGAACCACCGCAAGAGCACACCCACGCCGTCGCCAGCTCCGCCCGGCCGTCGCCGCCCACAAGGACAAAATCGTTTCCCCGCGCGGCTACGCCGCCTGCGGCCCTACGGGCGCGGGCCCCACCATTTTCTCCTTGCAGCCGCCGCCTCATGGCCGGGCGCAAAAGCGCCGTCGCGGGCGCGCTCCCGCGGCTCCGCCTCCAAGCGGACCACCAAGGAGAGAAGCCATGAACAACCGCGTCACCCTCACCGGCAAGCTGCTAGAAGACCCCAAAACCCGCACACTCGAACTCCGCGGCGCCACGAGCGAAATCGTCTCGCTCTGGCTGGAAGTCCCCAGTGGCGAACGTAACGACCGCTTCACTGTCGAGATTTTCTGCCCCTCCGCGCAGCAGGCGGCCAAAGCCTTGCGCAAGGGCGTGCTGGCCGAAATCACCGGCGTTCTGCGTCATGACCGCTGGAAGGATCGCGCCACCTCGCGCTGGGTCGGCAAAGTGTTCGTCGCCATCGATCCCGCCGAAGGCAAGATCAGATCGCTTGGCATGGCCGACACGCAGAATGAGCCAGCCTGACGCCCATGCGCCGCCCCCGCATGCACGGGGGCGGCTCACCCTCAAAACACCCTGGACGGCATTGGAGACACAACATGTCGCCGAAACGCTTGCGCCCACACGATCTTCTCAATTTCACCGGCAGCGAACATTGGTATCGCCATCCACTCTGGCCCAGCATCACCTATACGGATGGCGCCCGTTATGTCGCCGAGGCTGGCGGCGCCTATTGGTTGCTCGACGCCATCGTCTCGCACCAGCACGATCCCAAGGTGCGATCGCAAGACTTTCAGGTCTGGAAGCTCATCGTCGCCGACGACCGCAGCGCGCTGCTGAGCTGCGAGGATGGGGATCACGCCCTCATCACCAGCCAAGCCATTGCCTTCACCGACTTTCCGCTGCCGGACATCACGCTCTGGCTCCAAAACAACGTTATTTTCCTTCCCAGCGAATATTGATGGAAAGCTCAGCCCATGCATGCCCGCATGGGCTGAAGCGCCCCGAGGAGGCGCATTCGCTTGGCGGCGCCGCCAATGCGGCGCCAAGCTCTTTCTGTGCGACATCGATGGACCAGCATTGCTCTTGTGAGTACAGCGGCGCTCGCCACCCTGGCTGCACTGTGGGCGCTCGCAGCCCCGGCAGCACAGGATCGTCTGCTTTATAATCACACACCCTCTGTTCCGGTTGGCTTTTATCTCCGCGTAGAGCGCCCGCTTGAACGCGGGGCGTTCGTCACCGTGCGCGCGAGCAACGTCGCCCCGAATACAGCCGCTATCCGCAATTTCAGCGGACCAAGACATCGCTTCATAAAGCGCGTGGCCGCACTGGCGGGCGACAGGGTATGTGCCGACGGCGAAGGTCTCCGCGTCAATGACGGCGACCTCCACGTCCAACATCGGCGTGACAGCTCCGGCGCCCCACTTCAGCCTTGGCGAGAATGCCGCGTGCTCCGCAGCGATGAAATCCTGCTGCTTGGCGATACAGACCAATCCTTTGACGGACGTTATTGGGGGCCCATCAGCTTGGAGATGATCGAAGGCGTGTGGCGACCCTTGTAAGCACCGCACTCATTCGAGCATCGCCGACACACGCGTGTTCAAAGCGATCGCAGCACTGAAAATGGAGTGGTGGGTATTGAGGGCTAGATAAAGCACGAGCTTCACCATTTGCGAAAATCTTGAAATGGCCTACACAAACACGAGGCCCTCTTGATCATAGCAATGTGATTGAACCTTACCTGCACCCTAACTGCACCCCGCATACGGATGCTGCACATGTCAAAGACTGTGAATCAAAACCAAACTTTCCGCGCTCATCGTTTAGCACATGGGCAAGGTCAGAATGGGATCGCATCGAGCCTCGGTTTGCGCATCGTTCGCCCGCTTGATGCGGAAGCTCTAATTGGCCGTCATGAAAGCGCGATCCCTCCGAGTAGCACAACGCGCGATGCAAGCATGTCGATACAGCTGCATAAGCGGGTCGGCAGCTCTCGCGCGGTCGCCACAGCATTCGACAAGAAGCACGCCCCTTGCACCTCCTGGGCTTTCGATGGCCGCCAACGCGCAATTGTTAAGCTGCATTATTTTGCGCACTCAAATGGCGGCGGCGCGGCATTGAAGCGTCATGTGCGTTACATAGGACGCGACGCTGCAAGTCGGGCGGACGATGCTTGGCTGTTGGGCGAAAAGGCCGGGCGCGAAGGCGATCTCAACAAGGATGAGGATCAGCGTGGTGCGGCGGCGCAGCGCTCGCCTTTCTATGACGCGACCCGGGACGATGTCAGCGGCGCTCGCCTGGCCGATCAATGGGCAAAATCCGACAGGCGGCATTTCCGGATCATTCTCTCGGCTGAGCAAGGCGGACGCATAGCCGATCTTGCGTCTTACACCCGCGACGTGCTTGAGCGCGCGGAAGCCGCACTTGGCACATCCTTAGAGTGGATCGCGGTCAATCATTTTGACACAGCCAGCCCGCACACGCATATCGTCTTGCGCGGGGTGCGCGAGGACGGTCGAGATCTCATAATTCCGCGTGCGTTTGTGCAGCATGGCTTCCGATACGCGGCCCGCGATGCGGCGACCGCGCGCTTGGGTGAGCGAACCCCCGATCACGAGCGCCAAGCCCTGCTGCGCGAAGCGTCAACGCATGCGCCCACAAGACTTGATGTGCTGATTTACAACCAGCTCAACGAGGCGCGCGAGGTCCGGCTCGCAGATCTCCGCGCCCCCAACGGCTCGCCGGACATGACAGATGCGCTGAAAGCGCGCGCCCGCGAACTCAAACACCTTGGATTGGCGCAAGAAGTACGGCGCAATGTGTTCCGCTTTGAGCCCGCCTGGCGCGAGGCGCTCAAGACCATGGAGCTACATCTCGACCTGCGCAAATCGCTGATGCAAGCGCGAGCCCAGGCCGTGACCCGGGGCCTCCCCCCTCCTCAGCGCCTACCCGATCGCAAAGAGCTTCGTTTCCCGTTTGGTCTGGGGCTCTAGTCAGCGCGCTGGGACATTCTTACGCGCGCTTAGAGCTCGGATCGCAACCAGCATCGAGAACACCAGCCTTCCCCCACCTCAATTGGCGACGATGCGCACGTCCTGTCCCGCTTCAAGCGGCCGCTGGATGCCTTTGAGATAGGCGGGGATCACCGCCTCTGGCGGGCCGGTCATGATGATCTGGCCGCGCTCCATCCAGCAGGCGAGATTGCACATTTTGCGGATGATATCGAGCGAGTGACTTGAGAGCACCACGATCTTCGTGGTCTCGAGCAAGCCTTCAAGCCGTGTTTGCGCTTTGGCGACGAAATCAGCATCGCCGGCGCTGAGCCACTCGTCCATCACCAGGATATCGCCGCGCACGGCCGTGCAAAGCGCAAATAAGAGCCGCGCACGCATGCCATCGGAATAGGTGCGCACCGGCAGATGGATGAAATCGCCAAGTCCTGTCCAATCGGGCACTTCTTCTTTCGCGCGTTTGATCTCAGCTTCGGTGGCGCCCATGAGGCGCATCGGCAATTCGATGTTCTGCGCCCCGCTCAGTTCGGGCTGGATGCCGAGCCCGCGTGAAATCAGCGGCACGACGCGGCCATCGATTTTGAGGCCGCCGCGTTGGGGATGGATGAGTTTGGCCAGCACCTTAAGCAAGGTGGATTTACCAGAACCGTTGCGTCCGATAAGGCCAACCCGATCGCCATCCTTCAGCTGCAGCGACACTTCTGAAAGCGCCTGCACCTCGACATTGCCGCCCTGGCGCATGCTCTCATTGCCGAACTGGCGCATCATCGAAACCTTGAGCGAGCGCCCGGTGGAATCGTAAACCGGATACCAGAAGCTGGCGTCCTCGAGGGTGATCGAAGCCATGGCCGGTCCTAAATCCAGAGGCTAATGCGCTTGCGCGCAATGCTGACGCTGATGAACGCCATCACGATCACCACCGCCAACGTGCCGAGCGCCACTTGCCAGTTCAGCAACGTCGCCTGATGCCCAAGCAGCGGCGCGCGGACAAGTTCAATGAGGTGATAAAATGGATTGGCGTGGGTGAACATCGGCCGATTGGATACAGCGCTCGGCATCCAAAAAATCGGCGTGAGGAAGAAGATCACCTGCATGATGCTCTGCACCGCCTGCGGCACATCCCGAAAGCGCGCGCAGATCGGCCCCATCACCATGGCGAGAAAATATCCGATCGCCAGGATCACCGCCACGCCCGGCAGCGCCTCCAGCGCCAGCCATGTGGGCTTATTTCCAAAAAAGATGAGCACCGCGACAATGGCGACAGCGTTGTGCACAAAAATAATAAAGTTGCGCACCACGACGCGGGCCGCGATCACCGGCAGCGGCATCGGCACGTTCCGCAACAGGCCGGCATGCTCCATGACCGATTGGCAACCCTCATTGGTCAGCGAGAGGATAAGCTGCCAAGCGAGAAGACCTGCGCCGAGAAAAGCGATGTAGCCCGGCAGATCCTGCTGAAAGACCGCGCTGAACACGTAGGCGAGCGCCAAAACCGTCGCCAGCAAGGAGGCGCTGATCCAAAATGGCCCAAGCACCGAGCGGCGGTAGCGCAGGAAAATGTCCTGCAGGCCGAGCTGATAAGAGGTGCGCCAATGGGTGATGCCGGCGCCAAAATCGGCGAATGTTCCAAACATGCGTAGCGGCGGCCCCAACTGAGACAAAATGGCGTCGAAATGCGCCCGCAGCAGCCTATCATTGTCGTTCGCGCGCCGCCACTGGCCGACGCCCCGCGTGACAGGGGTATCGGCTTGACGCTGCAAACCGATATTGACCAAACCCTTTGACTAAAGTTTAGGCATGAGCTGGCAGAAGCCCGAGGGATGACGGAAATTCCTGATCAGATCAGCGCCGCGCCGCAACGGCCTCGCAAGGCCGGCAAAAGCGTCCGCGCCGCCGAAGACGCAGCGGCAGGCAAGCGCCGCGTCATCGTCGTGCTTGGCATGCACCGCTCAGGCACCAGCGTGGTTACACGCGGGTTGCAGGCGCTTGGGATCGAGCTTGGCGACAATTTGATGAAGCCCGTCGAGGGCAACAACAATAAGGGCTTCTTCGAGGACCTTGACCTTTACAGGCAAAATGAGCGCTTGCTGTCCCTCTCCAAAAGCGCCTGGCATTTTCTTGGCCCGCTCAACGACGCATCCCTGACTGGCGCTGATTTTTCGGCCGAACGGCGCGCGGCGGCGGCGACCTTAAGCGCCAAGCTCAGCGATAGCGGCGTCTTCGCCTTCAAAGATCCGCGCACAGCCATACTCATGCCGTTTTGGCGCTGCGTGTTTGAAGATCTCGAACTCGATGATCGCTACATCATTGTCGTGCGCCACCCGCTGGAATCGGCCGCCTCGCTTGAGAGCCGGGATAAGATCCATCTCACCAAAGGCGTGACGCTGTGGGCCAAACACACGATCGAAGCGATCCGACAAAGCGCAGGCAAACCGCGCGTGTTCGTGCGTTTTGATCGCGTGCTCAAAGCGCCGGAAGCTGAGCTGAAGCGGATTGCGGCCACCCTGAACCTGCCTGCAGCCGCACCCAATGCCGAGGCGATGACAGCCTTCGCGGACGAATTCCTATCCCCCGAGCTGCGCCATCACACGATCGGCCGCAATGAGCTGCGCCGCTCGGGCGCGGCGCCTGATTTTGCGATTGAGCTTTACGAGACGCTGCTTGATCTCGTCGATAAAGACCCCGAAGGCGCGGCGATCGATCCCGATTTCTGGCGCAGCATCGAAACGCGCTACGAACAATCAGCCCCGCTCCTACGCCACGCGGACAGCCTCGATAATGCGCTGCGCGACGCCCACCAGCGCCTCTCCGCCCAAGAAAAGCGCGCCCTCGCCGCCGAGGCCGAACTGGTTGAGCGCACCAAGGCCGTTGAGGAAGCCGCCAACCGGGCGAGCCAAGCCAAGGCTGAAACCGACGCGATCAAACAAAACCTGGCCGCAACCGCTGCTCAACTCGCCGAAGCAAAGGTGACTGCCGAGAAGCTGACGCTCGAATTTGCCGAGGCCAACCGGCGCGCCGACGCCGCAAGCAACGCGCTGCAAACCCAACTGGCCGAAGCCAATAGCGCCATTCAGTCCGGCCAGGCCCGCGTTGCAACCCTTGAACAGGCGCTCGCCAATTCTGACGATGAAGCGCGCCGGCTTATGCAGGAGCTTTTGAGCGCGCGCCAAGCGCTTGATGCGGCCGCAGCAGAAGCTGCGCAAAATGCACAAGCAGCGGCGCAGCTCCGCGACGCAGCGCAGCGGGCATTCGATCAAGAGACCGCGCAATTGCGCGATGCCCTCGACGCGCAGCGCCAAGCAGCTGAAAAAGCCCAAGAGGCGCTGCTGATCGACCTCGAATCCGTCCGTGCGCAGGCGGCGATTGACGCCGCGCTTAGTGCAGAACTTGAGCAGCAATTAAGCGAAGCCGCGCGCAAGGTGAGCGATCAAGAGATCGAGCAATTGCGTGACGCCCTTGAGGCGCAGCGCCAAGCGGCTGCGAAAGCGCAAGCGACCCTGCAATCAGATCTTGAGGCCGCCCGCACCCAGGCGGCAAGCGATACAGCGCTTAATGCCGAGCTTGAGCAGCGCCTGCGTGAAGCCGCGCAGCGGGTCAGCGAACAAGAGATCACACAGCTCAAGGAGGCGCTGGACGCACAGCGCCAGGCGGCCGCCACCGCGCAAGAAGCGTTGCAGGCGGATTTGAAAGCCGTCCGCACGCAAGCGGCTAAGGACGCGGCCATCAATGCGGAGCTTGAAGCCCGTCTGCGTGAAGCGGTCGAGCGCGTTGGCAATCAAAATGCCGCCACCTTGCAAGAGGCGATCGACAATCTCGTCGCCGCATCCGAAGCCGCGCGCGAGCAGGCCGCGACAGAATCCACGCGCCTGCATGCGCAGCTCGCTGACGCGGTGCCGAAGCGCGAACGCTGCGCGATCGCTTGGCCGAAACCGAGCAATCCCTCACCCAAGCGCGGCTGGATCACAGCGCCACACAGGGCGAGCTTGATGCGCTGCATGCAGCGCATGAGGAGCTTGAGCGCAATCGCCGCGGCTTCCGGCGCGACATGCTTCTGGCGCGCGCTGCGCTCACGCAGACGCGGCAGACGCTCTCCTGGCGCATCACCGCCCCGCTCCGCGCCGGCGGGCGCTTTGTGCGCCACCCGCTTGCCAGCACTCGCGCCTTGGCGGCCCGCACCGCGCGCTTTGCCTGGCGCCGCATTCCGCTGCCACCTGAGCAACGCGGAAAAATTGCGCATCGCATGTTCGCCGCTGCGCCAGCGCTGTTCTCATGGGCGGGCAATCGGCGCCTCCGCCTGCCAATGCGCGCGGCAATGACTCACCGGAGCCTTCGCCTGACCCCTCCCTTGAGGGATACGTTCCGCTCTTAGCGCAAGCCGCGCCCGCCGCGCCCGCAGCGCGCGCGATCGCGTTCTACCTTCCGCAATTTCATCCTATCCCGGAAAACAACGCCTGGTGGGGCGAACGCTTTACCGAATGGACTAAGGTGCGCGTCGCGCAGCCGCGCTTTGAGGGCCACTATCAGCCACATGAGCCCGACGATGCGCTTGGCTATTACGATCTGATCGAGCAGCCCGAGACGATGGCGCGGCAAGCCGAACTCGCCAAACTGCACGGCATTTCGGGCTTTTGCTTTTATTTCTATTGGTTCGCCGGCAAGCGGCTGCTGGAACAGCCGCTGCAAAATCTGCTCAACGATAAAAGCACCGATCTGCCGTTTTGCCTGTGCTGGGCCAATGAGAATTGGTCGCGCCGCTGGGACGGCAAGGCGAACGAAGTGCTGATCGCGCAAGAACATAGCGAGGCCGACGATCTCGCATTCATCGAGTACGTGAGCCAATATCTCGCCGATCCGCGCTATATCCGCATCGACGGCAAGCCGCTGCTTTTGGTCTATCGGCCTTCGCTTTTGCCTTCGGCGAAGAAGACAGCCGCACGCTGGCGCAGATGGATGCGTGAAAACGGCTTTGGCGAAGTGTATCTTGCCTACACTCAATCATTTGAACGCGCCCCGCCGGACGCGTACGGCTTTGACGCCGCCATCGAATTTCCACCGAACAATATGGGGCTGGTGAGCGAGCCAGCTTTAGTGAAGCCGCTCGACGCCGATTTTCGGCATGCGATCTATGATTGGCGCAAGCTTGCGGGCCGCAGCCGCAACTATGAA
>DAORMO010000027.1:9780-13354 GCA_035440585.1 Terricaulis sp.
TACAAGCTGTTTCGCGGCGTCACGCCCGCTTGGGATAATACCGCGCGCCGGCCCCATGACAGCGCCGTGTTGGTCAACACCTCCCCTTCTGCGTTCCAAGCTTGGCTCGCCAACGCCGCGCGCGACACTGCAGAGCGCTTTGCCAATCCTGATGAACGGCTGGTCTTTATCAATGCCTGGAACGAGTGGGCCGAGGGCGCGCATCTCGAACCCGATAAGCGCCACGGCTATGCGTGGCTTGAAGCTGCACGCCGCGCGCTGGATCCAAGCGCCGAGCGGCCGCGGGTTTTGGTGGTCACGCACGATCTTGCCCGCCATGGCGCGCAATATCTGGCGCTCGACATCGCCCGCAGGCTCCGCACCCAGTTGGGCTGCGATGTGGCCTGCATCAGCGGCGAGCATGGGCCATTGGCCGAGGCGTACAAGGCTGAAGGGCCGCTGCACGTGCTCGATAGCAGGCAGCAAACGCTCGCGGCCATTGAGGACGAGATCAAATCTCTGGCCGCGCAGGGCTATCGCCACGCCATCGTGAATTCCGCCGCCTCCGCCTGGATCGGGCCGCTCCTGGCGCGGCATGGCATTGAGCATATCGGCCTTGTGCACGAACTTGCCGGCGTTTTGCGGCAGCGCGGGCTGATCGAGCCGCTCAAAGCGCTGAACGAAAGCGCCCGCGCGCTCATCTTTCCTGCAGAAATCGTGCGCGATCAGGCGCGCGAGGCGTGCGCCCTGCCCGCCTGGCGCAACGCCGTGCTGCGCCCGCAAGGGCTTTATGCCGCCTCCACCTTGGCCGATCTCAGCGAGAAGGAGCACGCGCGCAAACGCCTCGCGGCGCGGCTCAATCTGCCGGAGGAAACCCGCTTTGTGCTCGGCGTCGGCTATGCCGATCACCGCAAGGGCATCGACATTTTCTTCACATGGGCCAAAGCCGCCGCCAAGCGTTGGCCTGATCTGCATTTCATTTGGGTGGGCGACACCCCGCCCAAAGAAACCAAAGCCCTTGAGCAGCAATACGCCCAGGCCCGCCGCGACGGCGCGCGCCTGCACATGCTCCCCTTCACCCAGGATCTTGCAGATTTCTACGCTGGGGCGGCGTTCTTCGCCCTATCCTCGCGCGAGGATCCATTCCCATCGGTTGCGCTTGAAGCCTTCGCCCAGGCCACGCCGGTTTTGATGATCGATGGCGCGGGCGGCATCCAAGATTTTGCGCAAGATGGCTGCGTCGCCGTCACCGCGCAAACGCCGAACGCTTTCATCCAAGCCGCCGCGCGTTGGCTCGATCATCCTGCGGCGCTGCGCAGCGCGGGCCTTGCCGGGCGCGAGCTGATGCGCGCCCGCTTTGGCGCGACCTCCTATGTTGCAGCGCTCACGGATCTGCTTGGGCTTAACCGGCCGAACATTTCGGTCATTGTCCCGAATTACAATTACGCCCGCCATTTGGAGCAGCGCCTCAGCTCCATCCTCGCGCAAACGCTGAGCCCGCAGGAAATCATCGTTCTGGACGACGCCTCAACTGATGACAGCATCGCCGTGGCCGAGCGCGTGCTGAGCCAAGCCAGCATCAATTGGCGGATCGTCCGCAACGAGAAAAACTCCGGCAGCGCGTTTGCGCAATGGCGCAAGGGCGCAGAACGCGCCAGCGGCGATCTGCTCTGGATCGCCGAGGCCGACGATTGGGCCGATCCGCATTTCCTGGAGGCGGCCGCCAAGCCGTTCCAGCGCCCCGGCGTTGTGCTGTCGATGACCCAATCCAAACAAGCCAATAGCGCTGGCGCGGTCATCGCCCCTGATTATCTCGATTATGTGCGCGACGTGTCCCCCGACAAATGGACACGCGCCTTCACCGCCCCCGGCGCGGAAGAGGTGCGCGATGGGCTTTCGATCAAGAACACGATCCCAAACGTGAGCGCCGTGCTGTTCTCCCGCCCCGCGCTCGCTGGCGTGATGGCGCGCCATGCGCAGGAGATCTCAGCCTATCGCGTGGCCGGAGATTGGTGCGTCTACGCCAATCTGCTGCGCGAGGGGGCGATCGCCTTCAATCCCACCGCGCTCAACTATCATCGCCGCCATGATGACAGCGTCACAATTTCGCGCTTTGGCCTAGCAGAACTCGCCGAAATCGCCCGCATGCAGGCCTATGTGGCGCGCCATTTCGGCGTCAGCGCAGAACAAGAGCGCCAAGCGCGCGCCTATCTTGAAAAGCTCGTTACGCAGTTTGGCCTCGATGGCCGATGCTCCGCCGCACAAATCGAAGGCGCCATGCGCGGCATCGTGGCGGCCTGAGGCACTATATTACAAAAAATTATTGCGGCGCCGCACCGGGTTTTATAGCGTGCCGCCACGATCTTGGGTGGGACGAAGATGGATAGTGCGGTGATTACGGCGAGCCCGAAAATCGCGGAAGCCCAGCTCCGCGGCGCAGCTGCGATCCGTGCAATTTTTGACGCTGAGTATTACCTCCGCGCCAATCCGGATGTGGGCGCGGCCGGGCTCGATCCGCTGCGGCATTATCTCGACATCGGCTGGGCCGAAGGGCGCAATCCGAGCCCACTGTTCGACAGTGATTACTACCTCGACTCCAACGCCGACATTTACGCGGCCGGCCTCAATCCGCTGGTGCATTATGTCTCCAACGGCGCGCGCGAGGGCCGCAACCCGCACCCGCTGTTCGACACAAAATTCTATACCGAGACCAATGCCGATCTCGGCGCAGCCAACCCGCTCGCGCATTATCTGCATATCGGCGCGCGTGAGCACCGGCAGCCGAACCTCCTGTTTGACGCGCCCTGGTACGTGCGCCAGCACCCCGAAGCGGGCCTCAACCCGCTCGCGCACTATGCCGAGCACGGCCTTGCGCGCCAGCTCTCGCCGCATCCCTTGTTTGACGGCGCCTATTATCTCGCCCAGCACCCTGACGTCGCCGCCGCGAACATGAATCCGCTCGCGCACTATCTGCTGCGCGGGCATTTGGAGGTGCGCAATCCGCACCCTTTGTTCGACACGCAATGGTATTCAGCCCGCAACCCCGACATCGCCGAAGCGAAGGTGAGCCCGCTCGCCCATTATGTGCGCCATGGCGCACGCCTTCAGGCGAGCCCGCACCCGCTGTTCGACACCGCGTGGTATCTTGAGCAATACAAAGCCGAGGTCGGCGACGCCGACGCCCTCGTGCACTACATCACCAGCGGCGCCGCCGCCCTGCGCCAACCCAACCCGCTGTTCGACGCCGCTTTCTATGTGCGCCAAAATCCAGACGCCGCAGCAAACCCGCTGGCGCACTACGCCGAACACGGCCTAACACGCCGTCTCTCACCGCACCCGCTCTTCGACGGCGCCTTCTATCTCGACAAATACCCCGACGTCGCCGCTGCGGGCATGAACCCGCTGACGCATTACCTGCTGCGCGGCGCGGAGGAAGTGCGGGATCCGAACCCGGAGTTTGATGCGGCTTGGTATGTGCGGACGAACGAAACCAAGGGCGAGACTCCGCTTGCGCACTTTTTGCAGAACAACATCAAACCAGCCGGCCACCAAACGATACGGCGCGGAGTTCACGGCAACGCGGAGATCATCGCGC
>DAORMO010000027.1:13449-13785 GCA_035440585.1 Terricaulis sp.
GAGCATGCTTGAAGCAAGCGACACAACCCCATTCGAAATACTCATCGTTGACGACTGCTCGCCCGACGGCTCTGGCGAAGAAATCGAAAGGGCCCTCGGGGATCTCCCTTCAATTCGAGTACATCGCAATCCAAAGAATCTCGGATTCCTCCGAACATGCAACTCAGCAGCGGCAACACTCTCAACCCAATTCGTCTATTTGTTGAACAACGACACCACCGTTCTTGACGGCTGGCTCGATGAACTCGTCGCGACATTCCGCGCGCATCCAAATGCCGGCTTAGTTGGCTCCAAGCTGCTTTACCCAGATGGCTCCTTGCAGGAAGCAGGCGGCAT
>DAORMO010000027.1:13838-22860 GCA_035440585.1 Terricaulis sp.
CCAGGCAAGCCGGAATTTAACTACTTGCGTGACGCCGACTATATCTCCGGCGCATCAATCATGATGCCCCTTAAAGTATGGCGGCAGTTAGGCGGCTTCTCCATCGAGTTCGCACCTGCCTATTACGAAGACACCGACTTCGCCATGAAGGTGCGCGCCGCAGGTTTGCGCGTCTTGTACCAGCCGCTTTCGCGCGTTGTGCATCATGAAGGCGTCACTTCAGGCACCGACATTACGTCAGGCGTGAAACGCTATCAGGAAGTGAATAAAAGCACATTCCTCGCTAAGTGGCAGGGCGTGCTGACGAAGCACGGCAAAAATGCGGATTTTCGCAAGTCAATCGTCGACCGCCACGCAGTTGGCCGAATACTAATTTTCGACGCTGAAACGCCCACGCCGGATAAAGACAGCGGCTCTGTCACGGCATTCAACTATATGCGGATTCTTAGCAAGCTCGGCTATCGCGTCACCTTCGTGCCGCAAAATCTTCTTTGGTGCGGCCGATACTCAACTGACCTGCAACGCATGGGCGTGGAAGTCATTCATCGGCCGTACGCAACAAACTCACGCGACTATCTCCTCACCCAGGCGCATGATCATGACATGATCATGCTGTCGCGCGCCCCCATTGGCGGGAAGCATATCGACGATGTTCGCGCCGCTTACCCGGGAAAGCCCATCATCTTTGACACCGTTGATCTCCATCATTTGCGAGTACAGCGGCAATATGAGTTGGAGCAGCGACCTGAGTTGTTGGATCAGGCCAATGAGCTCAAGGAGATCGAGCTCAACGCGATACGCAAAGCAGATAACACCATCCTCGTTTCTGATTACGAGGTGGGCTACCTTGAGCAGCAAATCGGGCCGTTCCCACACACCATCATTCCGCTCATTTACGAGGACTATCAGCCACGCAATGGCTTTCAAGATCGGCGGGATTTCGCATTTGTTGGCGGCTATCGGCACCCGCCAAACGTCGACGCCGTAAACTATCTCATCAATGAAATCTGGCCGCGCTTCCGGGCATTCAACACCGGCGCAAAACTCCACATTATCGGCAGCCACATGCCGAAAGAGTTCGAGGCGCTGGCCTGCGACGATATTATCGTGACAGGGTTTGTCGCCGATCTTGAAGCCTACATGGAAAACATCCGCGTTTCGCTCGCGCCTCTGCGCTATGGCGCGGGTGTCAAAGGCAAGGTCGGCAATTCATTGCGTATGGGCGTACCCGTGGTCGCAACGCCAGTTGCGACGGAGGGGATGGGGTTGCTCGATGGCGAACACATACTTGTCGGAGGCAACGCCAACGAATTTGCGAAAAAAATGCTTGATGTGTATTCGGAGCGCGAAGTTTGGCGCAAATTCTCACACAGAGGTCAAAAACAGGTATGTGAGTCATACGGACTAGCGGCAGCGGAAGATCGTTTGACCGGCCTGATTGCTAAACTCTTTAAAATGAGCTCCTGAGGTTCAAACTATGCATGCCGACCCCGAATACCAGAAGCGAATTCAGGCACAAATTGACCAATACGCTACTATTGACGGGAACATGCACTCAATTCCCGATATAGCTAGCTATTTCAGGAACAACTTCATCAAACAGCATACAAAGGAAATTTTTGACGCGAGCGGGGTGACCGATTTTTATGCGAAACCCATGATCCGATCGATCGAAAGAACTGGCTCGCCAAAAATTGCGAGCATCGGATCAGGGGACGGAACGGTCGAGCTTCAAATCGCAAAATTTCTAGATAGCAGGAACGTCGATTTCAGATTCACTCTATTCGAACTTTCCCCCATATTACTAGAAAAGGCTGAGCGGAATTTTCATCGCGCCGGCCTCGCCCATCGCCTCGACCCTCAACAGGTTGATATCAATACTTGGTCCCCCTCCACCGAGTACGCTTGCTACATGGCGCACCATTCCCTTCATCACATTCAATCGCTTGAACGGCTATTCGATGGGGTGAGAGCGAGCGTTCTTGGAAATTTTGTTACAATGGACATGATCGGCCGCAACGGACACATGTGCTGGCCCGAGGTTCTAGATATCGTTGAAAGGATCTGGGCATTTCTGCCCCCCGAGAAACGTCAGCACTATGTCCTCAAAGGATACGAAAAGCAGTTCATAAACTGGGATTGCTCAAAGCAAGGGTTTGAAGGGATCCGGGCGCAGGATATTCTCCCGCTGCTTCTGACGCGCTTTGGCTTTGAGGGGTTTCTCGGGTTTGGCGGCCTCATCGACCCTTTCGTTGGCCGCGGTTTTGGACGTCACTATAACGTCGAAATCTCCGAGGATCGTGCGTTTATCGACTTTCTTGGATATATAAATGACATCCTTCTCGATCTAGGCCACATCAAGCCAACGAAAATGTTTGCTGTGATGACAAAGGACTTGAACGCGCCAACGAAATACGTGGGACGCAGAACTCCTGTTTTCTCGATCCGACAGGTTGGATGCAATAGTTGAAGCCGCGCGTGTGACGCGATGCGGGCGAACCAATTTTCTGCGGTGAGGAAAAATACGTGACAGTGCATGCGATGAACAGAAAAAGAGGTAAGATCCACTTCGTCCATCATCTTGAGAAGGGTTACGTTCCCGCAAATTTGGGCGACTGGATATCGTCGCCGTACTATTATTTCACGGAGTTCTTCTCTCGCTACTCCTGCGTGTTGCACTCCGATTGGGCCGTGCTGTGGCACGAAATCGAAAGAGATGACGTCGTCATATTCGGCGGCGGAGGACTCTTAGATAATTCCGACGAACTGAATAAGGTCCTCAATCGGCTGATTGAGAAATGCGACAACGTAATCATTTGGGGTGCCGGCACCCACAAATACACCGAGAATAATATTTTTGGAAAGAGGACTGCATCGATACCAATCCGGTTCGACAAGACCGTGCTGAGCGGCATTAGAGATTACCAACACCCCTACGAGCAACCATTTGTACCATGCGCGTCCTGCCTACATCCCGCTTTCAGCGCTGATAGGAACGAAACTCATATAAAAAGAGAAGTCGGCACCCTAAAGAGTGCACTAGAGCGAACATTTGCCGTTTCGGATGTACCGTCCTCGGTAAGCAACGCCGAGTCCATTGGAACTGTGGTTGACTACATTCTTTCTTCCAGGGTGATGCTCGTAAGCTCATATCACGGCGCGTTTTGGTCAATGCTCCTCGGGCGCAAGGTGATCCTGCCGACCTCGCGTCTGGGCGTTGACAAGTACAAGTACTTTAGGCACCCAGTCGGGTTCTACGATGGCAACAAGTTTGACGAACCTGAGCTACTGCGGCTCGCTGCCACGATCCCGGAACCCGTTGGCTTTCTGGCGGAAGCGCGCGCATTGAATTTGGATTTTTTCCGGAAGGTTCGGAACCACATTGAAGAGCGAGTTGAAACCGTTGCTGAGTCGGAAACCATACAGATACTCGCAAAGAGAACCGCGCAGCTGGAGTTTACGCTCAATGACATGTGGGGCGACATACGTCGCATGAACGGGCGGCTCGCCGAACTCGAAAAAGCTAAAGCCGCGTGGGAGCAGAAGGGATAAATTCATCAACACTCGTGTTGCCCCCCACCCCCCTCCCCTGGATCGACGCCCCCGACGCGGACATCCCCGCCTATGTCGCGCGCACCCGCCCGCGCCGCGCTTACGATCTCGCGGCCAAGCTCGATGCTTGGCGCACCAATGGCATTGTCACGTTTGAGAACGTGATCCCGCATGCGAAGATCGACGCGCTGCTGGCCGATATCACCCATTTCCGCGACCACTATGCCGACTACCAGATCCCGATAGAGATCCGCGGCCAGCAGCTTGAGAGCCATGAGGCCGAAAGCTTCCAGCTCAACGACCCGGGCGTGAAGATCAATCATCTGCATTGCTTCTCGCGCGCGGCGGCGCGGCTGGCGCTGACAGCGGAGGTGACAGATTTTCTCTCCCACGTCTTCGCTGAGCCTGCGGCTGTGCTGCAATCGCTGACGTTCTGGCGCGGCAGCGAGCAGCCGGTCCATATCGACTATCCTTATGTGTGCCAGCAAAAGCGGCTGGGCTTTTTGGCCGCCTCCTGGATCCCGCTTGAGGACGTGCATCCGCATGCGGGGCCGCTTGGCTATTATCCGGGCGGGCACAAGTTTGATAAATCCGGCGTGTTCGATTGGGGCGATGGCGCTGTCACCTGCGATCTCGCCACGGCCAAGCGCACGCCTATGGATTTCGCGCATTATCTTGAAGCGCAGATGCAAGCGGCAGGGCTGAGCCGCGTGGATTACTGCCCCAAGAAAGGCGACGTGCTGATCTGGCACGCGAACCTGCCGCACGAGGGCACGAAAATGATCGACCCTTCGCTGACGCGCAAATCCTTGGTCACGCACTATACGGCGCTGCAGGATTTCCCCGTCTGGTCCAAGCAAAAGCTCGCGCGCCTGCGCGGCGCGGGCGTGTTTGAGAATGGCGGCTATGCGTTCGAATATCCTTGGCTCGCCAAGCGCCGCAAGCTGCCGAGTTGGGGCCGCTAAGCCCGCTTGCGCCGCGCCGCTGAAGCTGGGATCGTGCGCGCATGAATGACCAGCGCAAAGCCCTCAAAGACGCCGCAAAGATCGTGGCCGCGCCGTGGGCGGAGAGCGCCTATTATGATGACGCCGAGCGTTGGACGCATCTGTTTTGGCGCCCGGAAAGCCGCTTTCGCCAATTGTTCGATCGGCTGGATCTCAGCGCGACGCTGGAGCTTGCCTGCGGCTGGGGCCGCCATGCGGCGGAGGTTGCGCCCAAGGCCGGCGTGCTGACGCTGATGGATGTGTTCGACGCCAATCTCAAAAAATGCCGCACGCGCCTGAAAGCCTATTCCAACGTGCGCTACGTCAAAGGCGGCGGCTTCGACTTCGCCCCCGTGAAGGCCGACACGCAAACGGCGATCTTCTGCTACGATGCGATGGTGCATTTCAGCCCCGATATTGTCGGCGCCTATTTGCGTGACGCGGCGCGCGTGTTGCGCCCCGGCGGGATGATGCTGACGCATCACTCCAATTATGACGCGCCCGATGATCGCCATTACGGGCAAAACCCGCACGCCCGCAATCGCATGACCCTCTCGCTGTTCGCCACATTCGCCAGCGCCGCCGGGCTTGAGCTCATCGAGAGCAAGCCCATGCCCTGGGGCGGGGTGGAAGACCTAGATGCGCTAAGCCTTGTCCGACGCCCAGGCTGAAACGCGCGTGTCCGAAATCACGGGCAAGCACCCTAATCCCCCTCCTCCTCCGCCTTCTCTTCCCGTTCAATCCTCAGCGCCGTGATCTGGTTGCGCTGCCTCCGTAGCACCTGAAACCGATAGCCGTGGAAGGCGAAGCGTTGGCCGGGTTCGGGGATGGCTTGGGCTTCGTGGATGACAAGGCCCGCGATCGTCACCGCTTCATCATCGGGCAGATCCCAATTCATGGCGCGGTTGAGATCGCGGATCGGCACCACGCCATCGACATTGACGCTGCCATCGGGCTGGGGGCGCACGCCTTGGACGGCGATGTCGTGCTCGTCTTTAATATCGCCGACGATTTCTTCGAGAATATCTTCGAGCGTGACGAGCCCCATCAGCGCGCCATATTCATCGACCACGAGCGCGAAATGCTCCCGCCGGCGCAAAAATTCCGCGAGCTGATCTTCGGCCATCGTGGTGTCGGGCGTGAACCAGGCGGGGCGCATGATCTCGCGCACGGAAAAATGATCGCGGCCATGCTCGGCGATGGCGCGGAGCAGATCGCGCGCATGCAGCACGCCGACGATGTTTTCGGCCTCATCCTGATAGAGCGGCAGGCGCGTGTGGGCGCTGGCCATGGCCTGGGCGATGATCTCGCGCGGGGGCAGATCGATATCGATCATGCGGATGGATTTGCGATGGATCATCACGTCTGAAACGGCGAGCTCTGAGAGATCGAGCGCGCCGATGAGGCGATGGCGCACATCGGTTTGCACCGCGCCCTCTTCGGCGTGCAGCTCCACCGCGCCGCGGATTTCCGCTTCGGCGGCGAGCACGTCCACGCCCTCGGGCGCGCCGGCGCCGAACAGCTTGAGCACGCCGTTCACGATCATCTGCACGTATTTCACGATCGGCGCGAAGGCCCAGACCACGAAGGCGATCGGCCGGCCCACAACCATGGCGAGGCTATCGGGCTTGGAGATGGCGTAGGTTTTGGGGCCGATCTCGCCGAAGATCAGCAAAAGGATGGTGACGAGAATGGTCGCGGCGGCGACGATCAGCCCGTCATTGCCAAACAACGTCACCAGCAGCGAGGTGGTGAGCGCGGTGATCAGCGTGTTGACGAGATTGTTGCCAAGCAGGATGGCGCCCAGCAGCCGCTCGCGGTTTTCGATCAGCCGCGCCACGCGCGCGGCGCGGCGATCGCCATCGCGCTGGGCCTGGGTGATGCGCGCGCGGGAGGCGGCGGTGAGCGCGGTTTCCGAGCCGGAAAAGAACGCCGAAAGCATGAGCAGAACGATGAGCGCGAGGATCGTTAAGCTCAGGAGTGTGGGCATCATTGGGTTTCACGCTTGAGGAAGGCGCCGAGCGCTGCGGCGTCAGCGGCTTTTTGCACGAAAGCTTGGCCTACGCCGCGCGCGAGGATGAGCGTGAGGCTGCCGGCTTCGGCTTTCTTATCGCTGGCCATGATCGAAAGCAGCGCTTCGGGATCGAACGGCGCGCCGGGGAGCTGGCGGATATCGGTGGTGAAGCCGGCGCGGTGGAGGTGCGCCGTGACGCGCGCCGCATCCTCTTTGCTGCAGAGGCCCTGGGCGGCGCTGAAATCAAACGCCAGCGCCATGCCGGCGGCGACGGCTTCGCCATGGATCAGCTTGGTGGAATAGCCGCCATGGGCTTCGAGCGCATGCGCGAAGGTGTGGCCCAGGTTCAGCAGCGCGCGCTCGCCCTGCTCGGTTTCATCCGCCTCGACGATGCGGGCTTTATGCTCCACCGCCGTGGCGATGGCGTGCGTGAGCGCGAGCGGATCGAGCTTGAGCACATCTGACGCCAGCGCCTCGCACCATTGGAAGAAGGGATCATCCTTGATGAGCCCCATCTTCACGATCTCAGCGTAGCCGGCGCGGATCTCGCGTTCGGGCAGCGTTGCGAGCACGCCGCTATCGGCCAGCACCAGACGCGGCTGGTGGATGAGGCCGATCAGGTTCTTGCCTTCGGGCGTATCGATCGCGGTTTTGCCGCCGACGCTGGAATCCACTTGGCTGAGCAGCGTTGTGGGGATTTGCACGAAATCCACGCCGCGTTTTACAAGGCCAGCCGCAAGGCCGGTGAGATCGCCGATTACGCCGCCGCCGAAGGCCACCACGAGATCCTTGCGCGTGATCCCCTTCTCCAACAGCACGGTGCAGAGCGATTCCAGCCCGGCAAAGCTCTTGGTCTCCTCCCCTGGCGGCATCACGAAAGCGAACACTTCAAGCCCCGCCGCTTTCAGCGCATCGTTGAGCGCCGCGCCATGATGGTGGGCGACGTTTTCATCGGTGACGACAAAGGCGCGCCCCGCCGGCGCGAACGGGGCGATCAATTCGCCCGCGCGCGCGATGAGGCCAGCGCCGATATGCACGTCATACGAACGCGCGCCGAGGGAGACGTGGATGGTGTGGGTCATGATCCGTTCGCTAAAACAAATGCGTACTCCCCCAATGGGGGGAGCTGTCAGCGCGCAAGCGCTGACTGAGGGGGCGGCGCTGCTGCGTGCTCATACTCACGCGCTGCGCGCGCGCCACCTCCCCCTGGCGGGGGAGGACGAGAGGCTGCCGCATGTTCATGGCGCAAGCGCCCCGTGCGCGCGCAGCGCTTTGAGGATGGCGTCCACCGCGACATGGTGCGGGCCGGGCGAGCTTTCGATGGTGATGTCGGCTTCGGCGTAGATCGGGTAGCGCGCGGCCATCAGCCGTTCCATCACCGCGCGCGGATCGGGCTCGTTGAGCAGTGGGCGATGCTCTCGCTTTTCCACTCGCTTCATCAGCACCTCGATCGGGGCCTTAAGCCAGATCGAGATCGCGCGGTCTTTCATCAGCGCGCGCGTACCGGGATCGATGAAAGCGCCGCCGCCGGTGGCGAGCACATGCACCGGGCCTTTGAGCATGCGCGCGATCACGCGCCGCTCGCCTTCGCGGAACGCCTGCTCGCCATGTTCGGCGAAAATCTCAGCGATGGAGCAGCCGGCGGCTTTGACGATCTCGGCGTCCGCATCGGCGAACGGCAGGTGGAGCGCGGCGGCCAGGCGGCGGCCCACAGTGGTTTTGCCCGCGCCCATGAGCCCGACCAGGGCGATGGTGCGCGCTGGAACCTCGGCCGGCAAAGAGGGATCGAGCGCGGCGGGGGTATCGCCTGTCTCGCTGCTCTCCGGGCCGGCCACGAATCACCTCACAAGGGCCCCTTAAACCGCACGCGCGCGGCCGGGGCTGGAAACTCGCCACATTTTGGGGGCAATCTCCGCCGCTCGCAACTTCGGGGGAAGGTTGAGGCGAAATGTTGAGACGTAAACGCCGGCGCAGCAGCTTCGGGCGCCGCTCTGACCCCAAGATTGGGTATTTCGCGGCCGGGGGCGCGGTGATCGTGGTTATCGGCCTGTTTATCTTTTTCATCGGTCAGGCTGACCGGCTCGCGCCCGAGCCGCGCGAAATCCGTGTCGAGCTTCCGGACGCCTTCAAGGAATAGCACCATGGTTTACAGGCAGATCGCGCTGGCCCTCTGCGCAGCGGCTGCGCCCCTCGCGGCTGCGGCGCAATCGAATTTGCCCGTGGCTGTGGAAAGCGAAGAGCTGCGCGCGCCCGACGCCTGGAGCGTGGGCGCGCTGGCCCGCAGCCAGGGCGGGCTCGCGCCGGACCTGTGGGCGCGCAGCGAGCCAGAATTTCTCGCGCTTGCGTTTGATCGCCTGCCGGCCTCGTTTGACTCCGCCGCCGCGCAAACGCTGGCGCAGCGCGTGCTGCTTTCGGGCGGCGATGCGCCCCCAGGCGAAGCGGCGGAAGCCGCGCGTAAGCGGTTTGAGGCGCT
>DAORMO010000028.1:0-15167 GCA_035440585.1 Terricaulis sp.
GGAACAGCCTGCCGCGCCGCCGGTGACGCCGGAGCCCACCACGCCGGAACCCGCCGTGCCGCCGGCTGAGCCCGCCGCCGCCCCAGCTGCGCCCACCCCGGAAGGCGAGCCGCGCTGCCGCACCTCCAAAGATGCGGGCGAGCAATGCTCATGCCTCTCAGCGCCGACTGAGTTCGGCACGTCAGCGCCGGCCGAGAGCGGCACGCACAATATGTGCGTGGTGCCGCAAGACGCGGCGGCGAGCACGCCTGAGTAAAAGCTTCGCAACAGCGCGCAAAATCCCTCCCCGTTAAGGGGAGGGATTTTAGTGCGCGGCGCTGGCTGGGCGGCGAAACACCGTGCGAATGGTGAAATTCGAAACCAGCCGCCGCACGCCGGGCAGGAGCGAAAGCGTTTCCTGGTGCACGCGCTCATAGCGATCATCATCGCTGATGACGATGCGCAAAAGGTAGTCGCTCTCGCCTGTCATCAGGTGGCAATCCTGCACCTCGCGGCACTGCGCGACGGCGCGTTCAAACGCAGCCATGGTTTCGCGTTTCTGATTTTCGAGCGTAACGGCGACGAACACCGTGGCCGTCCTTCCCATGGCGGTGTCGGAGAGGATCACCGAATAACCTTCGATCACGCCGAGCTGTTCGAGCGCCTTCACGCGGCGGTGGCAGGCCGATGGAGAAAGCCCCACGCGCTCAGCCAGGGCCGCGCCTGTGAGCATGCCGTCCCGCTCCAGCTCGAACAGGATTTTGCGGTCGAAGGCGTCGAGCCGATTGGTGGATTTTTCCGTCATTTTGCGTTTCACGCTCAATATTAGGCGTCGTGTGGGCTCTAGATACCAAAATATCCAAGATTCTGCACGCCCTCTCCGATAAATAAATTAACCGACCATTCGGGAGGGAAATTCCATGCGCGTCGGCTGCCCCAAGGAAATCAAGGTTCACGAATATCGCGTTGGCCTCACGCCCGAGAGCGCGGCTGAATTGGTGCGCGCCGGCCATGAGGTGTTTTTGGAAACCAAGGCCGGCGAGGGCATCGGTGCGCCGGATGCGGTGTACGAACGCGTGGGCGTGAAGATCTTGCTCGATGCGGATGCGGTGTTTGCGCAGGCTGAGATGATCGTGAAGGTGAAAGAGCCGCAAGCGATCGAGATCGCGCGGCTGAAGCCGCATCATGTGCTGTTCACCTATCTCCACCTCGCGCCGGATCCGGATCAGGCCGAAGGGCTGATGAAATCGGGCGCCACCTGCATCGCCTACGAAACTGTGACCGATAAAGATGGCCGCTTGCCGCTGCTGAAGCCGATGTCGGAAGTGGCGGGGCGCATGTCGATCCAAGTGGGCGCTTACTTTCTGGAGAAGGCGCATGGCGGGCGCGGCGTGCTGATGGGCGGCGTGCCGGGCGTGCGGCCGGCGGATGTTGTGATCCTTGGCGCGGGCGTGGCCGGCTACAATGCGGCGCAGATCGCGGTTGGCATGCGCGCGCGGGTGACGGTGTTTGATAAAAACCCAGCGCGGCTGGAAGAGCTTGACCGCGAGTTCAATGGCCGGCTGGAAACGGTGTATTCCACCAAGGCTGCAGTGGAAGATGCGGTCCGCGAGGCGGACGTTGTGATCGGCGCCGTGCTGATCGCCGGCGCGGCGGCGCCCAAGCTGATCACCCGCGATATGCTGAAAACCATGCGCCCCGGCGCGGTGCTGGTGGATATTTCGATCGATCAGGGCGGCTGTTTTGAAACATCAAAAGCCACCACCCATTCTGAGCCTGTGTTCATCGTCGACAACATCATTCATTATTGTGTGGCGAACATGCCCGGCGCGGTTTCCCGCACCTCTGCGTTCGCCCTGAACAACGCCACGCTCCCGTTCACGCTGGCGCTGGCGAATAAGGTCTACAAAAAAGCGCTGCAGGATGATCCGCACCTGGCGGCCGGGCTCAATGTCTATGAAGGCGCGATCGCGCATGAGGCGGTGGCGAAGGATTTGGGCAAAGCCTACGTGCGGCCGGATTGGCTGGGCTAAGGTTGCTTTTGCGCGGGTGTGGTGGCGGAAGCTGCTTGCGCCGCGCTCATGGTGCGTTCTTAAGTGATCGCCTTCTCCGGGTGGCCGGAGCTGGCGCTTAGGGGGACGCGATGGCGCTTTGGAAAAGACTCGCATTGGCGCTGCTGATTGGCGCGATCGTCGGCCTTATCGCGGCGCTTGTGAGCCAAGCGTTGGGGTTTGGCCGCGAGGTGTTTGGCGGTGCTGCGGGCGCGATTGCGGCGGGCGTGACAGTGATTTTGTTGAAGCCCCGCGCGACGGAATGATTGCTTCCCGCGCCGCTGGGAGGGGCGGATGAATTTGGCCTTTGCGCGTGCTGATGTGCTGCGCAATCGGCCTGTGCTGGCGGCTGATCAGCTCTCCGCCCGCGTTGGCAAGAACAAGAGTGCGACGAAGCTGAGGCCCGCAGCGATGCTGAGATAGAGGCCGACGTGAAAGAGCCCGCCCGTGGTCACGAGCTGTTGCGCGATCAACGGCGTCAAGCCGCCGCCGATAATGCCGCCGACGTTGAAGGCGATGCTCGCGCCGGTATAGCGCACGCGCGCGGGGAATAGCCCGGGCAGCCACGCGCCCAGCGGGCCGTAGACGAAGCCCATGATCGAAAGCACCAGCGCGAGAAACACCCCGATCAGCCACAATGAGCCGCCGCCGATCAGCGGCGCGAGCGTGAAGCCTGCGGCGATCGTCATGACGCAGCCCCACATCAGTACGTTGCGCGGGGTTGAAGCATCAGCCCAATAGCCGGCGGCGATGATGCCGGCGGCCATGAACAGGATCGCCACAAGCTGCACGATCAGAAATTGCTCGCGCGAATAGCCGAGCGTTGTCACGCCATAGCCAAGCGCGAACGCGGTGGCGATGTAGTAGATGGCAAAGCAGGCCACTGCCGCGAAGGTGCCGCCCAGAACGGCGCGCCAATGCTTGGTCAGCACTTCGCCCAAAGGCGCGTGCGCGGGCGGGGCTTTATCGAGCGCGGCTTGAAACTCCGGCGTTTCGGTGAGCTTGAGGCGCACCCAAAGCCCGATGATGACGAGCGCCGCGCTCGCTAAAAACGGAATGCGCCAACCCCAGGCGATGAAATCTTCGGGGCTGAGGAAAAGGCCCAGCAGCAGGAAAAACCCGTTGGCGGCGATGAAGCCCACCGGCGCGCCGAGCTGCGGAAACATGCCATAGCGCGCGCGCCACCCCTTGGGCGCGTTTTCAACCGCCAACAACGCCGCGCCGCCCCATTCGCCGCCGAGGCCAAAGCCTTGGCCAAAGCGCAGCAGGCACAACAGCAGCGGCGCGATCCAGCCGGCTTGCGCGTAAGTCGGCAAAAACGCGATCGCCATGGTGGAGGCGCCCATCAGCATGAGCGAGGCGACAAGCGTGGATTTGCGCCCGATCCGGTCGCCAAAATGGCCGAACACGATCGCGCCAACAGGGCGCGCGATAAAGGCGATGGCGAAGGTGGCGTAGGAGGCCATCAGCTGCGCCGAAGGCGAATCCGAAGGAAAAAACAGCGGGCCAAACACCAAGGCCGCCGCGGTGGCGTAGATATAGAAATCGTAGAATTCGACAGCGGTGCCCACGAGGCTGGCGGCCAGCACGCGCGGCGCTTGCTTGCTGTGCGGTGATGGCGTGTCTGTCATGTGTGTTCCCCCAGGCGGGCGGGGCTTTAGCAGGGCGCGCACCGCTGTGCTATGGTGCGCGCCATGGCCGTGAGCAAAGCCCGCATCCGCACGCTCGCCCTGGCGCTGGAGGGCGCCTATGAGGTCACGCACGTGGATCGCCCGGCCTTCCGCACCAAGCGCAAGATTTTCGCTACGCTGCCGCCCGATGCCGCGGCGGTGAACCTCATGTTCGATCGAGCCACGCAAGAATTTTTCTGCGAGCAGGCGCCGCACGCGCTTGCGCCGCACGCCAGCGGATGGGGCCGCATGGGCGTGACGGTGTGCGATCTGAAAGCGGCGGACGCGGATCTGGCGCACTCGGCGCTGAAAGCCGCGCATGCGTTGGCGCTGCCAAAAGCGAAAGCCGCGCGGAAAACGAAGAAGCCGTAGGCGCCTTCTGCCCAAGGATGCTGCACGCCATCACATCCGCGTGTGGTAATCGCCGTTTTCGGCGCCGCGTGCGTTAGCTTGCCGATAAGAATCTGTTCAGCATTGCGTCGTTAATTTGAACGGGTTGGAGGCTAACCATGCTGGAAAAGCGTATCGGCGAGCCATGCCCGACTTGCACCACCCCGCTGATGCGGCGGCGCTCGACCTTCCGTTCCATCACTGGCGATGTCGCGTTCTGCGCGCGCTGCTGCTCATCTTTCGAATTGGCGAAGGACGAGGATGAGATCGCCGGCTTCGCGGAAGGCGAGTTCGCGCCGATTTAGGCCGGTGCGTGCAAGTGCAGCGCGAGCGCGGCGCGGAAGCGGCGGTCGCGCTTAAGGGCAACCTCGCGGCTCATGGCTTCGTTGCGGGTGGGGTAGCGCTCGGCATAGAGCAAAACCCAGGCGCGCCCGCGCGTGGAGCGCGCGCCGCGCCCGGCATTGTGCTGGGCCAGCCGCGCCTCGATGTTCAAACACCAGCCCACATACGTGCACCGCACAGCGCCGCTGACGCTGCCGAGCACGTACACATAGCCAAAGCTCACGAAACGCCGCCGAAATTGAGGAATTTGGTTTCGAGATATTCTTCGAGCCCTTCTGCGCCGCCTTCGCGGCCAAGCCCAGATTGCTTGACCCCGCCGAATGGGATGAAGGCGTTTGAGTAAACGCCCTCATTGATGCTCACCATGCCGGCCTCAAGCCGTTCGCTCACGCGCCAAGCGCGGGCGATGTCGCTGGTGAAGAGATAGCTGGCGAGGCCGAATGGGGTGTCGTTGGCGATGGCGATGGCTTCATCCTCGGTCTTAAAGCGGATCAGCGGCGCGACCGGGCCGAAAATCTCCTCGCGGTTCACGCGCATCGCCGGTGTGACATTGGTGAGCACGGTGGGCGTGAAGAAATTGGCGCCGGCGGGATGGGGCGCGCCGCCATAGGGCGCTTTGGCGCCGTGGGCCATTGCGTCAGCCACCAATTCGGCCACCTTCTGAGCCGCTTTCTGATCAATCAGCGGCCCAATCTCGACGCCGTCTTGCTCGCCATTGCCGACTTTCAGCGCTTTCACCGCGGCGGTGAACTTTTCGGCGAAGGCGTCGTAAATATCTTCTTGGATCAAGAGCCGATTGGCGCAGACGCAGGTTTGGCCGGCATTGCGGAATTTCGACGCGATGGCGCCTTTCACCGCCACATCGAGATCGGCGTCGGCAAACACGATCAGCGGCGCGTTGCCGCCGAGCTCAAGCGAAAGCCGCTTCACAGTCGAGCCCACGCACAGCGCGCCCAGCTTTTTGCCGACGGTGGTTGAGCCGGTGAAGGAAAATTTCCGCACCAGCTCGCTCTCGCACAACACCTTGCCGATGGCGGCGGCGTCGCTGCCGGTGATGACATTAAACACGCCGGGCGGAATCCCGGCTTCATGCGCAAGCTCGGCCAGGATCAGCGCCGTCAACGGCGTTTGCGAGGGCGGTTTCACCACAAAAGTGCAGCCCGCCGCGAGCGCGGGCGCGGCTTTGCGGGTGATCATCGCCATGGGGAAATTCCAGGGCGTGATCGCGGCGGCGACGCCAATCGGCTGCTTGATGCTCACATAGCGGCGGGACGCGGCGTTCGCAGGGATGCTGCGCCCGTAAGCGCGCTTGGCTTCTTCGGCGTACCAATCGACGAAATCGGCGCCATAGCTTGTTTCCGCGCGTGCTTCGCTCAGGGGCTTGCCGCCTTCGCGCGTCATCGCCAGGGCGAGGCGTTCGCGCCCTTCCACCATCAGCTCAAACCAGCGCCGCAGCAGCGCGCCGCGCTCGTGCGCGGTTTTGCCGGCCCAGGCGGAAAAGGCGGCGTGCGCGGCGGCCAGCGCCGCCTCAGTTTCGGCCGCGCCGCAATCGGCGACTTCGGCCAGGATCGCTTGCGTGGCGGGATTAACGACGGCCAAGCGCTTGCCGGTTCCGCGCCATTGGCCATCAATATAAGCGTTTGTTCGGAACATGCGGCGCTGCCCTGTGTTGATTTTTCACTGAGATATTGCGCCGCCTCAAGGTGGGCTCAAGCACGCCCGCCGAAAATGGCGGAACTTTGTGGCGCGCGCCGGCCGTGCGCCGTATGATCCTGATCTCAGCCTAACCCCGTGAGGCGCGCCATGAGCTGGAAAGACATTCTCGTTATCGTTGCAGACGCTGAAGGTGACGAAGCCGCGATTGCCCTCGGTGAAGCGGTCGCCGGCCAGTGCGCCGATTGCGCGCTCGCCGCCGCGTTTTTGACGCCGCTGCCGGATGAGCCGCTGGCTTACGAGCCGACCGTGGTGGCGGGCGTGTGGGCCGAATTGCTGGGCCGCGCGCGGCAGGAAGCGCAGGCTGAAAGGACGAAGGTGGAGGCGCGGCTGAAACAAGCTGGCCGCCAGTTTGAGTTGCGCGACGCGGAGGCGCTCTCGCGCGATCTCGGCCGCGTCGCGGCTGTGCATGCGCGTTACGCCGATGTGGCGATCATGGCGCGCCCGTCGGATGGGCCTGGCAGCGATCTGCGCGAAGAGATTATCGAGGGCGTGTTGTTTCATTCCGGGCGCCCCGCGCTGATCGCCCCGCCCGGCTGGAGCGGTGCGACGGTGGGCAAGCGCGTGGTGGTGGCGTGGGACGCTAGCCGTGAGGCCACGCGCGCGCTCTCTGAAGCGCAGGCGATCCTGAGCGACGCCGATCAAGTCACCGTGGTGACGGTGGACGCCAAGCCGAAAATGTTCGGCCACGGCGATCAGCCCGGCACGCAGATCGCCGCGCACCTTTCGCGCAGGGGCCTCAAAACCGAAGTGCGTAATGTCGATGGCATGGGCCGCGCGCCGGCGCTGGCGATTTTGGAAGAAGCGACCGCGCTCAACGCCGATCTCGTGGTGATGGGCGGCTACGCCCATTCGCGGCTGCGCGATCTGGTGTTCGGCGGCGCCACCAAGGACATGCTGCGCGCGGCCACTGTGCCGGTGCTGCTGGCGCACTAACGGGCAATTTCCTGGCTGGGAAACCTTGTGTGCCCCTTTCGCCACACTAAGTCTAAGCCACAACAACATGCCGGCTTGACCCGCCTTAAAGGGGGCTGGGCCGGGACGCTCTATCGAGGTCGCTCATGGATATGGAAAAGCTTACCGCGCGTGCGCAGGGATTCCTGCAGGCGGCGCAAACCATTGCTCTTAGAGAGCAGAACCAGCAGCTGGAAACCCAGCACTTGCTAAAGGCGCTGCTGGATGATCGCGAAGGGCTGGCGGCGGAATTGCTGCGCAGCGCCGGCGCCGATCCCAAGCGCGCCGCCGAAGAGGCTGACGCCGCCGTGCGTGCGCTGCCGAAAGTGCAGGGCGGCAATGATCGCCTTTACGCCGCATCGTCTTTCTCCCGCGCCATCGATGCGGCCGAGCAGGCGGCGAAGAAGGCTAGCGATTCTTATGTGACGGCAGAGCGGCTGCTGTTTGGCCTCGCCATCGCCGAAGGCAAAGCCAGCGAAATTCTTAAGAAGGCGGGCCTCACCCCGCAAAAGCTGGAGCAGGCGATTGCCGAGCTGCGCAAGGGGCGCACGGCGCAATCTTCCTCCGCTGAAGATCAATATGATGCGCTGAAGAAATACGCGCGCGATCTCACCGAAGATGCGCGCAAGGGCAAGCTTGACCCGGTGATCGGCCGCGATGAAGAGATCCGCCGCACCATCCAGGTTCTTTCCCGCCGCACCAAGAATAACCCGGTGCTGATCGGCGAGCCGGGCGTGGGCAAAACGGCGATCGCCGAAGGCCTCGCGCTGCGCATCATCAATGGCGATGTGCCTGAAAGCCTTAAGCACAAGAAGCTGCTGGCGCTCGATATGGGCGCGCTGATCGCCGGCGCGAAATTTCGCGGCGAGTTTGAAGAGCGCTTGAAGGCCGTGCTCTCCGAAGTGCAGGCGGCCGAAGGCGGCATCATCCTTTTTATTGACGAAATGCACACCCTCGTCGGCGCCGGCAAAGCCGATGGGGCGATGGATGCGTCCAATCTTTTGAAGCCCGCGCTGGCGCGCGGGGAGCTGCATTGCGTCGGCGCCACCACCTTGGATGAATATCGCAAGCATGTGGAAAAGGATGCGGCGCTGGCGCGGCGTTTCCAGCCGGTGTTCGTCGAAGAACCCAATGTGGAAGACACGATCTCGATCTTGCGCGGGCTGAAGGATCGCTATGAGCAGCACCATGGCGTGCGCATCTCGGACGCCGCGATCGTGGCCGCAGCGCAGCTTTCCAATCGCTACATTACCGACCGCTTCCTGCCAGATAAGGCGATTGATCTGGTGGACGAAGCCTCTGCGCGCCTCAGGATGGCGGTGGATTCCAAGCCCGAGGAATTGGATGAACTTGACCGGCGCCTGGTGCAGCTGAAAATCGAGTTTGAAGCGCTGAAGAAAGAAAAGGATTCCGGCTCCAAGGATCGCGCGCAGAAGCTCGAAACAGAAATCGCTGAATTGGAAACCCGCTCAGGCGAGCTGACCGCCGCCTGGAGCGCGGAGAAGCAAAAACTGCAAACCGCCTCCAAAGCCAAGGAGGAGCTTGAGCGGCTCAACACCGAATATGAAAACGCGGTGCGGCGCGGCGATCTCAGCCGCGCGTCCGAGTTGAAATACGGGCTGATCCCCAAGGTTGAGGCGCAAGTCGCTGACCTTGAATCCAAGGGTGGCGAAGGCGGCCTGGTGCAAGAGGTGGTGGACGCCGAAGCGATCGCCGCCGTCGTCTCGCGCTGGACGGGCGTGCCGGTGGAGAAAATGCTGGAGGGCGAGAAAGCGAAGTTGCTCGCTATGGAAGATCAGCTGCGTGGGCGCGTGATCGGGCAGGAGCCGGCGTTGCGTGCGGTTTCGGACGCAGTGCGCCGCGCGCGCGCGGGGCTGCAGGATCCCAATCGGCCGATCGGCAGCTTCATGTTCCTGGGCCCAACCGGCGTCGGCAAAACTGAGCTGACGAAGGCGCTGGCGGCGTTTCTGTTTGATGATGAAAACGCGCTGACGCGCGTAGATATGTCTGAATATATGGAAAAGCACGCGGTGGCCCGCCTGATCGGCGCGCCTCCGGGTTATGTGGGCTATGAAGAAGGCGGGGCGCTTACCGAAGCTGTACGCCGCCGGCCCTACCAGGTGATCCTGTTCGACGAGATCGAAAAGGCGCACCCGGATGTGTTCAACGTGCTGCTGCAGGTGCTGGACGATGGCCGCCTCACCGATGGCCAGGGCCGCACGGTGGATTTCAAGAACACCATCCTGATCATGACGTCCAATTCCGGCGCGCAGTTTTTGGCGGAGCAGCCGGACGGCGCCGATGTTGAGGATGTGCGTGATCTGGTCATGGCTGAGGTGCGTGCGCGCTTCCGGCCGGAATTCTTGAACCGGATCGATGAGATCATCCTGTTCAAGCGGCTGGAGCGCGAGCAGATGGGCGCGATCGTTGAGATCCAGCTCAAGCGGCTTGAGAAGCTGCTGGCGGCGCGCGTCATCACCATGACGCTCGATGCCCGCGCCAAGGGCGAGCTCGCCAAGCGCGGCTACGATCCGGCCTGGGGCGCGCGGCCGCTCAAGCGCGTGATTCAGAAGGACGTGCAAGATCCGCTGGCGCGCCTCATCCTCGAGGGTGCGATTAAGGATGGGGATTCCGTTTCCGTGAGTTTCGACGGCAATGATTTCCTGTTCAACGGCAGGAGCGAGAAGGCGGCGTCGTAAGCCCGCCTGCTTTGGAGGCAAACAAAAAGGGCGGAGCCGCGAGGCTCCGCCCTTTGATTTCGCAAGCTGCGAACGATTACGGCGTGGTGGCCGGATTGTCGTCGGTCGCGTGCTCGACAGCGGTGGCGGCGTCGTTCACGGCGCCTTCAACAGCTTCGCCCGTTTCGTGCGCGGCTTCGCCAATGGCTTCACCCGCGTCGGACGCAGCAGCTTCGGCGTCGGCGCCGGCTTGGTCAACTTCGGCTTCCGTGCAAGCGACGAGGCCAAGGGCCGCGATGGCGGCGATGGCGGCGATTACTCTCATGGTACTCACTCCCGGGGGATGCGCCGCACGACGCGGCAGCCCTATGTTTAGCGCGGCTTAAGCATGGTTTGTACCGCCAAAAACGCCCAAATGCGTTTGTTTCTATGCATAGGCGGATATTGGGAACCGAAATAGTTCCGTCGGCGTTAGCCTCCTCATGCTTGAGCCTGGAGCGCCGCCGTTGACTGCCGAAATCCGCAAATCTGGCGCTGCGCGGCTGGGAGCGTTGGGGGCTGGCGGCGCCTTTCTGGCGTTTGGCGTCACAGCCTTGAGCGTCCGAGACGGGCGCGATCTTGGCTGGGAGCGTGCGCTCTTGCTGGGCTTGCGTGAGCCGGGCGACCCGGCCGATCCGGTCGGGCCGGCATGGTTTGAGGCGTCGGTGATGGACCTCACTGCGCTGGGCGGCTTTGCCGTGCTGGCTTTAGTGACGCTGCTCGCGGTCGGCTTCTTGCTGGCGCAACGCCAGCCGGGTTCGGCGCTGATGGTGGCGATCGCCGTGGGCGGCGGCACGGTGTTGAGCGAAGGCCTTAAAACGGTGTTCGCGCGCGTGCGGCCCGACTTTGTGGCGCACATCGTTGAAACCACGAGCATGAGCTTCCCCAGCGGGCACGCCATGCTCTCGGCGGTCACATATCTCACGCTCGGCGCGCTGCTTGCGCAGGCGCAAGAGCAGGCGCGGTTGCGGCGCTACATTCTTGGCGCCGCGATCGCGGTGACGCTGCTGATCGGGGTTACACGCGTGTACCTTGGCGTGCACTGGCCGACTGATGTGCTGGCCGGCTGGTGCCTCGGCGCGAGCTGGGCGCTTTTATGCTGGAGCATCGCGGCTTGGCTTCATGCGCGCGCGGCGCCACATTAGGCGCATGAGCATCAGACCCGGCGACGATATCGACCCCGCAAACAGCGACGCTTCGGCGTGCGCCTTCATTGACACTATCATCGTCCCGAAATCGCGCGATCTCGGCGGCTTTGAGGTGCGCCGCGCGCTGCCGGCGATTGAGCGGCGCATGATCGGGCCGTTCGTGTTTCTCGATCAGATGGGGCCGGCGGAGTTCGATGTGGGCAAGGGCGTGGACGTGCGCCCGCATCCGCATATCAATTTGGCGACGGTGACGTACCTCTACGCTGGCGAGATTTATCACCGCGATACGCTCGGCTCGTCGCAGGCGATTCAGCCGGGCGATCTCAATTGGATGAACGCCGGGCGCGGAATTGCGCATAGTGAGCGCACGACGCCTGAGGTCCGCGCCGGCAAGCATCCGCTGTTTGGGCTGCAGGCCTGGGTGGCGCTGCCGGAAGCGGAGGAAGAAAGCGAACCGACGTTCGATCACTATCCCAAAGCTTCGCTGCCGACGCTGGATGGCGAAGGCAAGGACGTGCGTGTGATTGCTGGCGCGCTGTTTGGCAAAACCTCACCTGCGAAACTCAAGAGCGCGATGTTTTATGCGGATGCGCGGCTTGATGCCGGCGCTGCGCTGCCGCTCGATCCCGAATATGAGGAGCGCGGGCTCTATATCGCCGAGGGCGAAATTGACATTGCGGGCGATCGCTTTGCGGCGGGGCGGCTTTTGGTTTTCAAACCTGGCGATCGCATCACCATCCGTGCGGTGACGCCCGCGCGCTTCATGCTGCTGGGCGGCGATGCGCTTGGCCCGCGCCATATGTGGTGGAATTTTATATCATCGCGCAAAGAGCGGATCGAGCAAGCGAAGGAAGATTGGAAAGCCGGCAAGTTCGGCGTGGTGCCCGGCGATGAGAAGGAATTTATCCCGCTTCCTGATTGAGCGCGCGTCTTCCGATGTTTGCGCTGTCACGCGCCTGGTTGCCGGCGGAGCCGCAAAGACAAAAAAGAAGGCCGCCCCGAAAGGAGCGGCCTTCGTGAAGCCCGTTGAGCTTGGCGATTATTTCAGATCGAAGCGATCTGCGTTCATTACCTTGGCCCAAGCGGCCACAAAGTCCTTCACGAACTTTTCTTTGGCGTCGCTCGCGCCATACACTTCGGCCAGCGCGCGCAATTGGCTGTGCGAGCCGAAGATGAGATCGGCGCGCGTGCCGGTCCATTTCACTTGGCCGCTTTTGCGGTCCCGGCCCTCGAAGCGGTTTTCAAACGCGTCGGGCGCGGCCGCCCATTTCACGCCCATGTCGAGCAGGTTGACGAAGAAATCGTTCGACAGAACGCCGGGCCGATTGGTCAGCACGCCAAGCTTTTCATCGCCGACCTGCAGCACGCGCAGGCCGCCAATCAGCGCCGTTAGCTCCGGGGCGGAGAGATTGAGCAGCTGGGCGCGGTCAATCAAATGCTCCTCGATGCTCATGATCGGGCGGCGCACATAATTGCGGAAGCCATCGGCCTTCGGCTCAAGCCAAGCGAAGGAGTCGATCTCGGTTTCTTCCTGCGTGGCGTCGGCGCGGCCCGGTGAGAACGGCACTTTGACGTCGTAGCCGCCGTCCTTGGCCGCCTTCTCAACCGCCGCATTGCCCGCCAGCACGATCAGATCGGCCAGCGAAACCTTCTTGGCGCCGGAATTGAACTCAGCCTGGATCTTCTCCAGCGCCGAAATCACCTTCGCGAGCTCAGCCGGCTGGTTGACCTCCCAATCCTTTTGCGGGGAGAGGCGCACGCGCGCGCCATTGGCGCCGCCGCGTTTGTCCGAGCCGCGGAAGGTGGAGGCCGAAGCCCACGCCGCCGAAGCCAGCGCCCGCACGGAAAGGCCGGCGCCGAGGATTTTCGCCTTCAGCGCATCGGCGTCAGACGCATTGATGGTGGAGGGCGCGCCGGAGATCGGGTCTTGCCAGATCAGCGTCTCCTTCGGCGTCAGCTTGCCGAGATAGAGTTGCTTGGGGCCCATGTCGCGGTGGGTGAGCTTGAACCAGGCGCGGGAGAAAGCGTCCGCGAACTCGGCCGGGTTGGCGAGATAACGGCGCGCGATTTTTTCATAGGCCGGGTCCATGCGCAGGCCGAGATCGGCCGTCGTCATCATCGGCGCGTGGCGCTTATTGGGATCGTGCGCGTCTTCCACTGTGCCATCGCCGGTATTGCCTTTGGGCTTCCATTGATGCGCGCCAGCGGGGCTCTTGGTCAGCTCCCACTCATATTTGAAGAGGGTTTCCAGAAAGCCCATGTCCCATGTCGTCGGGTTCGGCTTCCAGGCGCCTTCGATGCCGGAGGTGATGGTGTGGCCGGCCATGCCGCTTTCAAATGTGGAGGCCCAGCCAAGACCTTGGGCGGTGATGTCCGCGCCTTCGGGCTCAGCGCCCACGTGCGATGCTGGCCCCGCGCCGTGCGCTTTGCCGAAGGTGTGCCCGCCAGCGACAAGCGCGACGGTTTCTTCGTCATTCATGGCCATGCGGGCGAAGGTTTCGCGGATGTCGCGCGCTGAGGCGACGGGATCGGGGTTGCCGTCTGGCCCTTCGGGATTGACGTAGATGAGGCCCATTTGCACGGCGGCGAGGTCGCCATGCAATTCACGGTCGCCGCTATAGCGGGCGTTGGGGGCCTTGCTGTCGGCCAGCCAGGCTTCCTCGGCGCCCCAATTGACTTGGTTTTCCGGCTCCCAAGTATCGGCGCGGCCGCCGCCAAAGCCGAACACGGGCCCGCCCATGGATTTCACCGCGACATAGCCGGTGAGGATCATCAGATCCGCCCAGGAGAGCGCGGCGCCGTATTTCTGTTTGATCGGCCAAAGCAGGCGGCGGGCTTTGTCGAGATTGCCGTTGTCGGGCCAAGAATTCAGCGGCGCAAAGCGCTGCTGCCCGCGCCCGCCGCCGCCGCGGCCATCGCCGGTGCGATAGGTGCCGGCGGCGTGCCAAGCCATGCGGATGAAGAAGGGACCATAATGGCCGTAATCGGCCGGCCACCAATCTTGGCTGTCGGTCATGAGTGCGGTGAGATCTTTCACCACGGCGTCGAGATCGAGGCTCTGAAACGCTTTCGCGTAGTCGAAATCCGCACCCATCGGATCGGAGTCCGGCGTGTTCTGATGCAGCACGCTGACATTGACTTGATTGGGCCACCAATCCCGGTTTGTGCGCCCGCGCGAATGCGGCACGGGGCATTTTGAATCGTCAGCCATGGATCCTCCCAATGGAAAAGCGTTTAGCGAAATTGGCCATGGAGGAAGGATAGGGCGCGGGCGCCCATAGGCCCAATCGAATTTGTGATTGCGAGCCATAGACTGGTCCTTTGCACGCAGCGGGATGTTGCAGCGCACAACGCGCACATCGTGACGCAATGCTCAGCTTTGAATCGTTGCGCGCGTGACATGTCCGTGAAATGCTCGCCCTTGGCCTGTTGAACGGGCCGCACATAAGCGAGAAGCGGCGCCCGCCGCTCGGCGCCGCCCCATCCCATCAGGGAATAGAGGAGGCAGCGCCATGGCTGAAAGCAAATCCGCCAACATCGTGAGGGCAATCGCCGTCGTCGGGCCCACCGGGGCGGGCAAGACGGCGTTGATTCAAGCTCTGGCCAGCGCCGCCTCGGGCGGTTCGGGCGCAGTCTCGAACGCGGCGGGCCAATCTAGCGAAACCAGTTTCACCGCGCTCGATTTCATGGGCGATCATTACGTGCTGATCGATGCGCCCGGCGCAGTCGATTTCCAGGCGGACGCCGATTTCGCACTGCCGGCGGCGGATCTGGCGATTATCGTCGCCGATCCTGATCCGGATAAGGCGATCTTGCTGCAGCCCTTCCTGAAACAGGTTGAGGACCACGGCGTTCCGCACGCGATTTTCATCAACAAGATCGACACCGCGCGCGGGCGCATCCGCGATTTGCTGGAAGCGTTGCAGCCGGTGGCGTCAACGCCCCTGGTGGCGCGGCAAATTCCGATCTGGGAGGGGGAGAAGGTCACCGGGTTTGTCGATCTCGCGCTCGAACGCGCGTTTCATTATGAGGAAGGCAGGCCCTCCAAGCTGATCGACCTTCCCAGCGAGATGGCCGCGCGCGAAAGCGAAGCGCGCTTTCACATGCTCGAACAGCTCGCAGATTTCGATGATGCGCTGATGGAGCAATTGCTTTCGGACGTGACGCCCGATCGGGACCAAGTGTTCGCCGATCTCGTGAAGG
>DAORMO010000028.1:15195-19851 GCA_035440585.1 Terricaulis sp.
CGTGTTTTTCGGCGCCACGGCATACGGAAACGGCGTGCGCCGGCTGCTGAAATCGCTGCGGCACGATACGCCCGCGCCGAGCCAGGCGGCGGCGCGGCTCGGGCTTGATGGCGCCGGCGCGTATGTGATGAAGGTCAGCCACGCCGGCCAAGCGGGGAAGCTTGCGTTCTCGCGCGTGCTGGGCGGGGCATTGAGTGATAGCGATGTGCTGACGCTCAGCGACGGTGCGCAGCAGCGGCCGGGGGCGCTGTTCTCTGTGCAGGGTGCGCAAACCAAGAAGATCGCCGGCGCGGCCGAAGGCGATGTGATCGCCATCGGCAAGCTCGATGCGGCGGCGGGCGATCTTTTGGCCAAGAGCGGCGCGCAAAAAGCCGCGCGCATGCCGGCGAAGCGCTTTCCTGTCTATCAACTCGCCATCGCCACCAAGGAGCGCAAGGATGACGTGCGGCTCTCAGGCGCGTTGCAGAAACTCGCGGAGGAAGATGCGGGCCTTTCGGTGCGGCACGATCCGACGACGCATGAGATTGTGCTGCAGGGCCAGGGCGAGCCGCATCTGCGCTTGGTGATCGAGCGGTTGAAAAGCAGGTTCGGCGTGGATGTGTCCTCCGCGCCGCCTTCGACCCCCTATCAGGAAACCATCCGCAAAAGCGCCACCAAGCGCGGGCGGCATAAAAAGCAAACGGGCGGGCATGGGCAGTTCGGCGATTGCGTGATCGAAGTGCGCCCGCAGCCGCGCGGAGAAGGCTTTGCCTTCAATGACAAGATCACCGGCGGCGCCATTCCCAAGCAGTGGATTCCGGCGGTGGAGGCGGGCGTAAAGGAAGCGATGCAAAAGGGGCCGATCGGCTTTCCTGTGGTCGATGTGGCTGTCACGCTGCTGGATGGCTCTTTCCATAGCGTCGATTCAAACGAGCACGCGTTCACAATGGCCGGCAGGCTCGGCATGAACGATGCGCTGGCCGAATGCGACCCGGTGGTGCTTGAGCCGATCGAGAAGTTGACGATCTACACGCCCTCATCGGGCACGCCGAAAATCAATTCGGCGGTGTCGAGCCGCAATGGGCAAATCCTTGGCTTTGAATCGCGCGAGGGCTGGCCCGGCTGGGATCAGGTGGAGGTGTATCTGCCGCATGCGGAGCGGCAGGCTTTTATCATTGACCTCCGTTCAATGACGCAAGGCCTCGCCACGTTCGAGGCGGTGTTCGATCACATGGTCGAACTCAATGGCCGCCGCGCCGAAGACGCCGCGCGCAAAGCGCAACAGAACGCGGCGTAGTCGCAAAACGCCCTCCGGGTTTGATCCCGGAGGGCGCCATTGCTGGCTAAGTGATTTTGCTTACGGCGTCGGCTCAACCGGCGGGCTTTCGCCGATGGGCGCGCTGCCCGTGGCTTCATCCAATTGCTCGCCTTGCTCTTCCATCGGGCCTTGGCCCGGATCGGTTGTGCCGGTGGTGGATTGCTCATAGGCGGTGTCGGCCGCTTCGCCGGCTTCCTCATTGGGGCCTTGCGTGCAGGCGGCCACGGCGATCAAGCTCAGCGCGGCGCCCGCCGCCAATACAGTTTTTAACATGATGGTCTCCTGAGGCGCCGTGCGTGTGCGCCGGGTTGAGAACGCGCGTTCCGGGATTCGGTTTCCGCGCTTTAGGGATTGGTGTCCGGATCGCCATCTGTGGCGTCGTTGATGGCGTCGCCGAGATCATCCTGGCGCTCTTGCCCGGTGGCGTTGTCAGCCGCCTCACCGGCGTTTTCAAACGCGCCGTCGCCCAGATTTTCTTCGCCTTGGAAGGTTTCTTCGATGGCGGAATCCATGTTCTCGCCCGCTTCCTCAGCGCTATCGCCGCATGCGGCAAGGCCCAACATGGCGATGGCGGCGCCGGCGGCAATGACGATCTTCATTACAATCTTCTCCAACTTCTGGTCCCGCTTTTGGGTATGCAACCAACACGCGGCGTGGAGAACGGTTCCTCACGCGGAACGCTGGCGTCAGCGGCGCGGCGGGCTATAAGGCGGGCAAAGAGGGAACAATGGCCGCAGATCTGACAGAAGACCAAAACCTGATCGTGGAGACAGCGCGCGCGTTTGCGCAGGAGCGCTTGCGCCCCAATGCGGCGCGCTGGGAGGAAGAGGGGCTCGATCGCGCTGTGCTGGAAGAGCTCGCCGGCCTTGGCTTTGCCGGCATCTATGTGGGCGAGGAGCATGGCGGCTCTGGCCTCACGCGGCTTGATGCGGCGCTGATCTTTGAAGAGCTCTCGCGCGGGTGCGTGGCGACAGCGGCGTTTTTGTCGATCCACAATATGTGCTCTTGGATGATCGATAGCTTCGGCGGGGCCGAGCAGCGCGCGCACTGGCTGCCGAAGCTCGTCAGCATGGAGAAAATCGCTTCTTATTGTTTGACGGAGCCGGGCTCGGGCTCGGACGCTGCCGCGCTGCGCACCACGGCAAAGCCTGACGGAAATGCGCACTACGTGATCAATGGCTCAAAGGCGTTCATCTCCGGCGCGGGCTTTTCAGATCTTTACGTGCTCATGTGCCGGACCGGCGAGGATGGGCCCAAGGGGATTTCCACCGTGCTGGTGGAGAACGGCGCGGAAGGGCTTTCGTTTGGCAAGAACGAAAACAAGATGGGCTGGCGCGCGCAGCCGACGGCGATCGTGAACTTCGAGGATTGCAAAGTCCCGGTCGAAAGCCGCATCGGCCCCGAAGGCGAGGGCTTTAAGTACGCGATGAAAGGCCTGGACGGCGGGCGGCTCAATATCGCCGCCTGCGCGCTCGGCGGGGCGCAAGATGCGCTCGATCGCGCGCTGGCCTATGTGAAAGAGCGCAAGCAGTTTGGAAAGCGGCTCGCAGATTTCCAAAACACGCAATTTGTGTTGGCTGATATGGAAACGGAACTCGCGGCGTGCCGCGCGCTGTTGCACGCCGCCGCGCGCAAGCTCGATGCGAAGGCGCCGGACGCTTCCAAATATTGCGCGATGGCCAAGCGCTTTGTGACGGACACCGCCTTCGCCGTGGCCGATAAGGCGCTGCAGCTGCATGGCGGCTATGGCTATCTCGCCGATTATGAGGTGGAGCGCATCGTCCGCGATCTGCGCGTGCATCGCATCCTGGAAGGCACCAATGAGGTGATGCGCATGATCGTCTCGCGGGAGATGCTCAAATCGTGAGCCGCGATGCAAAGGCCGAAACCCGCGCGATCAACCAGATACTCTGGCGCGATTGGGATCCGATCGGCTGCGGCGTGCCGGAAGATGAGTACGAGGACTATGTCTGGCCAGTCTATAAGCTTTTGATTGATCGCAAGCCGCGCGCCGAGATCGAAGCTTATCTGCGCTGGGCGGCGGATGAGGCGATTGGTGTTTCGATCGCTGACGAAAAACTGCAACACGTGGTCGATAAGCTGCTTGCGCTGCCGATCGCGCCGAAGGAGGGGCTGGCATGATTATTCGCGCAATTGGCTTGGGCTTTTTGCTTTGGCTTGCTGTGGCGGCGGCGTTCCGCCTGGGCGGGGAATATTTCTTCCTCCCCGATAGCCGGCTGATCGCTTTTCTTTCCGCGCCAGTGATTGGCTTGCTGGCTGCGTGGCTGATCCTCAAAATTCTGCGCGAAGCGCCGGGCGATGAGGGCGAAGCCTCGATCGGCGTTGCGCTGCCGACGCTGTTTCTCAACGGCTTCGCCACCCACGAATTCGCCAGCGTGTTTCCCAATCTCGATCCCACGCTCGACGGCACGTTCGGCGCTTGGACGCTTTTGTTCATCGGTTCGATCCTGTTCATGGGCCTTTCCATGACCAAGCTCGCGCCGCAGGATGAGCGCGTGTGAGGCGGCGTGATGTGCTCGCGGGCGCCGCTTTGCTGGCCGGCTGCGCCAGCACGGGGGAAAGCGTGAGCGCGGGCAGGCCCATCATCATCGCCCATCGCGGCGCCAGCGCGGATCGGCCAGAGCACACGCTCGCCGCCTACCGGCTCGCGATCGCGCAGGGCGCCGATTATATCGAGCCGGATCTGGTGATGACCAAGGATGGCGTCTTGGTCTGCCGGCACGAGAATGAGATTGCAGAAACCACGGACGTGGCCGAGCGGCCGGAGTTCGCCGCGCGGCGCGTGGAGAAAACCGTCGATGGCGTGACCGTCACGGGATGGTGGGTTGAGGATTTCACGCTGGAAGAGCTGAAAACGCTGCGCTGCAATGAGCGGCTGCCGCAACTGCGCCCGGCCAACATGGCCTATGACGGACAAGAAGCGATCCCGACATTTGCGGAAGCGCTGGCGTTGGCGCAGGAAGCGGGCGTTGGGATTTATCCGGAGCTGAAACACCCGAGCTTCTTGTGGGACAACGGCCTCAATCCCGTCGCCGCCCTCGTCGCAGATGTGCAGAGCGCCGGCGGGCAGGCGGCGGCGGATGCGATGTATGTGCAATGCTTTGAGCAGACGCCGCTCGTGCGTCTTGCGGCGATGTCTTCGATCCGCTGGCGCTGCATCCAACTAGTCGCTGCAAATGGCGGCCCATGGGATTTGCGCGATTCAGGGGTGACTTATGCCGACATGCTTGGTGATGGCTGGATGAAGGACCGGCACGACGGCTTGCCAAGCTATGCGCATGGGATTGGCGTTGAGAAATCACTCGTGATCCCGCGTGATGCGGAGGGGCGTTCGCTCG
>DAORMO010000028.1:19915-20341 GCA_035440585.1 Terricaulis sp.
CACTGCGGCCCGAGAATTATTTCCTGCCGTTAGAAATGCGCCGTGGCGATGCGAGTGCGCCGGATTATCTACGCCAGCGCGGCGACATGCGCGCCGAGGTACGTGCCTTCATCGCGGCAGGCGTGGATGGCGTGTTCGCGGATGCGCCGGGTTTGGCGCGGGAAGCGTTGGTTTAGTCTGGACCGCCGGCGCCCTCGCCGGCAATACCGGTTCAACTTGAAACGCCGGCGCAGGCTGAAACACCGCATGCCGGCGAGGGCGCCGGCGGTCCAAGCGCTTAAGCCACGCGCCGCAGATTGCGGTTCAAGATTGGCGCTTGCGCTTCTAGGATGTCGCGCTCGATCTCAACGCGGCGCTCGGCATCGCGCACAACCAGCAAATGGATCTCGCGCGCGCCGAGATTTTCGGCGGCTTGCCACATGTCAT
>DAORMO010000028.1:20418-21151 GCA_035440585.1 Terricaulis sp.
GCTCTTTGGGCTTCACGAACATGTAGACACCGCCCAGCGGTTCCCAAGCGCGCGCCGCACGTGCGACCTCGAACTCGTACCAGCGCCCGCTCGCGCCCTGCCAGGAATAGGTGCTCACACCAACGTCTCCAAATACCGGAACTTGTAAGGATAGCCTGAGTCGCCGCGCCGGGGGGAGGGCGCTTAGGCAGCGGGGTCGAAACTGAGGTTGTCCACAGAGGTCGCCTCGAAATAGGCGGGCCAGAAATGCTCTAGCGCAAAGTGTTGCCGGGCGGCGTGCTCTGGCCGGTCCAGCGGCGCGGCGCGGACGGAAACCCCAGTGAAATCAGGTACCGGCGGCGCGCTCTGGCTGCGCCAGCGGGCGAAATCGGCCCCGGCGGCGTAATGGGTGAAGCCCGGCGGGTGGTGCTCCAGCAAGTCTGACACCAGCACCAGCCGCCGCCGCGGGATCGCCGCGTCAAAATCGGGATCGGCCGCCACGGCGCTGAGCCCGGCCAGGATCGGGGAGCGGTTCGCCCCGCCGCGCCCGCTCGCGGCGTTGCGCAGCGCTTGATCGAGGGCGGCGGCGAAATCCTCGTTCCAGCGCGCCTCGACCCGCCGCGCATTCTCATACAGCGGATTGGCCGCTTCCGGCGGGCGCGGCAGGCAGCGCGAAAACAAAATCGCCGGCTCCTGCGGGCGGCGCGGATTGAGCCGCATCACCGTGAGCCGCTCATATTGCGCGAGACGCGCG
>DAORMO010000028.1:21242-21589 GCA_035440585.1 Terricaulis sp.
GTTCGGCAGAGCGTTTGCGGATCCGTTGGCGGCGCGCGCAGCAGAAACGCCGCCGCGCCAAAGCCGCCCAGCGCCAGCATCACAAGCCCGATCAGCGCAGCGCCCAAGGCGTTGCCCGCGCCTTTGCGCTTTTTCTTGGCGCGTCCGCCGCATCGAGCTTGGCGGCGGTGGCCTCCAATTCGGCGAGCATCGCTTGCTGCGCTTGTGCGGCTTGTGCTTGCGCGCTCGCCAGCGCGGCGCGCGCGGCGTCGAGCAAGGCGGCGGCGGGGCCGAGCACATCGAGCGCAACGCCCGCCGCTGGCGGGGCGAGGCTGAAATAAGCAGGCGCAGGGCCTTTGCGCGCGGCG
>DAORMO010000029.1:0-6069 GCA_035440585.1 Terricaulis sp.
CATAGGCAAGATGCACCTCACGGTGCAGCGCCAGCGCTTCAAGCTCGGCTTGCGCTTGGCCGGCATAGGGCTGATCGCGCGCGGGCGCATCGATCTCCGCCAGGAAAATAACCAGGCCGTTGTCCAGCTCCAGCGCATCGCCGTTGAACGCACGCACCACGCGCCCCGTTTCGCCCTTTTCCAAATCGCCAATCTGCGGCCCGCAGGCGGAAACAAGCGTCAGCGCAAGCAGTGCAATCGTCATTCCGGTTGCGCGAAGCGCGGGCCGGAACCCAGGGGCTAAAACCTGGACGTTTGCCCCTGGGTTCCGGGTTCTTCGCGGCGCGAAGCCCCGGAATGACGACAGTGTTTGATACCAAACCACCGGGCCTAGTATCCGCCCGCCGTGCCGTCCTTGCGCATTTCGGTGGCCACTTCGTAGACGCCGTTTTCGTTGCGCATAATCGCTTGGTAGCCGCCGAAGGATCCATCCGCCGGGCGGATGCGGTGGCCGCGGCGTTCCAGCTCGGCGCGCACGGGCGGCAGGATGCCGTTTTCCATGGCGACGAAGCCGACGCCATCGGGCTCATCGCCGGTGGGCTCTGCGCCGCCGAAGAAGCGATAGCGCGCGGCGTCTCCGGCGGCTTGCAGATCGAGATCGTAATCGATCAGGTTGACGATGATCTGCACATGCGCTTGCGGCTGCATGTCTCCGCCCATCACGCCGAAGGAAAGCCAAGGCTTGCCATCTTTCAGCGCAAACGCCGGGATGATGGTTTGAAACGGGCGCCGGCCCGGCGCGTACACATTGGGGTGGCCGGTTTCGAGCGAGAATAGCTCGGCCCGGTTTTGCAGCATGAAGCCCGCGCCGTCCGGCACAAGCCCCGAGCCCATGCCGCGATAATTGGATTGGATGAGGGACACCATCATGCCGCTGGAATCTGCGGTGGTGAGATAGGTCGTATCCGCATCGAGCCGCAGCTCGGCGTGCGGCGGCGGGGGCATCGCGCGCGTCATATTGATCATGGCGCGGCGCTCTTGAGTGTACTCGTCCGTCAGCAGGCGGCGCACGTCAAAGCCGGTGAAGGCCGGATCGCCGTAAAATTGCGCGCGATCTGCGAAGGCGAGCCGCGTGGCTTCGATCTGCACGTACAGCGAGTCGATCGAGAGAAAGCCCATGCTGCGCAGGTCAAAGCCTTCCAAGATGCGCAGCGTCTGCAGCGCCACAACGCCCTGGCTGTTCGGCGGCAGCTCGCACACCTCAACGGTGCGATACGGCGCGCACACCGGATCGATCCATTCGCCCTGATGATTGGCCAGATCACTATAGCGCAGCCAGCCGCCGATGCGGCGCATGTAGGCGTCAATCCCGCGCGCGATCGGCCCGCGATAATATGCATCGCGCCCATCGCGGGCGAGCAGCTCTAACGTGGCGGCGAGATCGGGGTTGCGGAAGAGGCCATGCCCATCTGGCATCTGGCGCAACGGCCCGCAATTCTCTTGGCAGAAATAAAGCGCGCGCGCATTGGCGACCTCTTGCAGGCGGCCTGCGGCGAACTCTGCATCGAGCCGCCGCTTATTGTTCGCCCAATACATCGCAATGGTTTGCGGGATCGGCGCACCTGCGCGGGCGTAGGCAATCGTCGGCGCCAAAATATCCGCCATCGGTAAACGCCCAAACCGCTCATGCAGCGCAAACCAGCCATCCACTGCGCCGGGCACGGAAACGCTGGCGGCGCCGAAGCTGGGCACGGCATCAGGATTGCCGCGCCGCCGCGCTTCGCGCCGCATCTGCGTGAGCGAGAGCCCCGCAGGGCTGCGGCCCGAGCCGTTATAGCCGTAAAGCTGCTGGGTTTCGGGATCCCACACGATCACGAAAATGTCCCCGCCAATGCCGTTGCCGGTGGGCTCGACGAGCCCAAGCATGGCGTTGGCGGCGATGGCCGCATCAATCGCGCTGCCGCCGGCGCGGAGGATGTCGATCGCAACTTGCGTGGCCAGCGGATGGGCGGTGGCGGCCGCGCCGTTCGGCGCAATCACGGGCGAGCGTGTGGCGAACGCCTCACCCGAAACCCGCTCCCCGCGGCCGAACATCGGATCGGGCGCATCTTGCGCGGAAGCATTGGCGCTGAGCAACGCCGCGCCTGCGAGTGCGCCTGCGAACGCGCGCAGCCAATGAAACGCCATAACCGCCCCTCCGAAATATCGCGGGGCGCACTCAATCAGCAGATGGCGTAGGGGGCAATAAAGAAGCGCGCAACGCCTCCCGGCCGAAGGCCCGGCAAAAGCCGGGCTGAGAGCCGGGAGCCAGAGACGTTGGTCTGGATCCCGGCTCGCGCCCCGCATCGCGTGCGGGGCTTGGCCGGGAAGCGTTTGCTTCGCGTTAGTGGGCGATCTGCCCGAAGCGGCCCGAGTTGAAATCGGTGATCGCTTGGCGGATCTCCGCTTCGGTGTTCATCACGAACGGGCCGTAGCCGGCGATCGGCTCATCGATCGGCTCGCCAGTGAGGACGAGGATCATCGAGTCGCCATCGGCGTGCAGGTTCACGCCTTCGCCTTCGGTGCTGAGTTGCAGCACTTCGGCTTCACCCGCCTGCGTACCCTCCACCGTGACGTGCCCGGTCAACACCACGATGAGCGCGGTGTGGCCTTCGGGCAGATCGAGCTTCAGATCGGCGTCAGCCTTGAGGCGCAGGTCCCACACATTGATGGGCGTGAACGTCTTGGCCGGGCCCTTTGCGTCGCCGAACTGGCCGGCGATTACCCGGGCCTTGCCGCCGTCAAATTCGGCCACCGGGATTTGCGCGTCGGTGATGCCTTGGTAGCCGCCCGGCGTCATCTTATCCTTGGCCGGCAGGTTCACCCAAAGCTGCACCATGCGGAACGGCCCGCCGGTTTTGGTGAAGGCGGAGGAATGGAATTCCTCATGGATGATGCCGCCGCCGGCGGTCATCCATTGCACGTCGCCTGGGCCGATCGTGCCGCCATTGCCGGCGCTGTCTTTGTGCGAGACTTCGCCGTCATAAACGATGGTCACGGTTTCAAAGCCGCGGTGCGGGTGCTGGCCAACGCCGCGCGGGGCGTTCGCCGGCTCGAAATTGTAAGGCCCGGCATAGTCGAGCAGCAGGAACGGGCTCACTTGCGCACCTTGCGCGTGGTACGAAAACAGTGAGCGCACCGGGAACCCGTCGCCGACCCAGTGGCCGCGATTATTGCCAAGACGATTGAGAACTTTCTTGCTCATGGCCTCCACCATAGCGTGTTGCGCTATAGAAGGGGATGCTGCGAGTTCTTCTCAAGAAGGCACAGAAATGTGCGTAAAGGCGCGGGCCTAATCGGCCGGATGCCATTTGGCCTTTTTCGGCTTGGGCCCGCCGGGATGGCCGCCATCGCGCTTTTTCTTGTGCGGGACGAACGCCGGCTTGTGCGCCTTATGCGGTTTGCGCGGCGGGTCCTGGCGCTCTGGGCGATCTGGCCGCTCTTGCCGTTCGTAACGCTCAGGCCGCTCGGCGCGTTGCGGCTTGGCGTAGTGCGGCGGCGGCGCGGGCGCATGCGGCAGGCGCTTTACGTAAATGCCTTTTTCCAGCTTCCCGCTTTCACCGACGCGCGCCATGAAGCCATCGATCTGCGCGGCGTCGATCTCCACCAGCGTCTCGTTGAGATCGATGCGGATGGAGCCGATCTGGCGCTTGGAAAGCCCGCCCGCCTTGCACAGCATCGGGATCAGCCAGCGCGGCTCAGCCGAATTGGTGTGGCCGATGGAAAGCACCACCCAGGCGCCGCCTGTGAAATTATCCTGCGCGGTAGGGCGCGGCGCTTGCCGTGCATCGCCGATGTTCCGGCTCTGGCTGGGCGCGAGATCTTCCGGCGCGGCTTGGCCCTTGCGGTAAAGCCGCACAAAGGCGGCGGCGATCTGCGCCGGATCGTGCTGTTCCAGCAGCGCGTTCACGATGGCCGCTTCGCTTTGCTGCGGCGCTGTGGCGAACAGCGGATCGGCCAGCAGGCGCTGATCGTCGCGCTGCATGATGTCGTCCGCTGAGGGTGGCTCGCCCCATTGAGCTTCCACGCGCGCATCGCGCAGCAGCCGCTCGGTGCGGCGGCGGGCCGAATAGGGCACGATCAGCACGCTGGCGCCTTTACGGCCCGCGCGCCCGGTGCGGCCGCTGCGATGCAGCAGCGCTTCGGTGTTCTTGGGCAGATCGGCGTGCACCACGAGATCCAGATCGGGCAGATCGATGCCGCGCGCGGCCACATCGGTTGCCACGCACACTTGCGCGCGGTGATCGCGCAGCGCTTGCAGCGCATGGCTGCGCGCCGCTTGGCTGAGCTCACCCGAAAGCGCCACCACCGAGAGGCCGCGATTTTGGAAGCGGCTGGCAAGCCGCGTCACCGCCGCGCGCGTGGCGCAGAACACGATGGCGTTGGCGGAATTATAATAGCGCAGCACGTTGAAGATCGCGTTTTCCGCATCGTGGCCGGCGGCCACAAGCGCGCGATAGGCGATGTCGGCATGTTGGCGCTGGGCGCTCACGGTGTTGATGCGCTGCGCATCGCGTTGATAGGTTTTCGCCAGCGCTTCGATCGCGCGCGGCATGGTGGCCGAAAACATTAAGGTGCGCCGCTCAACCGGCGCGGCCTCAAGGATAAATTCCAATTCCTCGCGGAAGCCGAGATTGAGCATCTCATCGGCTTCATCCAGCACCACAGCCGAAAGCGCGTGCAGCTCCAGCGAGCCGCGGCGGATGTGATCCACCAGCCGCCCCGGCGTGCCGACCACGATATGCGCGCCCTGGTTCAGCGCGCGCCGCTCATCGCGCATATCCATGCCGCCCACGCAGGAGGCGATGCGAGCGCCAGCATTCGCAAACAGCCACTCAAGCTCATTGCGCACCTGCAGCGCCAATTCCCGCGTCGGCGCGATCACCAGCGCCAGCGGCGCGCCCGCCTGCTCGAGCACGTCTCGATCGCCCAGCAGCGTGGCTGCGAGCGCCAGGCCAAACGCCACGGTTTTGCCTGAGCCTGTCTGGGCTGAGACGATCAGATCGGTGTTTTGCGCGCCCGGCTCCAGCATCGCGGCCTGCACCGGGGTGAGCGCGGAAAACCCACGCGCGGCAAGGGCGCGCGCCAGCGCGGGGACGACATTCTCAAAGGCGGACATAAGCGGTTCTTTCCGGGCGGACGGCGTTTTCTCAAGCCGGATCACGCGCGAGGCGGCGGTTTAGGCCATCACGCAGCGAAAGGCGAGGGGGCATCACGCGAGCGTGACGTGGCGACCCCGGAGAGATTCGAACTCCCGACCGTGTCCTTAGGACGGACCCGCTCTATCCAGCTGAGCTACGGGGCCAGCGGGGCCGAGAGCTAAGCGCTTGGGGCCGCGCCCGCAACCGCTTTGGCGCTGGACTCGCGCGCGGGGCGGGGCTCACATAGGCGGCCGCGGGGGATAGCGGCAGGGGGAAACGCCATGGCGCAGCGCTATGCAAACCTGTGGTCGAGCGCGGCCGCGCGGCTGACGGGCATGGCCCATACGCGTGCTAGCCTCGTGCGTTGGGCGGTGATCCTGGGCCTCACAGGCGTTTGGATCATTGGCGGCATGGTCTATTGGCTTGGCCAAAGCGCGGATGTCGCCGATGCGCTCTATCGCACGCTGGGCGCGGTGGCGATGTGGGAGCCCTATTTCGAGACGAACGATCAGCTCTTGGAGTGGGTGCGCTTTGCGGCGTTGGCGACGCCCGTTGTCGGCTTGCTGTTTGCGTTTTCCGGGCAGTTCGGGCGGGCGCTGGCGCGGATGTTTAATCTGTTCGCCGCGCGCCATGTGGTGATCGCCGGCGATGCGCCGGCCGCGCTCACGCTGGCGCTGGATTGCCGGAAAAAGCGCGATGCGGTGATGCTGATCGCCGAAGGGCTGGCCGAAGAAACCGCGCTTAATCTGCGGCGCAAGGGCGTTGTGGTGCTTGCCGGCGATGCGGGGCTGAGTGAAACGCTGCAGGCCGCGCGGGCGCATCATGCCGCGCATGTGGTTGCGTTTGAGCGCAACGACACCACGAACTTGCAGATCGAAGCGGCGCTGCGGCGGCTCGTTGGCGGCGGGCG
>DAORMO010000029.1:6079-7290 GCA_035440585.1 Terricaulis sp.
AAGCCGCCGATCAGCGTGCATGTGGCGATGCGCTCGCCGGTGCTGCTGCGTGAATCGCGGGAAATGCGCTCTGCGGAAATGCGCGCGCGCAAAAAAGATGATCCGCCGCTCGCCATCGATTCCAAGCCGTTCTCGCTGGATGAAATGTCGGCGCGCGCGCTGCTGCAGCAGGAAAGCCAAGTGCTGCTCTCGCGCGCCAAGCAATTGGGGCACGAGCGGGTGCATCTGGTGTGCTTTGGCTTTGACGTTGACGCCGAGGCGTTGGCGGTGCGGGTGTTTTCGAGCCTCTGGTCGATCCATTTTGGCGCGCCCCGCGTCACCGTGCTGACGCCGGATGCGGCGGCGGCGGAAGCGGCGTTCCGTGCGCGCTATGCCGAAGCGTTTGCAACGCCTGCGCTGTGGAGCCCCGACATCGCCTTCATGCCGTTTGATTGGGAGCAGGCAAGCATTGGCCCGGCGCTTATGCAGGCGGTTGAAGACGCGCGCGGCGCGCCGAGCGCGGCGGTGGTGGCTGCCGGCGCCGATCCGCGCAACATTCAGCTGGCCATCGCGCTCAAGCGCGCGGGCAATTCGGGCTTGCGCTGGCCGATCCCGATCTTCATGGCCGAAACCAGCGTCTCTGAGTTTTCGCGCCAGTACGCCTCCGGCGAAGGCGGCGCCTATTACGCCTTCCTGCGTGCGTTCGGCGCGCATCAAGCCAATGCCACGCGCAAGCGCGTGATCGAGGGCGCGCTCGATCGCGGCGCGGCGATCGCGCATGAGCATTATCAAAAGGGCCTCGGCAAGCGCGAGCCGATGAGCATGCGCGCGCTGCAAGCGGCCACGCGCGATTGGGGCGAGGTGCTGGAAACCTATCGCGCCGCCAACCGCGCCGTTTCAGATGCGGCGATGGTGAAGATGTGGGACGCCGGCTGGCGCCCCGCCGGCAAAAAGGAAAAGGGCGAAACAGAGCCCGCGATCGCCGAAGATCTGCTGCCGCGGATGGCGCAGCGTGAGCATGATCGCTGGATGGCCGAGCGGCTGATCGCCGGCTGGCGCCCCACAGCGCCCGGCGAGAAGCGCGATAATGATCTCATGGCGCACGATAAGCTGATCCCCTGGGATAAGCTCAATGAGGCCGATAAGAACAATGACGTGGTGCAGGTGCGCGCCGGCGTCGACATCGCCCGCGCCACGCACCCGCAGGGCTTTATCCGCGCTTAATCGCCGAT
>DAORMO010000029.1:7300-7593 GCA_035440585.1 Terricaulis sp.
CCCGCCATCATCGCGCGTGACAACCACCACGGCCGAGCGCGGCCAGCCGCCATCGGGGAACGATGACGGAATCTGCGCGCCGCGCCAGCGCGTGACGCTGAAATCAACGCCGGTGAGATCGTTTTCGCCGGGGTGCTGGATGGCGCAGAAGAAGGCGCGTTCATCCGGCGCCATCAGCGGCCCGCAAATCTCGGCGCCAACTGGGCCGACGAGGAAGCGCTTGAGCGGGCGCGGGCCTTCGCCATCCAGCGGCGTGGCGAGCACCTGGTCGTTGCAATCGGCGAAGATGTCCT
>DAORMO010000029.1:7723-15111 GCA_035440585.1 Terricaulis sp.
CGCGGGAAGCGTGAGGCTCGCAGCGTTCGGATCGCCGCCAACAACGAAAGCGTCCCAGGTAAAATGCTCAGCCGCGCAATCGCCGCCGGCTTCGTCGATGCGAATGATATGGCCTGTGCGGTTGGCGTGTGGCGCCCCGCTTTCATCCAGGCGGCGCGGATTGCCGGGGCGGTTTGGATTGCGGTCAGAGTTCTTGGTGCAGACGATCAGCACAGGCCCTAGCCCGCGCCATTGATCATCGCACACAGCTTCAACATCCTCAGGCCGATCCATCGGCGTTGCGCCCAGCAGATTGGCCGCTTCGCGCGCACGCATGGCGATATCGCCCGCATCGCGGAAGCGCGCGGGTGAGCCTTGCGCTTCAGCGGCGGCGTTGGCGGCTTCCGGCGTCAGCTTGAGCCAGCGGCCTGTGCCATCGGCCTCAAACCGCGCGGCGTAGAGCGCGCCGTCATCCAGCAAATCCATGTTCGCGGCGCGATTGTGCGGATCAAAGCGCCCGGCCGTCACGAACTTATAGACATGCTCATTGACCTTATCGTCGCCCATATAGGCGGCGATGCGGTCATCGCGCGTGCGCGCCGTGGTGGCGCATTCCTGGGCTTTGCGGCCAAGCGCGGTGCGCTTTTTCGGCGTTGAGTTTGGATCGTAAGGATCGATCTCCAGCACCCAGCCATAAAGCGAGGGGCCATACGGATTTTGCGCAAACTGAAATTGCGAGGGGAGCGCATCAACGCCCGAGGGCATGCCCCAGGGATAGCCGAAGATGCGCGCATCGCGTGCGTGATCTTCATCATTTGTGCCGGGCGCAGCGTTGCGCTCTGTCGCGTAGAACACTGAGTGGAAATTCTCTTCCGCCGTCAGGTACGTGCCCCAAGGCGTGAGCCCGCCGGCGCAATTGCCCACCGTGCCGCAGCGCACCGCATCGGCTGGCGCGCGCCGCTGCGGTCAGGCTCGGCGGCGTTCACGACAGCTTTCGCCGCTTCAATCCAGGGATGGCGCGCCGCGGGGCCGCTAAATTGCACCGGCGTGAACGGGGTGATGCGCCGGTTGCGGCCCTGGCCGGGCGCGCGATTGCGCACAGCATGCCAGCCATTTGCATCGCGCGCGATCTCCACCACCGTCACGCCAATCGCGGCGTACATCGCCTCCACCTGCGCTGGCGTGAATTGGCGCGGATCACGCACCGCCGGGAAGGTGAGCTCTGGCGAGACGTATTCGTTGTTGGCGCAGAGGATCATGCGATCCTGATGCCTCGGCGGCGGAAACGTGTAATCGCCAGCAAACAGCGCCAGCATGTCGTTGTGCGTGCCGAAGCGCTTTTCTTGCTCATCGCGCGTGAGCGTGTCGGCGTCAAACGGGCTCATGCCCTCAAACAAAGGATCGCCCCAGGCGATCAGCGTGCGCCAGGAATAGCCGGGCGGCACAGTGACCGTATCGGCGTTTGTGGCGGCCACGCTCGCGAAACTAAGGCTCGCCTGCGCCGGCGCGCGCGCGGCGCCTGTGGCGCAGCCCGCCAGGTTGAGCAGCGGCAAACCAGCGAGGCCGCCCAGAAGCGCGCGGCGCGAGGCCATCAATTCGCTGATATGCTTGGCTTTGGTCACGCAACATTCCCCAATAGCAGTTCGGGCCGGGTTAGCCGCCCTGCGCGACAGGGTTGTGACACGCCATGCCGAGCGCCTGCTTCATATTGTCTATCTCAGCGAGCTTGGATTCAAACGGCGCCCAATCGTCGCGTTCGGCAATCGGCGCCCACAGCGCTTCGACCTCGTCAATCACAAGGCTCGCGGGGCGCGCTTGCGCCCAATAGGGGTGGGCGAGAAATTCTGCGGCGCTTGATTTCGTGCGCTGGGCTAAGCCGTCGCGGATGGCGGCGAAATCCTCTCGCGCATAGAACGCCGCGTTCGGGCTCCCGTCTGCGCGCGCTGCGCTGGCTTCGCCGCCGGCCCAATCGTGGAAGAACTGATCCCAAGGCGCCTGCGACGCCGAGAGCCAATCGAAGAGCGCCTGCACGAAAACAAGATCGGCGTTCAAGTCGGTTTCATCGAGGTGGAGCCGCGCAAACACGCGGTCGCGCAAAGTCCGCTGAAACGCCGGCACAAAGCGCTTAAGCTCTGCTTCCAATAGCGGCGCGGGGCAAACTTGCGTCAGCGCGGCCCCCAATTGCGCAAGCGCCCAAGAGACCGCCTCAGGCTGGCGGCCATAGGCATAAAGCCCGGTCTCATCGAAATACGCGGCCGTGAAGCCTGGATCGAGCGTGGGCAAAAAACGCCAGGGGCCATAGTCGAAGCTCTCGCCGGTGACGTTGAGATTATCGGTGTTGAGCACGCCATGCACAAAGCCCGCCGCCATCCATGACGCGGCGAGCCGGCCGCTCGCTTGCACAATCTCGCCAAACAGCGCCGCCGCTTGGGCCTCGCCCTCAAGCGCTGCGTGCACGGGGTAATAGGCCTCCACGCAATGGCGGATCAGCGTGCGCATCAGTTCCGGCTGCTCAAGATACGCCAGGCGCTGGAACGTGCCGAAGCGGATATGGCTGTGCGAAAGCCGCACCAGCACCGAAGAGCGCGTGGGCGAGGGCTCATCCCCGCGCACCAGCGCCTCGCCGGTTTCGACGAGTGAGAAGGCCTTCGAGGTGTAAACGCCCAGCGCCTCCAGCATGCCAGCGGCCAGCACCTCGCGCACCCCGCCCTTGAGCGTGAGCCGGCCATCGCCGCGGCGTGAATAGGGCGTCTGGCCCGAGCCTTTGGCGCCAAGGTCAAGCAGCCGCCCCGCGTCATCCCGCAGCTGCGCGTAGAGAAAGCCGCGCCCATCGCCCAGATTGGGATTGTAGGTGCGGAATTGGTGGCCGTGATAGCGCATCGCCAGCGGGCTCGGCATGTTGCCGGGCAGGGGCGCAAACCGCGCCATGTGCTCGAGCCATTCGGCTTCGCTGAGCCCATCAAGCCCGATGGCGGCGGCCCAGGCCTGGTTGCGCCAGCGCAGCTGGTGCTGTGGAAAACGCGCGGGCGCCACGGGATCGGCAAAATCGGGCCCTAACGCGGCGAACATCGGGTCGGGCTGGTATCGGCGGCTTGGCGGCATGGGGTTTATCTAGGCGCGCGAGGCGGCTGCGTCATGGGGCCCGTGTGGCGCGACTGGCGGTGACGGCCCGGCGCTTTTGTGCCAGAACCCCGGAAGGGGGAGCGACCAAGGGATAAGATACGCATGTCTGTGCGTGGCGTTGGCGCCGTGGGCGCGATGATGGCTTGCTTTGCGCTTATCGCCTGCGGCGATCGCGGCGCCAAAACCGATGCAAGCTCCTCCGAAGCGATCAGCGCCGCGCTTGATGTCTGCGACGCCCGCGGCGGCGATTTCGCACGCCGCATCTGCGATAATCGCCCGCTTGCTGAAATCGACGGTGAGATCCGTGAAACACTGGTCGCGGGCGCGGCCTCGGTATCGGATGCGGGCGCGCAATTGCTGGTGCAAAACCAGACGCGCTGGCGGGATGTGGCGCGCGTCAGCTGCGGGCTGCTGGATTTGGAAACCGCGCCCACGCAAGAGCAGCAGGCCTGCCTTGAGCAAAGCTTCCGCTCCCGCCTTGAGGATGCGCGCACGGCGGTGCAGGAGGTCGGCGGCTATACCTTCCAGCGCGTTGAATTGCTCGACGCCCAGCCCGTCACCGCGGCGACCGCAGGCGCCGAGGCGCTTGGCGATGAGGCCCCGGTTGCGATCGAACGCGACATCCGCTTCCCGCGCATTGACGGCCGGCAATCGCCGGAGATCCAGCGCTTCAACGATCTCGTCGCGCGCAATCCGCGCCGCAGCCTCTCAGACGCCACCAGCGAGGTGGTCGATTACGAGATCGTGTTTGCCGGGCCGGAGCTGATCTCCGTGCGCTTCACCGGCAGCGAATACACGCTCGGCGCCGCGCACCCGAACAACAACGCCGACGCCGTAACTGTGCTGATGCGCGAAGGCCGCGTGATCAGCGCGGCGGACGTGTTCCGTGAAGATTCAGGCTGGGCCGATTTTCTCACCAGCCGCTCAGTCGAGCAGATCACACGTGATTTCGCCGATTATGGTTTTGTCCCGCCCGAGCGGGACGTGCGCGAAACCGCGACCAAGCCGCATCTTTGGCTGATCAACGATCAGGCGCTGATCATCCTTTTCCCGCCCTACAGTTTCGGCGGCCCGCACGCGCTCGGCGGCACGGAAGTCACGATCCCCTGGGCCGACCTGCGCGACTACCTCAACCCCGCCGCCCCCGCGCCGATCCGGCCGGCGGCTTGAGTGTTTGCGAGGCGTTCGCGCCAGCGATATGTCGCGCTTTCCTTAACCCCGAGATGCGCTAACCAGCGCAGATGAAAGCGCCTGCCGGCTCCTTGTTCGCCCTTGTTGGCGTCGTGCTGATTGGCATGACCGGGTTCGGCGTGTTCTTGCCGATCTTTCCGTTCCTGGCGCTTGAAGTGGGCGCGACGCCGACGGCGGCCACCATCGCCATGGGCGCCTATTCGCTGGGGCAGCTGATTTCCTCGCCGCTTTGGGGGCGGCTTTCGGATCGCATCGGGCGCAAGCCGGTGCTGATCGCCGGGTTGATCGGCGGGGTGATCTCTTATCTCTGGCTCGCGCGGGCGGAGAGCGTTTACGAGCTCGGCGCCGCGCGGCTGTTTGGCGGGCTGATGGCCGGCAATGTCGGCGCGGCGTTCGCAGCGGCGGCGGATCTGGCGGACGATAAAACCCGCGCCCGCAATATGGGCCTGCTCGGCGCGGCGGTGGGCTTTGGCTTTATCGCCGGGCCGTTTCTTGGCGCGCTGCTGATCGGCGATACGCCGGATCGGGAAGGGTTTGCGCGCGTGTGCTTTGCTTCGGCGGCGCTCGCGGGCCTCGCCGCGCTGGCCGCGCTGGCGCTGTTCCGCGAAAGCTTGCCGAAAGCGGCGCGCGCCAATCAAGCGCAAGCCCGCATCCGCGTCCGCGATCTCATGCGCCGCCCGGTGCTGGCGCGGCTGGCGCTGGTCACGCTGCTGATGATTGCGGCGCAAGCGCTGATGGAGGCCACGTTCGGGCTTTGGGCCGAAGCGCGCCTCGACTGGGGCCCGCGCGAGGTGGGCTGGACGCTGGGCGGCTTAGGGGTTGCGGCGGTGTTGTTGCAAGGCGGCGGCGCGGGCGCAGCGGCGCGCGCGCTGGGTGAACGCACCATGCTGCTGGTGGGGCTTGCGCTGTTTGCAGCGGGGCTTGGCGGGCTGGCGGTGGCCAAGGATGCGGCCTCCACCGCGGCCGCGCTCGGCGCGCTGGTGATCGGGCTTGGCCTTGCGAGCCCCGCGCTCAACGCGCTGTTTGCAGCGCAAGCGGCGGAGGAGGAGCGCGGCGCGGTGATGGGGCTGTCGCAATCGGCCTCGGCGCTGGGGCGCGTGATCGGGCCGTTGGGCGCGGGCGCGTTGTTTGATGCGTTCAGCCCCGCAGCGCCATTCGCGGTGGCGGCGTGTGTGATCTTCGCGGCGCTGTTTTTCGCGCTGAGCGAGCCGGCCAAGCCTGCGCCGGCGCAAGCCTGAGCCTTATTCCTCGTACGCGCGCCACACGCCGTCTCGATCCCGCACTTGCAAGCCTTCGTCGCTCTCGCGCACGCCCGGCGCGGCCAGCGGCGCTTTGCCGTGGCCGCCGGGGATGTCGAGCACGTAAGCGGGCTGCGCCAAGCCGCTGGCGCGTTGATGCAGCGTCTGGATCAGCGCCTGGCCCTCGGCGATTGAGCAACGGAAACGCGCCGTGCCCGGCGCTTTGTCGAGGTGGTGCAAATAATACGGCTTCACCCGCGCTTCTACGAGCGCGCGCATCAGGGCTTCCAGCGTGTCCACATCATCGTTCACGCCTTTGAGCAGCACGGTTTGCGAGAGCATCGGCACGCCGGCGTCGACGATGCGCGCAATCGCGGCGCGCGCCTGGTCTGTCAGTTCGCGCGCGTGGTTGGCGTGCAGCACCACATAGGTGGCCGCTCCCTCGGCGCGCAGCGCGGCGACAAGATCGGGCGTCACCCGCAGCGGATCAACCGCCGGCACGCGCGTGTGCCAGCGGATGATTTTGACGTGCGCAATCGCCGCTAGTCTTTGCGTGATCTCACGCACGCGCCGCGCCGAAAGCAGGAACGGATCGCCCCCGGTGAGGATCACCTCCCAAATGCCGCTCTGGCTTTTGATATACGCAAGCGCGGCCTCCAGCTCATCGCCCGCGAGCGTGCCGTCACCCTCTGGCCCCACCATTTCGCGGCGAAAGCAGAAGCGGCAATAGACCGGGCACACATGCACCAGCTTCAGCAGGCAACGATCGGGATAGCGGTGCACCACGCCTTTGACCGGGGTGTGCGGGTCATCGCCGATCGGATCGGCAAGCTCATCGGAGGCGGTGTCGAGTTCGCGCGGGTCGGGCCGGAATTGCGCGGCGATCGGGTCGTTCGGATCGGCAGGATCGATCAGCGCGTCCATCGCGGGGGTGATCGCCACCGCGTAGCGCGCGGCGACCTGTTCGAGCGGATCAAGATCAGCTTTCTGGGGCTTCATGTGGCGCTTGATACACCCGCACGTAATCGATCTCCATGCGCACCGGGAAGATCGTGTCGTCAATGCCATGATTGCCGCCCCAACCGCCTATGGCGATGTTGAGCAAGAGGTATTGCGGGCTGTCGAACGGCCACGCCGGGCGGCCCAAGCTCTCATCGCGCTTGTAGCGGTAGATCGCCCGGTCATCGACGCCGATCGTGATCCGATCTTCGGTCCAGTGCATTTGATAGCGGTGGAAGGTGTTGCACACGTCTGGCAGCTGCGTGCTGGCGCTGCGTGAGTTGCCGCGCTGGTGATTGAAGGCGCCGGTGTGGACGGTGGCGTGTACTCGGCCGGGCTCGTAGCCGACATGTTCCATGATGTCGATCTCGCCATCATGGGGCCAGCCTTGCCCATCCTCATAGGCAAGCGTCCAGATCGCTGGCCAGGTGCCGCGCCCGCACGGCAGCTTGGCCCGCACCTCGAAGAAGCCGTAGGTCCAGATTGTTTCGCCATGCGTCATCAGGCGGGCTGAGGTGTAATTCTGCCCGCCGAAATCGGGCGCGCTTTCGAGCCTTTCGTGGCGGGCCTCGATCACCAGCACGCCATTTTCGATCCGCGCATTCTCGGCGCGCTCACCCGAATAATATTGCAACTCGCCATTATACCAGCCTCCGGCGTTCCGGTATGTGTCGTAGGCCCAGTGCGCGCGGTTCGGAAACGCGCCGCTGTCAAATTCATCGGCGAAGACGAGCGTGTAATGGCCAGGGCGCGTAAGCGGGCCGCGCACTTGCCATGAGTCCCCGCTCACGCACGCGGAGAGCAGCAGCGCAAGGGCGAGCAGCGATTTTTTCATGCTCAAACTCCAAACGCGCTCGC
>DAORMO010000029.1:15126-20539 GCA_035440585.1 Terricaulis sp.
ATGGCCGCCCGCCTGCAAAACACCCGGCTCAAACTCAAGCGCCATAAAGTGCGGGCCTGAGAAGGGCGCGTTCAAAGCAGCGGCGGCGGCGGCCGAGAACCCCATCCTCGGATAATAGTCGGCATGCCCCAGCACGATAATCGCGGCAAGGCCGCGCGCGCGACATTCGGCGTTTCCTGCCTCAATCAGCGCCATGCCAAGGCCTTGGCGCTGAAACGCAGGCAAAACAGAAACCGGCGCCAGCGCCGCCGCGCGCCGCGTCTCACCCGCGCGTTCGATTGCGAGAGGCGAGTAGAGAATATGCGCCTGTAACGCGATTTCTGACGCCGCCACCAATTCCACCAACGCATCGCCATCCGTGCGCAATTGCTCCACCAGATTGGCTTCATCGTCTTGGCCGAAGGCGTGGCGGATGATCTGGCGGATGGCGGGATAGTCGCGCGGGATCGCGGGGCGGATCATGCCGGCGTCCACAGCACGTCACGAATATGCCGTGCGCCGCTCGCCAGCATCACCAAGCGGTCAAAGCCCAGCGCAACCCCGCTCGCGGGCGGCATGTGCGCGAGTGCGGCGAGGAAATCCTCGTCGATCGGCCAGCGCTGGCCGTAGCGCTTTTGCTTTTCATCCATCGCTTCGATCAGGCGGCGGCGCTGTTCGTCGGGATCGGTGAGTTCGCCAAAGCCATTGGCCAGCTCCACCCCGCACGCATACATCTCAAACCGCTCCGCCACGTTCGGATTGTGCGGCGCACGGCGGGCCAGCGCCGCTTCACGGATCGGATATTCGGTCAGCATTGTCAGCGCGCCATCGCCAAGGTTTGGCTCAACATGCTGCACCAGCGCGGCTGAGAATGCATCGCCATCCTGGGGCATCTCGATCGGGGCGAGTTCTGCAAACGCCTCGTGCACGCTGATGCGTTCGGCCGCGGTGAACGGATCGCAGCTCTTGCCGCGCCAGCGCAGCGCGTCAGCGCCCGCCGCCCGCGCGGCAATGCGCGCGATCTCCACGCAATCTTCCATCACCTGCTCATAGGGCGCGCCGGCGCGGTACCATTCCAGCATGGTGAATTCGGGCGCATGCAGCGGGCCTTCCTCGCCCTTGCGCCAGCATTTGCCGAGCGAGAAGATTTTCTCCTCCCCCGCCGCCAGCAGCCGCTTCATCGCAAATTCCGGGCTGGTGTGCAGGTAGCGCCCTTCGACCGCGAAGGCCTCGATATGCGTCTCCGCCCCTGGGGAGGGGACGATCAGATTTGGCTCCACCTCGGTGAAGCCCTCGGCCTCGAACCAGGCGCGGGTCGCCCGCAAAATGGCCGCGCGGGCGGCCAGGAAGGGGCGCCGATCGGCGTGGGCGGCCCTATCCCAATAGGGTGTCGTGCTCATTTGGGGGCTCGTGCTGGGCTGGGCGGCTTGGCCGGGGCGCAGAACGCGGCTAAGAGGGCGGCCAAATTCCGGTCCTTTCGACTGTTTCAAGCGCGCGCCGGGCGGCCCGGCGGCAAGTGAGGGTTCTGTGGTCAAAGTCATCGCCAGCGACGTCCGCAAAGGCAACGTGCTCGAGCACGAGGACGGCAAGCTTTATGTCGTGCTCTCGCACGAGACCTTCCGCCCCGGCAAGGGCACGCCCACCACCACCATCGTGATGCGGCGCATCGTCGATGGTGTGAAGACCACCGCCGTGTTCAAGACCACCGATGGCCTGGAGAAGGCCTTCGTCGAGGAGGTGAAGCACACCTTCCTCTATGATGATGGCGAGTCGGGCCTCGTGTTCATGAACCCGGATAATTATGATCAGGTCACCATCTCGCGCGACATGGTTGGCGATGATCTGCCGTGGCTGCAGCCGGAAATGCTGGTGTCGCTCACGATGTTTGACGGCCAGGCGCTTGCGATCGAACTGCCCGCCACGATCGAAACCACTGAGCCGGTGGTGAAGGGGCAAACCGCCTCTTCCTCCTACAAGCCGGCGATCCTCGATAACGGCGTGAAGATCATGGTGCCCCCGCACATCGATGCAGGCACGCGCGTGGTCGTGAACACCGAGGATAAATCCTACATCGAGCGGGCCAAGGATTGATGTGGACGCGCCGCGGCGCGCTGGCGGGCGCTGCCGCGCTTGCCGCGTGCGCGCCTGTGCGTGGCGGCGTAGCTGTCGCTCAGCAAGATGATCCGCGTTTCGCCGCCATCGAAGCGCGCGTCGGCGGGCGTGTGGGCGTCTATGCGCTGAACACCGCCGATGGCGCGATGCTTTCCCATCGCGGCGATGAGCGCTTCGCCATGTGCTCCACCTTCAAGTGGCTGCTGGCGGCGGGCGTTTTGCATTACGCCGCGCGCGGCGGGCCGCAGCTGGACGATCCGGTGCGTTTTGATGCGCGCGATATCGTAACCTATTCCCCGCGTGTTGAGGCCAGTCTCGCCCGCGGCGTCATGCGCGTGGAAGAGCTTTGTGAGGCCACGGTCACCATCAGCGACAACGCCGCCGCCAACCTTTTGCTCGTCGGCATGATGGGAACTGAAGGTTTCACGCGGTTCGTGCGCGGGATCGGCGATGCCGTCACGCGGCTTGATCGGCTTGAGCCGGCGCTCAACGCAAACACGCCTGGTGATGAACGCGACACGACAACCCCCAGCGCCATGGCGCACACGATGCGCCGCTTGCTGGCGGAGGAGGCGCAACTGAGCGCCGTGGCGCGCGAGAAGCTGCTCGGCTGGATGATTGCATCGCCCACCGGGCTTTCGCGCCTCCGCGCCGGCCTGCCCGAAGGCTGGCGCGCGGGCGATAAAACAGGCACGTCCGATGGCGCAAATAACGCCACAAATGATGTGATGATCGCCTGGCCGCCGGGCCGGCCGCCCATCCTCATCACCTGCTATCTCAGCCACAGCACAGCGCCGATGGCTGATCGCAACGCCGCGCACGCGGAGATCGCGCGCATCGTCACTGAAAGTTGGAGCTAAGCGCATGGCGCTGTGGGCGTGTTTTGCGTGCGGGGAGAATTTCCCGCTCGAGATCGAAGGCGAGCTGCGCCTCTGCGGCTTTTTCACAACGCGCTATGTTGAGGCGCCGGATGCGGAAGCGGCGGCGGCGATGGCGGCTGAGATGCTGTTCGATGATCCGGACTTGGCCTTGCCGGACGGGGTGGAACCGCATCCAGAGCAGCGCATCTATTTTGAGAGCGTCGATGAGGTGGAAGCGGCCGAGCCAGAGCCGGGCTTCTCGTTTTTCCCGATGGAGGAGGCGTTCAACTGATGCCCAAGGCAATCACCATCTATCACAATCCCAAATGCTCCACCTCCCGCCAAGTGCTGGAGATGATCGAGGCCTCCGGCGCCAAGGTTGAGGTGATCGAGTATCTGAAGGCGGGATGGACCAAGACGCAGCTCAAGGCGCTGTTCGCCGCCGCTGGCCTCACCGCGCGCCAAGCGCTGCGCGCTAAAGCCAAGGAGGCCGAAGAATTGGGCTTACTTGATCCGAACGTCAGCGACGCCAAGCTGATTGACGCGATGGTTGAGCATCCCGTGTTGGTTGAACGCCCCTTCGTGGTCTCGCCCAAAGGCACGCTGCTCGCTCGCCCGAAGGAGCGCGTGCAAAAGCTTCTCTGATCGGCGCCGATAGTGTAGCAACGCCCCATCGGTTGCTCCCTGGAGCATTGAAAGGGAACGCGGTGCAAATCCGCGGCTGCGCCCGCAGCTGTAAGCGGCGAGCGTTCATGCAGATCCACTCGCGCCAATAGGGGCGGGGAAGGGCGTGAACGCGATGATCCGTGAGCCAGAAGACCTGCCGATGTGAAGCTCTTGGCGCGGGATGGCGCTGAAGGAGGGCAGGTGGTTCGGGTTCTTGTTTGCGCGATTGCGCTCCTGTTTGCGTGGCCGGCGCATGCCGCGCCGCAGCGCATCGTCAGCCTCGATTATTGCGCCGATCAATTCGTGCTGGCGCTCGCTGATCGCAGCCAGATCGCCGCGCTCTCACGCGGGGCGCGGCGGGACGATTCCTATTTCCGCGATCGCGCGGGGGGCATCCGGCAAACGCGCGGCACGCTCGAGGAGGTGCTGGCGCTGCGGCCTGATTTGGTCGTCCGCTCCTGGGGCGGGCCATGGGATGCGGCGCAAGTTTATGGCCGCTTCGGCGTGCCGGTTTTGCAGATCGACGGCGCGCCGAGTTTTGATGGCGCGCGCGCGATGTTGCTCAGTGCTGCGAATGAGCTTGGCCATCCCGAGCGCGGCGCGATGATCGCGCGCGATCTCGATCAGCGCTTGGCGCGATTGGCGGCGGCGCCCGCGCCAGCTGATGCGAACGTGCTTTATCTTACTGCCGGCGGCGCCGTCGCCGGGCGCGGCACGATGATGGACGCGCTGATCCAAGCCGCAGGCGGGCGCAATGTGCGTGATGCTGAGAGCTGGGCGGTGCTGCCGCTGGAGACTTTGGTGCAAACCCCGCCCGCGCTGATTGCGCTTGGCTTCTTCGATCACGGCCGCACGGCGATGAATGCCTGGGCGCCGGGGCGGCATCCGGCTTTGCGCCGCGCGCTGGCGGAGGCGCGCACGGTGTCGCTCTCGCCCGCCGCGATTTCCTGCGAGGCGTGGTTTGCGATTGATGCGGCCGAAGCCATTGCCGCCGTGCTGCGTGCGCCATGAGCGCGCGTGTTTCTTTCGGCCTCGCGGCGGCGGGCGTGCTGGCGCTGATCGCCGCGCTGTGGCTAGGGCCAACCCCGCTCGCCAATCCGTTCGCCGATGACGAAGCCACGCGCACCATCGTTTGGGAAATCCGCTTTCCGCGTGCTCTCGTGGCGTGGATCGTTGGCGCTGCGCTCGGTTTAACCGGCGCTGCATTGCAGGGCTTGTTGCGCAATCCGCTGGCGGATGCCGGCGTGCTCGGCCTCTCCGGGTTCGCCGCGCTCGGCGCTGTGCTCGCGTTCGCGTTTGGCGTCGCCACGCTCGCACCGCTCGGCGCAATTCTATTCGCCTTCGCCGCAGCGTTGGTGGTGACGATGCTCGGCTGGCGCACGCGCGGGCCGGCGAGCCTTGTGCTGATCGGCGTTGGCCTTTCAAGCTTTGTGGGTGGGCTGATTGCGCTGGCGCTCAACCTTGCGCCCAATCCGGGCGCGCTTTCGGATCTGGTGAACTGGACGCTCGGCTCGGTCGAAGGCCGCTCGATGGAGCATGTGATGCTCGCGGGCGGCTTGCTGCTCGCAGGCGGCGCTTTGATCTTCGCAGCCGGGCGCGGCTTGCAGGCGCTGACGCTGGGCGAGGAAGCGGCGGCCGCGATCGGCGCCAACCTCACACGCACGCGCACGCTTGTCGTGCTCGGCGCCGCCGCGTGCACGGGCGGGGCGACTGCGGCGGCGGGTGTGATCGGCTTTGTCGGCATCGCCGCGCCGCATCTGGTGCGTGCGCTGGCGGGGCATGATCCGGCGCGCTTG
>DAORMO010000029.1:20713-20970 GCA_035440585.1 Terricaulis sp.
TGCAGAACGTCAGCGTCGATCTCGGCGTGCGCCGCGTGCTCGATGGCGTCTCCATCAGCATTGCGGCGGGCGAGGTCGTCGCGTTGCTCGGGCCCAATGGCGCGGGCAAGACGACTTTGATGCGCGCCGGCCTTGGTCTTACGCCGCTCGCCGCAGGCGCTGCGCGGCTTGGCGGTGGTGATCCATCGCGCCTCAGCCCGCGCGCTCGCGCGCTGAAGGCGGCGTATCTGCCGCAGCGCCCACAGGCGGTCTGGCCG
>DAORMO010000030.1:0-2224 GCA_035440585.1 Terricaulis sp.
CGCGGCGATGGAGCGCGGCATCCACCCCAAGGGCTGGACCTACGACAACATCGCCGCGATGCGCGAGCAGCTGAAGCTGCTGGGCCTTTCGATCGATTGGAGCCGCGAGATCGCCACCTGCGATCCGGCCTATTACAAACACCAACAAGCGATGTTCTTGGCCTTTTGGAAAAAGGGCCTCGTTTATCGCAAGAAGCAGAAGGTCAATTGGGATCCGGTCGACAACACCGTGCTCGCCAACGAGCAAGTGGTGGATGGGCGCGGCTGGCGCTCAGGCGCGGTAGTTGAGCAGCGCGAGCTTGAGCAATGGGTGTTCAAGGTCACGGCCTATGCCGAAGATCTGCTCGCCGCGATCCAGCAGCTCAACAAATGGCCAGACAAAGTCCGGCTGATGCAATCGAACTGGATCGGCAAGAGCCAGGGCGCGCGCTTTAAGTTCGACATCGTGGGCGATGCGGAAAAGATCGAGGTGTTCACCACCCGCCCCGACACGCTGTTCGGCGCAAGCTTTGTGGCGCTGGCGCCCGATCATCCGCTGACGAAGAAAATCGCCGAAACCAATCCGGCCGTGGCTGAGTTCATCGCCAAAGCGGGCCAACTCGGCACCAGCGAAGCCGATATCGAGAAGGCGCCGAAATTCGGCGTCGATCTTGGCTTGCGCGTGAAGCACCCGTTTGACGACAGCTGGGAATTGCCGGTTTGGGCGGCGAATTTCGTGCTTTCGACCTATGGCACAGGCGCGATCTTCGGCTCACCCGCCGGCGATCAGCGCGATCTGGATTTCGCCAACAAGTATAAGCTGCCGTTCAAGCCGGTGGTGCTGCCGCCCGGCGCGGATGCGGCGACGTATGCCGTCACGGATGAAGCCTACACCGATGATGGCGTGATCTATAATTCGCGCTTCCTCGATGGCTTGCCGACGCGCGACGCAATCGCGCGCGCGATTGAGGAGCTGGTCAAGCTCGGCAAGGGCGAAGCGACGACGCAATGGCGCCTGCGCGATTGGGGCGTGTCGCGGCAACGCTATTGGGGCTGCCCGATTCCGGCGATCCATTGCGCCACATGCGGCGTCGTGCCCGCGCCGGCGGAGAGCTTGCCGATCCAATTGCCCGAGGACGTGACCTTCGAGAAGGACAAGCCCGGCAATCCGCTGGATCGGCACCCGACTTGGAAGCACGTGAACTGCCCCCAATGCGGGGCCAAGGCGCAGCGCGAAACCGATACGCTCGACACCTTCGTGGATTCGAGCTGGTATTTCGCGCGCTTCACCGATGCGCAAAACGCATCCGCGCCATTCGATAAGCAGCTGGCCGCCTATTGGCTGCCCGTCGATCAATATGTCGGCGGCATCGAGCACGCGGTTTTGCACCTGCTCTATTCGCGCTTCTTCACCCGCGCGATGCGGGATTGCGGCTTCTTGGACGTGCCTGAAAACGGCGAACCGTTTGCGAGCCTCTTCACGCAGGGCATGGTGGTGCATGAGACGTACAAATCCGCCGCCGGCGCTTGGCTGTTGCCTGAAGAAACGGATGTGAAAGACGGCGCGCGCGTTGAGATCAACACGGGCGCGCCTGTCGTCACCGGCGCCATCGAGAAGATGTCGAAATCGAAGAAGAACGTGGTCGATCTCGATGCGTTCGTCACCGATTTCGGCGCAGACGTGGCGCGGTGGTTTGTGCTCAGCGATTCACCGCCCGAGCGCGATGTGGAATGGACCGCCTCCGGCGTTAAAGGCGCATGGAATTTCGTGCAGCGGGTTTGGACGCTCACCGATGCGTACGGCCAAACCGCGCCGCTGCCCGGCGCCGAAGCGCCTGCGATGGAAGCTGACGCACACGCGCTGCGCCAACTCGCGCACCGCGCCATCGATGCTGTCACGGCCGATATTGAGAACTTCCGTTTCAACGTCGCCGTCGCGCGCTGCTACGAACTGGTCAACGCCATCGCCAAGCTGAAAGGCACGGACGGCGGCAGCCAATTCGCGCGCGGGGAAGCCTTGCGCATCCTGGCGCAGCTGATCGCCCCGTTCATGCCGCACCTGGCCGAAGAATGCTGGGAAAAGCTGGGGCTTGTCGGCTTCGTCGCCGTTGAGCCTTGGCCCGTGGCCGATCCGGCGCTGGCGGCGCGCAGCACCGTCACGCTGCCGATCCAGGTGAACGGCAAGCGGCGCGGCGAGATTGAGGCCGCCAAGGATGCGCCGGAGGATGAAATCCGCGCCGCCGCC
>DAORMO010000030.1:2234-4533 GCA_035440585.1 Terricaulis sp.
GGCTGAACCGGGCGTCGCCCAGTTCCTGGAGGGGCAAACCATCCGCAAGGTGATTGTCGTTCCCGGCAGGATCGTGAATATCGTTGCTGGTTAGGAGCCCCCGATGCGCGTGCTGATCGCCAGTGTTTCGCTTTTGCTGCTCGCCGCGTGCGGCTTTCAGCCAATGTACGCGCCCGCCGGCGGCGGCGCGGCCATCGGCCCGGTATCAGTGGGCGAGATCGAGGGCAAATCCGGCCACGTGCTGCGCACGGAGCTGGACCGCATCCTCGCGGTTGAAAACACCGGCGCGGGCGAGCCGGCGCAGCTTGAGATCACGCTGACGGAAAACATCATCCCGCTCGGCCTGCGCCTCGATGAATCGGCCACGCGCGCGGAGCTGCGCCTCACCGCCAATTACGTGCTGACGCCCCCGCCCGGCCAAGGCCGCGCCGTGCGCGGCGCGCTGACCACCATCGTCAATTACGAGGTGCCAACGGCCGCGTTCGGCGAAATCACCGCCCAGGATGATGCGCGCGAGCGCGCGGCCGAAACCATGGCGCAGCGCTTCCGCGCTGAGCTTGCCTTGCGCATGGCCCAAGCGCGCCAAGCCCAGTGAAGATCACCGGCGCCTCCATCCGGCGCTTTCTTGAAAAGCCGGATAAAAACATCCGCGCGGTTTTGCTTTACGGGCCCAATGAAAGCTTCGCCCGCGATGCGGCGCAAAAGCTTGCCGCGCACGCGCTCGGCAAATCCGACGATCCCTACGCCATCACCAAGCTGACGGACGATGAGATCAAGCGCGACGGCGCGCGGCTGGCCGATGCGCTGTTCGCGCAATCTTTGCTGGGCGGGCCCACCATCGTGTGGGCGCGCGTGAACGGGCGCGGCGCGGATGCGGCTTTGCTCGATGCGCTGGCCAGCATTGAGCGCGGCGAGGCCACAGGCTTTCTCATCGTCGAAGCCGGCGACATCAACGCCAGCGCCGAACTCGCCAAGAAATACACCGCCGCGACAAACGCCGCCGCCATCGCCTTCTACGAAGAAAGCGAAGCCGAACGCGCGCTGTTCGCCAAGAGCTACGCCAAGGAGCTTGGCGCCGATTTTGAGCGCGATGCGGAAGACGCCTTCTTCGCCGGCCTGCCGCACGATCGCGGCCTTGCCGCGCGCGAGATCGAAAAGCTGGCGCTTTACGCGCACAATCTGGGCCGCAAGCTCAACGCCGAAGATCTCGAAGCGCTGCTGGCCGAGGAGGGCGAAAGCGCGCTTGATGCGGCCAGCCTCGCCGCCGCGCAAGGCAAGGCCGCCGCCGCCATCGAGGCGCTGGCGCGGATCGATAACCTCTCAGGCGTCTCAGCCTTGCGGGCGCTGCTGCGGCGGCTGCATCAATTGCGCGAGCTGCGCGCGCTGATCGATGCCGGCGCAAGCCCCAGCGACGCGGTGGGCAAAATGCGCCCGCCGGTGTTCTGGAAAGAGCGCGAAGCCGTGGCCGCGCAGGGCCGGCTCTGGACCGCCAAGAAGCTCAACGCCGCCTATGACGTGCTCTGGACAGCAGAGCTGCGCAGCAAAACCGCCGGCGCGCCGCAACACCTGATCGCAGCGGACGCCTATCGGGGCGTCGCCAAGCTGGTGGGCGGCTAATCACGCCTCCCTCCCCTCCGGGGAGGGAAAGCGCCGCCGGCTGTTAGAAATAACATCCTCCCCCCGCCTCTATGCTTACGCTTGTATGCGCGCGCGGGAGGGGCGGCATGAGCACAGCGAACCAAGAGCCCAAGCATCACAAGGCCACGGGCAAAGAGAAGATGGTGATCGGGGCCTCATCGCTCGGCACCGTGTTTGAGTGGTACGATTTCTACCTCTACGGCTCGCTGGCGGTTTACATTTCCACGCATTTCTTCTCCGGCGTGAACGAAACCACCGCGTTCATCTTCGCGCTTGCTGCGTTCGCGGCCGGCTTTGCCGTGCGCCCGTTCGGCGCGATTTTCTTTGGCCGCATCGGCGACATCGTCGGGCGCAAGAACACCTTCCTTGTCACCATGGCGATCATGGGGGTGTCCACCTTCGTGGTGGGCCTGCTGCCAGGCTATGACCAGATCGGCATTTGGGCGCCGATCCTTTTGGTGCTGATGCGTTTGCTGCAGGGGCTGGCGCTTGGCGGCGAATATGGCGGGGCCGCGACCTATGTGGCGGAGCACGCGCCCAACAACAAACGCGGGCTCTATACCTCCTGGATCCAAACCACCGCAACGCTTGGGCTTTTCATGTCGCTGCTGGTGATCATGGCCACGCGCTCGATGATGCCGGCGGAGGATTTCGCCGCATG
>DAORMO010000030.1:4556-6998 GCA_035440585.1 Terricaulis sp.
GTTCCTGGTTTCGATATTCCTCTTGGCGATCTCAATCTGGATTCGGCTCCAGCTCAATGAAAGCCCGGTGTTTCAGAAGATGAAGGAAGAGGGCAAAACCTCTGCCAAGCCGCTGGCGGAATCGTTCGCGCGCTGGGGCAATGCGAAGCTCGTGCTGCTGGCTTTGTTCGGCGCCGTCGCAGGCCAAGCGGTGGTTTGGTACACGGGGCAGTTTTACGCGCTCTTTTTCCTTGAGCGCATGGTCAAAGTCGATGGCTTTACAGCCAACACGCTGATCGCCATTTCGCTCGCCATCGCCACGCCGTTCTTCATCGTGTTCGGCTGGCTATCGGACAAAATCGGCCGCAAGCCGATTATCATGGCCGGCTGCGCGCTGGCCGCGCTGACGTATTTCCCGTTGTTTAACGCGCTCACCGAAGCGGCCAACCCCGCGCTTGCGCACGCGCAGCGCACAGCGCCCGTCACCATCCGCGCCAATGCCGGCACCTGCTCGGTGCAGTTCGATCCGATCGGGCGCAATCGCTATGACGAAGAAGGCTGCGATCTCGCCATCACCTACCTCGCCCGCGCCGGCGTGAATTATGAAAAAGAACAAGCGCCCATCGGCGCAACGCCCGAGGTGCGCATTGGCGATGAGGTGCTCGAAGCCCCCACCCCGCGCCGCTTGGCCGAAGCAGAGCGCGCGCCCGCCATCGCCGCGTTCCAAGCCGAATTGCGCGCCGCGCTTGATCGGCACGGCTATCCGCAAGCGGCCGATGATGCTGCGATCAACAAGCCGATGGTGGTGGCGATCCTGGCGCTGCTCGTGATCTACGTGACCATGGTGTACGGCCCGATCGCGGCCATGCTGGTGGAGCTTTTCCCCGCGCGCATCCGCTACACCTCGATGAGCCTGCCCTATCATATCGGCAATGGCTGGTTCGGCGGCTTTCTGCCAACCACAAGCTTCGCCATCGTCGCCGCCACCGGCAACATCTATTACGGCCTCTGGTACCCGATCGGCATCGCTGTGATGACGCTGGTGATCGGGCTTCTGTTTCTGCCGGAAACGTACAAGCGAAATATTGATACGTGAGCGATGATTTCAGGCGCGTGCCGCGCGCTCCACCTCCCCCTAGCGGGGGAGGACGAAAACCGTGACGGTTGATGTTCGCTGAGAGAGGATGGCGCGCCTTATCGGCGCGTTGGCGGGAAACGACGCGTCGCGATGCTAGATTTGGGAATCAAGGACACCGACACGTATGCTTCCAAGTTACGGTTCTCCTCGCCCGCCGCTCCCCACAAAATAGTTAGTCCAATGTCAGCTACCGGACTTGCTGTCGCGCGCCCGTACATCCTCGTATTGGGGACGTCGCCAATTTGCAGGCTGGTCCAAATTTCTGAAGAATCCAGATCGCGGATAAGAAGATCGCGCGCGCCAGGCGCGTCGAGCACCAATATGTTGCAACGAGCGCCGCCGCCCATCCTGCTGCTTCCCAGCGCCGAGACGACGCGCCCCGTTACGCCAGGCGCCAGTTCGGCCTCGCCAAAGTAATTGCCGATGTCCTGTTCTGGAAAATGTGCTGGCTGCCGGTCGACTGCGCGCCAGCCAGCGTCCTCATAAAGCTGATCCAATGTGCGAGGACCGGACGAATCCATAGCGTTCAGAAAGACGTTCGAGCAGAGATCGGCGCCGGCAAGCGCGGCCTCAACAATTGACGCGTGAGGCGCCGCACGCGCCGCGGGGCTTGAGAGGAGAAAGCAAACGACGCCTACTGCCAGGGTGATGAACAAGCGGCGGGTGCGCCTACGGGGCGCGTCAACGGCCTTGGAATGTGTCGCCCGCATTGCTGACCTCGCCATTTGCTTCACAGCGCCAAACCGCTTCGATCCGGGCATAACACCAACGCTTTGGTCTCCAAACTTTTCGGTGACCTAACTCCGCCCCCTAAACCCCTCCAGCCGACACCGGATCGCTTCTTTCTGCGTGATCACCCAATCGAGCGTGGCGTCGTGCGGACCGGTGGGCACGAGCTCCATTTCTTGCTCGGCGTAAGCGAGCCCCACGGCCACCGCGCCGTGGGCGCGATACAAAGAGATGATCCGGTCATAATGCCCGCCGCCTTGGCCGAGGCGCCGGCCGGCGCGGTCGAACGCCAAGAGCGGCGTGAGGATGAGGCGCGGCGCGAGCTCCGGCGTTGTCGGCGGCGGCGAAGGCACGCCGAACGCATCGGCCTTCAGCGCATCGCCGGCGCGCCAGGCGTAAAAGCGCGCGGGCCCGGCGCGGCTCATCATGCGCGGCAGGCAAATCTTGCGCCCCGCTTTGGCGAGCGCGGCCAGCAAAGGCCGCCCGTCAATCTCCCCGCCCACGGGCCAATAGCCGGCCACCGGCTCATGCCGTGCGAGCTCGAGCGGGAAGTTTTCGATCAGCTTGAGCGGCGCGTCGCCCGGCTCGACCAGATG
>DAORMO010000030.1:7185-10056 GCA_035440585.1 Terricaulis sp.
GCCACCTCGCCCATCAAGGGCGAGGAGGAAAACAAGGTTGGGCGGAGCCACATGCGCCGTAAGGCCTGCTCATCCACTCGAACCCTAGCAAGACTAGGTGGGCGCCAGGTGCTGCAGGCCAGGGCCCGCAGCAGAGCCAGCTCCCGAGAGAGATGATACGGTCCCTGGGATGAAAGCGCCTCTCGCGCGCCGCAGACACCGCCCGCGCTGAATCTAGGCGCGAGAGCGGCCGGCCTCAAGCGGGGGCCTCATCTAAAGCGGCGCGCGCCGCTTGCCCCAGCGCGCGCACGGCGGCGTCAAGCGCTTCGGGCGCAGCCTCCGGCGTAAGCGCAGCTTCAGCGGCGCTGAGCGCCGCGTCGAGGGCTTCTATGGTTAAATCTTCCGCCATTGCGACGAAATGCTACGCCCGCTCTCGATTCGGTGAAAGCCGCCAGCCCCCGCGCGCCTGGACCCAGCAACCGCTTAGGGCTAGGACATGCGGCGAAAATTCACCCCCATATAGGGCAAGCGGCAATTTCCGGCAGGGAGCATCGAAATGAGCGTGAAGGTGGCGATCAACGGGTTCGGGCGGATCGGGCGGAACGTGCTGCGCGCCATCATCGAATCCAAGCGCACCGATATCGAGGTGGTCGCCATCAACGATCTTGGGCCGGTGGAAACCAACGCGCACCTGCTCCGCTTCGACAGCGTGCACGGCCGCTTCCCCGGCGTGGTGACGAGCGGCGAGGATTGGATCGACGCCGGCACGGGCAAGATCAAAGTCACCGCCATCCGCAACCCGGCTGAGCTGCCGCACAAGGCGCTCGGCGTGGACATCGCGCTTGAATGCACCGGCATTTTCACCGCGCGCGATAAGGCCGCCGCCCACCTTGAAGGCGGGGCCAAGCGCGTGATCGTCTCCGCCCCGGCGGACGGCGCCGATTACACCGTGGTGTACGGCGTGAACCATCAGGGTCTGACGAAGGATCACGTCGTGATCTCCAACGCCTCCTGCACCACCAATTGCCTCGCGCCGGTGGTGAAGGTGCTGAACGATGCGATCGGCATCGATCACGGCATGATGACGACGATCCATTCCTACACCGGCGACCAGCCCACGTTGGATACGTTGCACAAGGATCTCTACCGCGCCCGCGCTGCGGCGCTGAACATGATCCCGACCTCAACCGGCGCGGCCAAAGCCATCGGCCTTGTGATCCCCGATCTCAAAGGCAAGCTCGACGGCATCTCCATCCGCGTGCCGACGCCGAATGTTTCTGTCGTGGATTTCAAGTTCGTGGCCAAGAAAGCCACCAGCAAGGAAGAAATCAACGCCGCGATCAAAGCCGCCGCCGACGGCCCGCTCAAAGGCGTGCTGGGCTATACCGACGCGCCGAACGTCTCGCTCGATTTCAACCACGACCCCCATTCCTCGATCTTCCACAACGATCAGACCAAAGTGATGGAAGGCAAATTCGCCTCGATCCTTTCCTGGTACGACAACGAATGGGGCTTCTCCAACCGCATGGCCGATACGGCCGTGGCGATGGGGAAATTGATCTAAGCACCCGTCATTCCGGGGCGTCGCGCAGCGACGCACCCGGAACCCAGGGGCGACCTGCGCACAATGAAACTCCCCCTCCCCACCCTCAACGCCTTCGCCAAAGCGCAGCTTTGGGGGATGGCGGTGGGGTTTGCGCTGGCGATGCTGGCGACAGATAAGCTGGGCTACGGCCTCGGCCTCTTCGTTGTCGGCTGGCTCGGCTCATGGTTAGCGCTTGAGTATTTTACCGCCGCGCGCATGCCCTCGCACCGCAAGGACGGCGCGGCGCTGGCGATCGGCATCATCACCGGCTTTGCAACGCCCTGGGGCGGGTTCCTGATCGCCGCGCTTGCGAACGCGCTGCGCCCTTAAAGCGCGGCAGGTGAACACGCGGGCGCACTAGCCTGCGCGGGCGCATCATCAGGTGATGATGACGCGCCAGGATAAGCAATTGGCCATCGCCTTCGGCGATCTTGGCTGCGCGCTGATCATCTTTTCCTGCGGCTTGTTCGATGCGCCCTACTGGCTGGCGGGGCTGGCGGCAGGCGCGATGGTGATCTATTGGAACGCCTCGCGCGCGGCCCCATTGCGGCGGCTGAGCGCCAAGGGGCGCGCGCATGTTACGCGCGTGGCCGGTTTCGTCATCATCGCCATCGCCATGGGCTCTTACTGGCTCGGGCTTGGCGCCGCAGGATTGGTTTAAGCATGAGCGATGTTTCGATGTACGGCTTCAGCGCGCCCACGTTCGCGCGCATGCTGAAAAACCTCTCCGGCATGCTGACCAAGGCCGAAGCCCACGCCAAGGCGCACAAGATTGAGCCCGAGGCGCTGCTGAACGCGCGGCTCGCGCCCGACATGTTTCCGCTGATCCGCCAAGTGCAGATCGCCACCGATCACGCCAAGGGCGCGATGGCGCGTCTCGCCGGCCAAGCCCCCGAGGCCTTCAACGACACCGAAACCAGCTTCGCCGATCTGCAGGCGCGCATCGCCAAAACCATCGCGCTGGTGGAAGCATTCAAGCCCGAGCAGCTGCAAGGGGCCGAGCGGCGCGAGATCACGCTGAAACTGCGCATCGACGAGCGCAAGTTTTCCGGCGTCGATTATCTCAACACCTGGGCGCTGCCGAATTTCTATTTCCACGTCACCACCGCCTACGACATCCTGCGCCACAATGGCGTCGAACTGGGCAAGCGCGATTTTCTGATGAGTTGATGGCTAAAAAGCCCAACATCCGCACGGCGGGCGTCGATCTTGGCTTTCTCCTCGCCGCCCATATCGCCGGCTGGCTGAACGCGCCGGGCTGGGGCGTGGGCGCGCTGATTGTTGCAGCCATCGGCGCCTGGTATTTC
>DAORMO010000030.1:10110-11555 GCA_035440585.1 Terricaulis sp.
AGCACGACGCCGGCCACGCCGTCGCCATCCTCAGCGATGCTGGCGGCGGTGATGGCTTTCTTCTATTGGATGGGCCTAGTTTTTGGGGGGCGCACGTGAGCTTTCGCCGGATTGAAGACGCGCCGAACGGGCAAACCGCGCTGGTGCGCGTGGATTTCAACGTGCCAATGGCCGACGGCAAGGTGAGCGACGATACGCGCCTGCGCGCAGCGCTGCCGACGATCAAAGCGCTGCAAGGCAAGGGCTGCAGGGTCGCGCTGCTGGCGCACTTTGATCGGCCCAAGGGCAAGCGCGTGCCGGAGATGTCGCTTCAGCCTGTCGCGGCCGCGCTTGGCCAGCTGCTCGGCGCGGATGTCGTCTTTGCCGACGATTGCGTGGGCGATGCGGCCAAGGCCGCGATCGCGGCGCTGCCGAATGGCGGAGTGATCCTATTGGAAAACACCCGCTTCCACGCCGGCGAAGAAAAGAACGATCCCGAGCTTGCGAAAGCCATCGCCGCCCTCGGCGATTTCTACGTCAACGACGCCTTCTCCGCCGCGCACCGCGCGCACGCGAGCACCGAAGGCATCGCGCACGTCCTGCCCGCTTACGCCGGCAAGCAGATGGAGCGCGAGCTCGATGCGCTGGAAGCGGCGCTGGGCAAGCCCAAGCGCCCGGTGCTCGGCATCGTCGGCGGCGCCAAGGTTTCGACCAAGCTTGATCTTCTGCACAACCTTGTCGCCAAGCTCGATCGCCTCGCCATTGGCGGCGGCATGGCCAACACCTTCCTCTACGCGCAAGGGATCGATATCGGCGGCTCGCTGGCGGAAAAGGATATGGCCGACACGGCCCGCGCCATCATGGAAGCGGCCAAGGGCAAATGCGAATTGCTGCTGCCGATCGACGTGGTGGTGGCCGGCGAAGTGAAGCCCGGCGCGGCCTCGCAAATCCGCCCCCTGGGGCAAATCAACGCGGACGAAAAAATTCTCGATGCAGGCCCGCAAACCGTGCAGCGTTTGCTCGCCGCGATGGATGTTAGCGCTACCTTGATTTGGAACGGACCATTGGGCGTTTTTGAAGTGCCGCCGTTCGACGCTGCGACAGTCGCCGCCGCAAAACACGCCGCTTCCCTTGCAAAACAAGGAAAATTGATCGCCGTCGCCGGCGGCGGCGATACGGTTGCGGCGCTGAATCACGCGGCCGTGGCCCAGGATATGACATTTGTGTCCACCGCGGGCGGCGCATTTCTTGAATGGATGGAAGGCAAAGCATTGCCAGGCGTGGAAGCGCTAACACGGTAAGCAATTCTCGCCTGCAAATCAGCTTTGCTGGCGCGGATTTCGCCAAAGCCCTTCCCCGCGTGGCGTTTTGTTTTGAGCCGGGCTAAACCCTGGATATCCAATCAAGACGCGGGGCGCGCGCCTCGCTTGAACGCGGGGCAGAGAAGTGAATCTCGACGCATTGAA
>DAORMO010000030.1:11606-11892 GCA_035440585.1 Terricaulis sp.
GAATCCACCGGCACGATGCAAAAGCGCATGGACGCGATTGGCGTGCAAAACACTGAAGAAAACCGCCGCGATTATCGCGAGCTGATGTTCCGCGCCAAAGAGGCGATGGGCTATGTTTCGGGCGTCATCCTGTATGACGAAACCATCTGGCAAAACGCCAAGGACGGCACGCCGCTCGTCAAGCTGATCGAGGATGCGAACTCCATCCCCGGCATCAAGGTGGACGAAGGCGCCCGCCCGCTGCTCGGCGCCAAGCCGGGCGAGCAGATCACCCGCGGCCTCGATA
>DAORMO010000030.1:11988-19966 GCA_035440585.1 Terricaulis sp.
GGCCTGCTCGCCAACGCGCACGCGCTCGCGCGCTACGCCAACCTCTGCCAAGAATTCGACATCGTGCCGATCGTTGAGCCGGAAGTGCTGATGGATGGCGATAATTCAATCGACCACACCTACGCCGTCACCGAATGGGTGCTGAAGGAAACATTCCAGCAGCTCTATTTCATGAACGTCGCGCTCGAAGGCATTGTGCTCAAGCCCAACATGATCGTGCCCGGCAAAAAGGCCGCCAAGCAGGCAAGCGTCGATGAAGTGGCCGAGAAAACCATCAAGGTGCTGAAAGCCTGCGTGCCGAGCGCGGTGCCCGGCATCGCCTATCTCTCGGGCGGGCAATCGGATGAACTCGCCACCGCGCACCTTTCCCGCATGAACGAGATCGGCGACTTCCCCTGGAAGATGACGTTCTCCTACGGCCGCGCCCTGCAAGCGGCGCCGCAAAAGGCCTGGAGCGGCAAAAGCGAAAACGTCGCCGCCGCGCAGCGCGCGTTCCTCCACCGCGCCCGCATGAACGGCCTCGCCTCCACCGGCGAATGGAAAACGGATCTGGAAAAGCAGGCGGCGTAAAGGCGCTTGCGTTCTGTTCGATTGGAATGAGAGATGGGGCCCTGCCGCAAAGCGGGGCCCCATGTTTTTTGCCGACCCTGTTAAACTTTTCAAGCCGTGGGCCGCTAGGCATACGCGCACGGCCTATGTGCCAGAAGCGCGCGAGGGGCATGGCGATGACCGCGGCTCACGCTTCAATGGCGCGCCCTTCCTGGCCGAGGGCGAAGCCTGGCCGGCGTGCACAATCTGCGCAAAGCCGATGCCGCTTTTTCTGCAGCTCAACCTCGATGAACTGCCAGCCGATTACGCCGGGCGCTTCGGCGCTGGCGTGTTGCAATTATTCTATTGCGTCGGCGAGTGCGAATTTAAGGGCGCCGATGCATGGGCGCCGTTTGATCATAAAACAAAACTTGTCCGCGTCGTTCCTCCGGAAGCGCTCGGCGCCATTGCGGCGCCGCGCAACACGGGGCTTGAGGCCAAACCCCTTGCGATCACCGGCTGGACGCCGTTGCGCGAGTGCTGCAACGCTGAAGAGGCTGAAGAATTCGGCGTCAAAAGCGAATACAAGCGTGAAGGCCTGCGCCACAAAACCCGATTCACGTGCAATGCGCCCAAGATCGACACCGGCTGGCTCTCGCAACACGATGAGGACCGCCTCTATGAGCACGTCTTCAACCCCCGCAACGGCGATAAGCTTGGCGGTTGGCCGCATTGGATCCAGGGCGTCGAGTATCCTGAATGCCCGCAATGCCAAACGCGCATGCAGCTGGTGTTCCAGATCGATAGTGAAGATCATGTGCCCTTCATGTTCGGCGATGTCGGCTGCGGGCACATCACCCAATGCCCGAACCACAAGAGCATCGTTACCTTCGGGTGGGCGTGTACATGAGCGATCCTTGCCGCCTCTATCTCATCACCCCACCCGCGCTTGAGCTCGCTGTGTTCACGCCGGCGCTGCGCGAAGCGTTGGCGGGCGGGGATGTCGCGTGCGTGCAGCTCAGGCTGAAAGACGTGAGCGATGCGGAGGTGCTGGCTATCGGCGCCGCGCTCAAGCCGATCGTGCAAGACGCGGGCGCGGCGTTCATTCTCAATGACCGGCCAGACCTTGCCGCCAAGCTCGACGCCGATGGCGTGCATGTGGGCCAGAGCGATGCGACCTACGCCGCCGCGCGCGCGGCGATGGGGCGGGATAAAATCGTGGGCGTGACCTGCCATGCCTCCCGCCACCTCGCCATGGAAGCAGCCGAGGCCGGCGCCGACTACGTGGCCTTCGGCGCCTTCTACCCCACCGGCACAAAGCAGCCGCTGCACTGGGCCGAGCCGGAGATTCTGGAGATCTGGAGCGAGATCGCCGAAACGCCATGCGTGGCGATCGGCGGGATCACCACCGATAACGCCGAGCCGCTGGTGCGCGCGGGCGCGGATTTCCTGGCGGTTTCCGCCGGGGTGTGGGCGCACGCGGCGGGGCCAAAAGCGGCGGTGGCGCAGTTTAACGCGCTATTTGCGCGGCTTGTCTGAAGGCTTCCGCGTTCGTCAGGCCGAGGGTTGCGCACGCGCCGGCGTGGGCTGGGCGGTTCTGTTCAGGAATTTCCGCGAGAGATCGACGAAATAGCGCCGGCTGGGATCTTCAATAAACTTGTAGATCACCGGCGTGCAGAGCAGCACGAACGCGATATAGGTCAGCGCAAGGAGATTGTTCATCCAAACTTCGGGCAGGTCGATCATTCGCCCCGCGCCCAACAGTTGAAAATCGAGGCGCTTCTGAAGGAAATCCGCCGTGATCGTGATCCAGCGCACGGCGACGCCATGAAACACGTACATCGAGAACGACACCATCCCCAGCCAAGCCAGCGGCTTGTTGATGATCACTCTCGAAACAACGCCGCGATCATGCGCGAACACATAAATCAGCAGCGCATAAGCGATGTAGATACTGAAATAGGCAGCCCCGGACGGATGGACGATCACCACCGCGACAAACCCCGCTGTGGCGAGCAATTCGAGCGCGCTCGCGGCGATCGCGCCACGCAGCGGCCAGCGCCGCCAGAACTCATAAAGCGCCATGCCCATAAAGAAGCCGAACACGCCGCGCGAGATCGAGATCACATTGTACTCGGGCGAGTTTTGCATCGCATTCCAGAAAAAGCAGAATGAGATCGTGATCGCCAAGCCAATCAAAGCCAGCTTCATGCGCGGGCCGAGCGACATCAGCGCAATCAGCCCCATCAGCAGATAGGCGAAGAGCTCGGCGCACAGCGTCCAGGCCGGAAAATTCCATGAGAGCGCCAATTCCGGCGTCCACGTCTGGATCAACAAGACATGCCGCCACAGCCCATCAAGCGAACGCCATCCCCAGAACGGATCCCCCCCGCTCGTGAACATGCTTAGAATCGGCGCCGGCAGCAGCAGCGCGAGCATCGCCAAATGCAGCGGCCAGGCGCGCCCCGCGCGACGGATCAAGTACGCCCAAAAATCGCTGGCGCTTTTGAGTTTGTCGCTAAAGCCCAGCGCCATGACAAAGCCGCTGAGCATGAAGAACAGGTCCAGCAGCGGCGCCATATTGCGGAACCAGCTGGCATAGAAAACGCTATGCAAGACAGGCGCATGGAAAGCGACCACAAGCAGCGCCGCCGCCCCACGCCAACTGTCTAACGCCTGTAAGCGCATCTCGCCGCCCGCCCCGATTTCCTCTTCGCGCGCGAGAGAAATGCACACTACAAGCCAGAGAAGTTTGAGGGGTTTTCGCCACCATTCGGCGTTAAGGGAGGCGCCATTTTACCGGAATGCCGACAATTTCAGCATCGCCAATCCCGATCTGGAACACTCAAGTTTTTCAAGGGCAGAACCGGGACAGCGGGCAAAACCCGCCGTTTACCTAAACATCCCGCTCCCATGCAGCGGCGCGCACGCTGGCGAGGTGGCGTTCAAACAGCGCGCGTTCCAGTGCGTCGCCATCGCCGGGCAGAAACGCGCTTTTCTGCCAATAGCCGCGGCCAGGCCGGCCGGTTTCTTTGGAGACAACCAGCACGTCCAGCGGCGGCTCGCGGCGGCGGCGGTTTTGCTCGGAGATCGCATCAAGCGCGCCCCACAGCGTTTGCTGATCGAACTCACCGATGCGCAAGCCCTCTTCCGAAGCGGCGGCGCGCAGCGCGTTGGCCGCTTCGGTGTAGGTGTAGGGCGCAGCGCCGGCGCGCGCGCGCTCAACCAACAGCGCGCGCAACAGGCGCACCATTTCTTCCTTCTGCCCGCCCGCGCGCAGCCGCGCATTGCGCGCGAGGTTATTGCGCCCGAGCAGCGCCTCGAGCCGCAGCAGCAGCTTTTGCACCTCGGGATGATCGGGCGCGCCGCGCCAATCGGTAAGGTCAGCGGTTTGCACCGCATCGAACGGCGCAACCAGCGCGCACGGCTCAAGCTTCAGCGGCGCAAGCATGCCGCGCAGATAGCCGATCTCGGCCTCGCGCTTGACCCAGTGCGAAGAGAGCGCCGCGAACGTCCAACAGACGATCACCGCCTTGGCCTTATCCAACTGCGCCTCGATGCGCCGCTCCCAGGCCGCCCCCACCTCGATCCCGGAATCGAACCAGACCGGCACGTCGAGATCGAGCAGAAGCGCGTTAAGCGGCTCCATCTTGGCGATGTCCTCGCGCTTATAGGAGATGAAGACGTCGCTCACCCGCTGGGCTCCGGATTTGATTCTACGGGAATTTACCCTGTTGAGCCGGCTCTGCGGCGCAAATGGGGCTGCCCCGCGCCACTTGCCGGGGCTAGGAAATTGCATCGAACCCGCCTACCTGATGGCTTCAAATTGCCGGCCCTAGGAGCCCTGAGACGCCCATGACCTTCCGCCTCGACGAAGAACCCGAGAAAAACCCCGCCGACGGCCGCAACGCCCCCGACGTGATCGAGAAGGCGCTGTTTGAAGCCCGCGTGGTGATGCTGACGGGCGAGGTGAACGATATCCAGGCCCGCCGCGTGGTGGAGCGCCTGTTCGCCCTGGCCAGCCAGAATTCCAAGCCCATCACCTTCGTGATCTCCTCCCCCGGCGGGCACGTCGAGAGCGGCGACATGATCCACGACGCGGTGAAATTCATCGACGCGCCGGTGCAAATGCTCGGCACCGGCTGGGTCGCCAGCGCCGGCGCGCTGATCTATGCAGCCGCCCCGCGCGAGCGCCGCTTCTGCCTGCCGAACACCCGCTTTTTGCTGCACGAACCGCGCGGCGGCGTGGGCGGCATGGCCTCCGACATCGAGATCCAGGCCCGCGAAATCCTGCGCATGCGCGAGCGCCTGAACCAGATTTTCGCCGAAGCCACCGGCCAAACGCTCGAGCGGATCAAGAAAGATATCGACCGCGATTATTGGATGCTGGCCGAGGAAGCCAAGGCCTACGGGCTGGTCGGCCGCATCGTGAAGCATCAGAGCGAACTGGGCTAAGCCCCCGCCAAAAACGCCTGCAGATTCAAACGGCCCTCGTGCGAACGGGGGCCGTTTTTGCGTTCTGGCTGTGAATTAATATGAAAAATATATAAGCAAATCAAAGGGAACTCGGCTGCGATCGGCGCCGGCTCGCCGCATTTTCGCCCGCCCCGCCCCCGACCTAAAGCCCCGCAAGTGACGCCGGTCACGCGGATGACGGCCGGCGCTTCCCAAATGAGTGAACGCGCGGGCGAACGCGCGGATAAGGTGGAGAGAGCTAAACATGGCCCCTCGATGGATCGGGCTGGTGCGCGGTGGAGCCCGCACGCCGTGCAAGCATCGCAGCCTGCGTGAAGCCACGCGCGCCATGGGCGCGGCCGGCTTCCTCTGCGTGGCGGCGGCGCTGAATTTTGCGATGTATCCCGAAGCGCTGGCCCAAGCCATCCGCACCGATTTCATCCAGGGCTTTGTGCCTGTTGAGCCCTCGATGGGGCCCAACACGCGCGAGGTCGCCATCGTGCTCGACGAGAACGAGGTGCGCCTGCTGGCCGCCACCGCCTGGGGCGAGGCGCGCAGCGAGGGCGAAGAAGGCATGCGCGCGGTGGCGCATGTGATGGTCAATCGCGTGGGTGAGCGTTTTGGCCAGGATCTGCGCACGGTGATCCGCGCGCCCTGGCAATTCTCCGCCTGGAACCGGGGCGATCCGAACCGCCGCCTGGTGCAAAACCCTGAGCGCTACGCCACCGGCGGCATTGCGCTGGAAACCTGGGAAACCGCCCAGCGCGTGGCGCGTGAGGTGCTCTCGGGGCAATCAGTCGATCCCACCGGCGGGGCGCTGTTCTATCACACCACCGCCATCCGCCCCTCCTGGTCCCGCTATGGCGAGGGCCGGCAAGTGATCGGCGCGCATGTGTTTTACGCCGACGTGCGCAACCGCCGTGCGCGCGTGACGCTGGTGGCGGATGCAGCACCCCGGGCGATCGCGCAGGCGGAGGCGCAAGGCCCGCGCGCAGGGCGCGTCAATGGCGTGATCCAATACGCGCCGGCGGACGCCGCCGGCCAGCTGCTGCCGAGCGAAACCGCAGCGCAAACCGCGATCGAGCCGGAGGACGTGAACGCCGCCGCGACGCCGCTGATCGATGGCGTGCCGGTGCTCGCGCCCGATGCGCCGGTTTCCTGATCAGGTTGGCGGCGTATCAGCCGCCTCGCCGTCGAAATAATCGAGCCGGTTTTCATCGCGCAGGATGGCGCGGCCCATGCCGCGGATCATCACCTTGTTGGAATCCGGATAGACCGCGACCTCATTGGGCGCATGATCGCCAATCATGAGGAAGCGGAACGGCTTATCGGTTTCGTTGATCAGGCAATGGCCAGCAGCAACGCCTGCCGGAAAGCCCACATAATCGCCCGCGCGCAGCGTGTAGCGCTCATCGCCCAAGCGCAGCGTGCACTCCCCTTCCAGCGCGACGATGTGTTCTTCCTCGATCAGATGATAGTGGAACGGCACGCTCTGCTTGCCGGGCGGCAGCTCCTCATAGGAGACGCCGATCTTGTTGCCCCCTTCCCCGCGCGTGGACGAGAGCACGCGGAAACGATTGTGGAAGCGCGCGCCCTTGGAAAACTCTTCCCAAGGCAAACTCTCAATGGTGATGGGGCCGGCGGGTTTCTCGGTCATAGCCAAGAGCGAACGGCGAAATAGCGAATAGGGCAAGCCCTACTCGCTATTCGCGACGCACCATTCGCTAAACTCAGTGGCTCTCGCCGCGCCAGACTTGCTTGTAGGCGAGGTAGAGCACGCCTGCGAGCATCAGCAGGAAGGCGAGCACGATGATGCCGGTGCGCTTGCGCGTTTCCATGTGCGGATCGGCGGCCCATTGCAGGAAGGCGGTCACGTCCGTGGCGTATTGCTCGACCGTGGTTTCGGTGCCGTCCGCGTAGGCGACCGCGCCTTCGATCAAGGGCGGGGGCATGGCGATCCAGCCGCCGGGGAAATACTTGTTGTGGTGCAGCGCGCCGTTGCTTTCGCCGTCATAGCCCAGCAGCAGTGAGCGGATGTAATCGGCCCCGCCGTGGCGTGCGAGCGTGATCACCGAAAGATCCACAGGATAGGCCCCGCCATTGGTGGCGCGCGCGGCGATCTCGTTCGGGAACGGATTGCGGAAATAATCTTCCGGCCGGCCCGCGCGCTCGGTTTCCATGCCCGAGCTTGAGTCGATGTCGGTGATCATCACGTTGCCGGCGATGGCGCGGACGTACGGATTTTCCGTCACAGGCACAAAGCGCCCGCCATGCGCGGGCTTGCCGACATGCGGCGTCAGCTCGCCCGTATCGTGATCGCGCACCATGTAAAGCGCGAAGGGGCCGCCCTTCTCGCCCAGGTGCCGGTAGGCGAGATTATCCATGCCGTGGCAGGAGGCGCAGACCTGTTGGTAGACCTGAAACCCGCGCTGCACCTCGCCCATATCGTAGCCGCCAACGGGGCTATCGAAGCTGAACGGGTAATCGTGCGGGTGCTCGGCATCCCCTGCGGCGACGGCGACGCCCAATGCGGCGATAACGGCCGCGGCGGCGATTGAGAGTGCGCGCAACATCTTAGGCGTTCCCTTCATTCGTCACCGGCTTGGCGATCGTGTCGGGCACGCGGCCCGGCGTTTCGCGCAGACCCAGGATCGGCAGGATCAGCAGGAAAAACAGGAAGTAATAGGCCGTCGCCACCTGCGAGAGGTTGGTGACGGTGAACGTCGCCGGGGTGCGGCGCTCGACCATGAAGAACGGCCCCACCGCGCCAAGCTCTTCCTTGGCGTGGGCGATGGCGGTTTCCATTTCGTCCGCCGTGGCGCCGGAGACAGCGTGGCTGCGCACTTCGCCGCCGGACACCACCGTCATGGTGCCGCGGGTTTCGCTTTCGCGGCGCACGGCTGTCATCGACGCGCCGGCGCTGCGGGCTTCGGCCTCGGCCGCAGCGGCGCTGGTGTGCCAGGCGCTCGCGCCCGGCGCAGCCACAGGCTGCTCC
>DAORMO010000031.1:0-2618 GCA_035440585.1 Terricaulis sp.
CTCATCTCCGGGCGGGCGGCCCGCCTCCACATAGGCGTTCGATGAAGCCTTGCCGAGCCCTTGCCCCTGAAACCTTACAACGCGCTTAAACGCTGCTAGGCGCTTGCCTTTGGTGTTTTATTGTTTTACTACGCTAAAACATGACGCTCAGCAAGCGCCCCGATCTGATTGACGCCCTCCTTGCGCTGGAGAGCCGCCAGGAGGCCGAAGCCTTCCTGGCCGATCTCTGCACGCCAGGAGAAATAAAGACGTTTTCAGAACGATGGACCATCGCCCGTTTGCTCGATGGCGGGGAGCATTCTTATCGAGAAATCGCCGAGGAGGCGAGTTCCTCCACCGCCACCGTCGTTCGCGTCGCCCGCTTCCTGAAAGAGATGCCGCACCAGGGTTACCGCCTGCTGCTCGATAGATTGAAACGCCGCAAATGACCCGCGAACGCCTCCGCATCGCCCTGCAGAAAAGCGGCCGCTTGGCCGAAGAAAGCCTCGCGCTGCTCCGCTCGGCCGGCTTCACCGTCACGAAGGGCGCGAATGAGCTCTTCTATCGCATCGACAACGCGCCGATTGACGTGCTGCGCGTGCGCGATGACGACATCCCCACGCTCGTCGCCGATGGCGTGGCTGATCTCGGCATCGTTGGCTTGAACGTGCTGGAGGAGCGCGAAACCTCTGCGCGCAATCCGCAAGAGGTGATGCGGCTCGGCTTTGGCCGCTGCGCGTTGAAAATCGCCGCGCCTGAGAAGGTGGCTTATGAAGGCCCCTATTCGCTGGACGGCGTGCGTATCGCCACCTCGTATCCGCACATCCTCGCGCGCTTCCTCGATAAGCATGGCGTAAAGGCCGAGATCGTGACGATGACCGGCTCTGTCGAGGTCGCGCCGCGCTTGGGCCTGGCGCAAGTGATTTGCGATCTGGTGTCCACCGGCGCCACGCTCGAGGCGAACGGCCTCCGCGCCGTGGAGCCCGTGCTTGAAAGCGAAGCGGTGCTGATCCGCGGGCCAAAGCCGCCGCAAGAGGATCTCTCCGCCACCGCTGAGCGCTTTATCGCCCGCGTGCGCGGCGTCACCGCCAGCCGCGGCGCCAAGTACGTGATGATGAACGCTCCGCGCGCGGCCTTGCCGCAAATCCGCGCCATTCTGCCCGGCGCCGGCGCGCCCACGGTGACGCCGCTCGCCGGCGATGAAGACGCGGTGGCGGTGCACGCGGTTTGCCAAGAATCTGTTTTCTGGGAAACGCTGGAGCAGCTCAAAGCCGCCGGCGCCTCAGCCATCCTGGTTCTCAATATCGAGAAGATGATGTGATGCAGCGCCTGGTTTGGAATGAGCTTTCGCAAAGCGAACGCGCCGCAGCGCTCGCGCGCCCTGTCAAACGGCGAGAAACCGCCGTGGCCGAGATTGTGCGCACGATCTTCGATGATGTTGAACGCGAAGGTGAAGCCGCTGTCGCGCGCTGGGCGCTCAAGCTGGATAAGCGCGCACCCGAAGCGCTCACGCTGACGGGTGCGGCAGTCGATGCCGCCCGCGCGAAACTCGCGCCGGAAGATCTTGCAGCACTCGACACCGCCGTTGCCAATGTCGCGGCCTTTCACACAGCGACGCTGCCGCAGGAGAGCGAGATCGAAACCAGCCCCGGCGTGCGCTGCAAGCGCGTCTGGCGCCCGATCGCCTCGTGCGGGCTTTACATCCCCGCCGGCACCGCGCCGCTTTTTTCCACGCTGATCATGCTGGCCGAGCCCGCGCGCGCAGCGGGCGTACCGCAACGCATCGTCACCACCCCCGCGCGCGAAGCGCCGCATCCGATGATGATCGCCGCCGCAGCCGCGTGCGGCGTCGACACGCTCTGGCTCGTCGGCGGCGCACAAGCGATCGCGGCGCTTACATTCGGCGCAGAATTGCCGAAGGCGGAGAAAATATTTGGCCCGGGCAACGCCTACGTCGCCGAGGCAAAGCGTTACGCCGCCGGCCTCCCGAGCGGGCCGCAAATCGATGTGCCCGCAGGGCCCAGCGAACTCATGGTGATCGCTGACGCCGAAGCTGACCCGGCCTTGATCGCCGCTGATCTCTTAAGCCAAGCCGAACACGATAGGGACGCCCAAGTCATCCTCGCCGTCACCGATGCACGCTTGCTGGATGCAGTCGCCATTGCACTTGAAGCGCAACTCGCCACGCTTCCGCGCGCCGCGATCGCGCGCGCGGCCATGGATCAGGCGCGCCTCATCCTCGCGCGCAACGCCGAAGAGGCCGCCGCCATCGCAAACGCCTACGCGCCCGAGCACTTGGCGCTGCATGTCGCCGATACAGAGCCGTTGCTCGCCGAGATCGACAATGCCGGCGCGATCTTCGTTGGCCGCTGGAGCGCGGAAACCTTCGGTGATTATGTCTGCGGCCCAAGCCACGTTCTGCCGACGGACGGCGCCGCCCGCGCCTGGAGCGGGGTCAGCACCGGCTCATTCATGCGCTCTTTCACCGTGCAAACGCTGAGCGAAGCCGGCGCCCGCACGCTTGCTCCAGCAGCCGCGCGCCTCGCCCGGCTTGAGGGCCTTGAAGCGCACGCCCGTGCTGCTGATCTGAGGGCGCTGTAATGGCTCGCGCGCCGTTTCCTCCGCTGATCGCTGGCGGC